>NZ_JCAIOL010000005.1:451091-527062 GCF_059587065.1 Neobacillus sp. DZ-9
CTCGATAAAACCGAAAAGATTTTCTCAAATCCAAGTGATGAACGTACTGAAGGATATATTACAGGAAGATTTGGTTAATAGGGGTGATAAAAATGAATACAAGATTAAATTTCGATAGTAATTTAAAACAATTAAAAGATATGCTAATGGAAATGGCTCGTAAATCGGAACAGGCTATTAAAGAAAGTATAAACACCCTCATAAATCAGGATATTGAAAAAGCGAATGAAATCATTAATAATGATACAATTATTGACGAGTCAGAACATGAAATTAACAATAAAGCGATTATTTTAATTGCAAAGGAGTCCCCAGTGGCCAGGGACCTTAGAAAAATTGTTGTTGCTTTAAAAATTTCTTCTGAGGTAGAAAGAATTGCTGATAATGCAGTAAATATTGCAAAGTCAACCTTGCATATAGGGAAAGAAAAACATATTAAAGAAATTGTCGACATTCCCAAAATGATGGATCTTGCCTTAGACATGCTAAGTGATTCTTTAAAAGCCTTCCTCTCAGAAGATGTTGATCTCGCAAAGGAATGCGCTAAAAAAGATGACAAAGTGGATGAAATGTATGGGACTTTAGTTAAAGAACTTTTGGGCTATATACAGAAATATCCTGCACAAACGAATCAAATTACACAGTTAGCTTTTGTGTGCAGATACATTGAAAGAATTGCGGACCATTCGACGAACATCGCCGAACATGTTATCTACCTTGTGACTGGGGAACGTTTTGATTTAAACGCATAAAAAATAAATTTCTGTAAAAAGGGAAGAGGAGATTCAATGACAAATAAAAGAATAGATACGGGATGGAACTTTGACAATAGTTATGTTCGTCTTCCGAAAATTTTTTTTACCAGCCAAAACCCAATTCCGGTCCGTTCACCTAAGTTGATAATACTCAATAGCGGATTGGCAACGGAACTAGGCTTGGAGGCCGCCACCTTACAAAACGAAGATGGCATTGCTGTCTTTGCTGGGAATCGTATACCTGATGGAGCTTCGCCTCTGGCACAAGCATATGCAGGTCATCAGTTTGGCGGGTTTACCAAGTTAGGGGACGGACGTGCCCTGTTACTTGGAGAGCAGATCACTCCCAAAGGGAATCGGTTTGATATTCAACTTAAGGGGTCAGGGAGAACACCATACTCCCGCGGGGGTGATGGCAGGGCGGCGCTTGGGCCGATGCTCCGCGAATACATTATTAGTGAAGCTATGCATGCCTTAGGAATCCCAACCACCCGCAGCCTCGCCGTAGTGGAAAGCGGTGAGCCAGTTATTCGAGAAACCTACCTGCCTGGCGCTATTCTGACTCGTGTGGCTGCCAGTCATCTGCGAGTTGGTACTTTTCAGTATGCAGCAAATTGGGGAAATGTAGAAGATCTTCGAATTTTGGCTGATTATACACTTAACCGCCATTATCCAGAAATTGAAGCAGGCGAGGGGCAATACCTATCGCTGCTTAAGAAAGTAATTAAGCGTCAGGCCAAACTGATTGCAAAGTGGCAGCTTGTTGGTTTCATTCATGGGGTGATGAACACCGATAACATGACCATTAGCGGGGAAACAATCGATTATGGTCCGTGCGCCTTCATGGATACATACGATCCGGAAACTGTTTTCAGCTCGATTGACCAACAAGGCCGCTATGCATACGGCAATCAGCCGTATATTGGCGGATGGAATCTCGCAAGATTTGCAGAAACTCTTCTGCCGCTGCTCCATGATGATGAGAATGAGGCTGTCAAAATAGCCCAGGATGCGATTTCAGAATACATGGAGTTGTATCGTCGTCATTGGCTTGAGGGAATGAGAGAAAAACTAGGATTATTTAACGAAGAAACAGAGGACAATTCCTTGTTCGATGATCTCCTCGGCATGATGCAAAAGTATCGTGCAGACTATACAAATACCTTCAGATCCCTAACTATGGATAAGCTAGAAGAAACGGCAATGTTTGGGACACCTGAATTTATTCAATGGCAAAAGCAGTGGGAGGAAAGACTTAGCAGGCAGGAGGAATCGAAAGAAGCATCCCAGCAATTGATGCGAAACTCCAACCCGGGAGTAATCCCGCGTAATCACCGGGTTGAGGAGGCACTGGATGCTGCCGTCAATCAGGGAGACTATAGTGTGACGGAAAAGCTTCTTAAGGTTCTTTCAAACCCATACACAGATTCGACTAAACACCAGGAATACTGCACACTGCCTGCACCATCCAACCGACCATACCGTACCTACTGCGGTACATGATAAAAAAAAGGCCGCTCAATAGAGCGGTCTTAATCTTTATAATCCCAGTATTTTAACGTTTCTGTTTTCCCAGTTGGTTCACTCTGAATTACTTTCCCGTCCTGATCTTTATAGACCTCATATTCCTCGTAGGTTTCGACTATATATCCATCTTTCTTTTCCGTTTTTTCCAGTTTATCTACCAAATCAGGAACATTCTCGGGTTTTTCAACCTCAACTGGCTGGGCCATAACAGGCTGGTCGTCGGAATAGGCGTAATTCTTGTTTATAAATGAATAGGGTGAATCTAGATAGGCTGCAAAACCTAATATGACTAAAAGGAAAAATACACTAGTGACGGTTTTGTTTTTCATGCGCCGAACTCCTTTTATCAAATATATTCTTGCAACCATTTTATGCATGTCCTATCCACATATGCCTATCGATTAATTTTGCATATTTGTCGTCTTTACCGTACTTACCTGTGGGCGGAAGAGGAAAAAGAGAACTAATGCCGCAAGTGATATTATCACACCTGAAATATAAGGGAGGCCAATCGCCAGCGAAAACAGCCATCCCCCTAATGGCGGGCCAATGATCCTTCCTAATGAATCAAAGGATGAAAGCAGTCCAGTGGCACTTCCATGTCCTGCCGTTGATGTTTTTGTTAACAGGGAAGAGACGCTCGGACGTATTACTCCATTTCCAATCCCAAAGATAGATAAAAAGATTGCTGCAGTTGTAAAGCTATTAACAAGTAATATCAAGCCAAATCCAAGCGCTGAAACAATGATTCCCACCTGAATGACAGAAGGTTCACCGTATTTTTTTGTCAGCCTTCCGACTAAACCGCCCTGCACCATAGCTCCCACAAATCCCATGATCATAAAAATATAACCAAGTTGAGTAGAATTTAAGCCCGCTTTTTTAGCGGCAAAATAGGCAAAGGTTGCTTCAAGGCCAGAAAGGGATAAAGAGATTAATAATTGCACAAAAAACAAAACAGCGACATCTCGATTAAATGCCCCCCAAATGGAGCGTCTTTTTCCTTTAGACTCATTTATATTGAGTTTTGATTCTTTTAATAAAAGAAAAACAAGGATCAAAGTAATCAAAGAAGAACCGCTAGCAAGATAAAACGGCATACTCAAACTAATTTTTGAAAAAATACCGCCAATTGCCGGACCAAATACAAATCCTAAACCTACAGCTGCTCCTACAATACCCATACCCTTCCCACGGTTTTCTTCTGTTGTAATATCAGCAACGTACGCCATTGCAGTTGGCATATTCGCTGATGAGAGGGTGCCGCCAATGATCCTCGCGGCAAATAGCATCCAAAGCTCTGTTGAGATTGCTTGAATATAAAAGGAAAGCGCAAGACCAATAATCCCAATCATCATAACCGGCTTTCGGCCAATCCGATCGGATAAACGTCCCCACATTGGTGCAAAGATGAGCTGCATGAACGAATATACCGCCATTAACAGCCCAAGTTCTGTTGGACTTGCCCCAATTTCTTCGGCATAAAAGGGTAAAACAGGAATAATGATTCCGAACCCAACCATTACCAAAAACATTACTACAAATAATATTGGCAAAGCTGCTTTTGTTTGCAAATGTATTTTCACTCCCAAAACTAGTTGTTCTCTTATTTAGGATAATGGAAATCGTTGGATGAATACAAGCTTTTGGGGAATTATTTTCTTCATATCCCTGCCCTTACGAAATTGTAAGATTAAACAGTGAAAGAGTAAGGGAAAATTATGGAATTGTCCTAAGGAAATTTGTTATTGAGTTTATAGATTAAAAGCATTATAATAACAGTGTTAAAGTTCATGGATGGTAAGTAATTCTAAATTGCCTACTACTATGTCTTTTTTATATTTTTATTGGTGAGATGGATAACTAGTAGGTTTACTGCTTAGATATTAGCCCGCCATAAAATAGTTTGTGTAAAGTCATACACACACTATTTTATGGCGGGCTTTTTATTTTTTACAAGGGGAGAGGTTACATTGTCTGAAATAGTAAAAGTGAAGATTAATGGTGAGGTTCGTGAGGTTGAAAAGGGAATTCGTATTCTTGATTATCTTTTGCAACAAGGAATAGAGCACCCGCATATCTGTTATTCAGAGGTTTTAGGTCCAATACAAACATGTGATACGTGTATGTGTGAGATAAATGGGAAAATAATGCGGGCTTGTTCTACACAAATGGAGGAAGGAATGAATATTATGACTTCCTCAGAGCGGGCCAAAACTGCACAAACAGAAGCAATGGACCGTATTTTGGAGAATCACTTACTTTATTGTACGGTTTGCGACAATAATAACGGGAATTGCCGTGTTCATAATACAGCGGAATTTTTAGAAATTGAACATCAAACTCGTCCCTTCCGAGAAAAGGGATATGAAGTAGATATGTCACATCCTTTTTACCGATACGATCCTAATCAATGTATTCTTTGCGGGCGTTGTGTAGAAGTGTGCCAAGACCTTCAGGTTAATGAAACTCTAACGATTGATTGGGAACGAAAAATTCCACGTGTCCTGTGGGATAATGGTAAATCCATCAATGAATCTTCCTGTGTATCTTGCGGACAGTGTGCCACAGTTTGTCCATGTAATGCACTAATGGAAAAATCGATGCTGGGCGAAGCTGGACTTATGACTGCTATTCCAAATGATTTGTTAAACCCTATGGTTGATCTTATAAAAGAAGTCGAACCAGACTATAAGACGATTTTTGCCTTATCAGAAGTAGAAGCTGCGATGAGGGAGACTCGTACGAAGAAAACCAAAACCGTTTGTACGTTTTGTGGAGTAGGATGTTCATTTGAAGTATGGACAAAGGGACGTGAAATCTTAAAAATCGAACCAACTGAAAACGGACCTGTAAACAGCGTTTCTACCTGTGTTAAAGGAAAGTTTGGATGGGATTTTGTGAATAGCGAGCAACGTCTTACTACCCCTTTAATTCGAAAAGGGGATGAATTTGTCCCTGCAACTTGGGATGAGGCCTTAAATTTGATTGCAGAAAAAATGGGTACGATTAAACAAACCTATGGGGGACGTGCATTAGGGTTTGTGAGTTCTTCCAAAACAACAAACGAAGACTCCTATCTTATGCAAAAATTAGCACGTCAAGTATTTGAATCAAACAACATTGACAATTGTTCACGATACTGTCAGTCTCCTGCCACAGATGGGCTGCTTGCGACAGTTGGATACGGAGGTGACTCGGGTACCATTAAAGATATTGCTAGCGCAGGTCTTGTCATCATTATTGGTGCGAACCCAACTGAAGGTCACCCAGTACTAGCGACGCGGGTAAAGCGTGCAAAGAAATTATGCGGCCAAAAATTGATTGTTTCCGACCTTCGAAAACATGAAATGGCTGAGCGTTCCGATCTGTTTTTACATCCAAAACAGGGAACTGATTATGTTTGGATAACAGCAATTGCCAAATATATTATCGATCAGGGCTGGCATGCTGAAAAATTCATTGAAAAACGTGTAAATCAATACAGTGAGTATCTTAAACTCCTTGAAAAATACACACTTGAATATGCAGAGGAAGTAACTGGTCTTTCAAAAGAACATCTTATCGAAACGGCCAGAATGATTCACGAAGCAGATGGAACATGTATTTTATGGGGAATGGGTGTCACTCAAAATGTTGCAGGATCTCATACATCAGCGGCTATCGCTAATCTTCTGCTAGTTACTGGAAACTTTGGCCGTCCTGATGCTGGGGCATATCCTCTACGCGGCCATAACAATGTACAAGGATCCTGTGACATGGGGACCCTTCCACAGTGGCTTCCAGGGAATCAGCGTCTATCAGACTATAATGCACGAGCAAAGTTTGAACAGGCCTATGGAGTCAAAATTTCCAATAAGCCCGGCTTAACAAACATTGAAATGTTAGAAGCAGTGGAGAAAGGCGAATTAAAAGCCATGTATCTAATGGGAGAAGATATGGCATGGGTCGATTCAAACTCAAACCATGTGCATGATACACTTAGTAAACTAGAATTTTTTGTTGTACAGGATGTGTTTCTAACGAAAACAGCACAATTTGCAGATGTTGTCCTGCCGGCGGCTCCGTCACTTGAGAAAGACGGAACATTCACGAATACAGAGCGACGCATTCAACGGCTGTATCGTGCACTTGATCCATTAGGTGAATCTAAACCGGATTGGTGGATAATTCAACAGATTGCGAAATATATGGGGGTTAATTGGAACTACGAACATCCGAGCGAAATTATGAATGAGATTGCAAGCTTGTCTCCGATTTTTGAGGGTGTATCGTATGAACGAATTGAGGGATGGAACAGTTTAATATGGCCAGTACAAAAAGATGGTACAGATGAGCCGCTTCTTTATACGGAACGATTTAACTTTCCCGATGGAAAAGCTCGTTTTTCCCTTGAAGAATATGTTGCGCCTATTGAGTTTTCACATGAATTTGACCTTACTTTGAATAACGGACGACTTTTAGAACATTTCCATGAAGGAAATATGACGAATAAATC
The DNA here is from genome assembly GCF_059587065.1 of Neobacillus sp. DZ-9. Classification (NCBI taxonomy): domain Bacteria; kingdom Bacillati; phylum Bacillota; class Bacilli; order Caryophanales; family Bacillaceae; genus Neobacillus; species Neobacillus sp. DZ-9. The sequence goes on from NZ_JCAIOL010000005.1 coordinate 457,872, forward strand.
TAAAGGGATTCAGTATAAGTTACCTGAGGTATTCGTAGAAGTTTCACCGGAACTCTCCATTGAACGCGGTGTAAAAGATGGCTCGCTTGTACGCCTTGTGTCACCTTATGGTGCAATTAAGCTTCGTACGATCGTAACAGATCGGGTCCAAGGAAAAGAACTCTATGTCCCTATGCATTCTGTCAGTCATGAAAATGCTATCAACCTATTAACTGGAAGTGTCGGTGATGTTCGGACACAAACACCAGCTTATAAACAGACAAAAGTAAAAATGGAATTAATAAATGTAAAAGGAAATACACCACTTCCGTTGTACAATCCTCGGTATGCAAAGCGGAATCCACAACTCGGAGTACAGGTGGAACGAAAATGGGCACGTACAGATTATGAGCCAATTGCAGACTTAAATGAAATATCAGGGGGGACTAAGTAATGGCGAAACCGATATCCCAAATTGCTGAATCTAATTTGAACGAAAAGGAAATGAAAAACCAAGTTCTCGAAAAAGTAATACAGGATGTAACACAAAATGCTGAAGGCATCCAGGAAACGATGAAACTGCTTCAAGAGCTCCACGAGAGTGGAGTTCTTGGAGCAGTAAATAGCTTTGTTGAAGCAAAGGAAAAAATTGCTAAAATTGCGGTTGGGCAAATGTTACGTCCTCCTGTCACAAATGCAATTAATAATGGGATGGCTGCAGCTGGAATGTTGACGGAACTAAATCCTGAATTGACAAAAAAAATGATGGAAAGTGTAACGAATGGTTTTCAAAAAGCAGAAGAGGGACTTCGATTAAATAAAAAAGTAGGTCTTTTTGATCTATTAAAATTAATGAAGGATCCTGATGTTAACCGTGCAATGGGATTTGGTATTAACTTTTTGAAGGGCTTAGGGGAAGGTTTGAAGGAGTAAACCTACATTTCGAAGAAAAAGCTATGATAACTATGGAGGGGAACAATAGCCAATGGCTGAATTAAATAGATGGAATAAAGGAAAAAGGCTCATACATTTTTATCAAACAATGTTAAATTCATCGTTAAGCATTCTTTGTTTTGTCCTTATTTTTCTTCTTTTTAGAGAACTTTACATTATAGTTAACGAAGCTCTTATTGGAAATAATAATGTACATGATATTCTTGGTAAGGTTTTAGTATTTTTCTTGTATTTTGGATTTATTTCGATGATTGTAAAATATTTCAAGGAAAATTACCATTTTCCAATAAGGTATCTTCTTTATATTGGAATTACAGCAACCATCCGTTTTATCATTGTTAACAATGGAGATCCAATACAGAATTTATGGTTATCTTTCGTGGTTTTTGTCCTCATGATCAGTTATTTTTTACCAAACAAGTGGTTAAAAGTTTAATCGAGGGAAAGGAGAAACGAATGACAAAAAACATCGAGCATCAATTCAATATGCTAGTTCGGGAAATACGTAAAGAATGTGTTGGGAATGGACCGAGAGAAATTACTACGCGGTTTGTAGGTCCTTGGGCGATTAGTGAGATGAAAGGGAATCTGACGAATATAGAAAAGTTTATGATCGAATCTAAAGAAGGGCATCAGATGGTTCATAAAGCAAGAACGACATTAGTGAAAACAATTTATGAGGACCCATCAAAAGTGGAAAAGCTAGAGGAATTAGTTCAGGCGAAACTTGTAAGTGTTTTTACAGATATCAATATAGATACGGATATTGCCATGACAATATATGTTTTTGACAAACCTATTCTGGTCAATAGTGATATAAAAAATTGACTAAAGTATTCCCATTAATAAAGAAGGAAACCTTTAATGAAACCAATAGTAGAAAAACGAGAAATTCTAAGATGTACAAATGGATATACTGAACCAGCTGAAGATATTATTGTGACAGAGTTTCCGGTTACAGTAAAAATAAATGGACAAGAACTTGTGACCATGGTCTGTACACCGGAGTATATTGAAGATATGGTAATAGGTTATTTAGCATCTGAAGGGATCATAAGATGTTATGAAGATGTAAAAGAGATTTGGGTTCGAGAAAAAGAAGGTTATGTACATGTTGAAACAGATAAACTAAATCCGTTTTATCAAAATTTCCAAAACAAACGCTATATAACATCATGCTGTGGAATGAGCAGACAAGGCTTTGTCTTTGTAAACGATGCATTAAATGCTAAAAAAATGAATGAAATTCGAGTGACTCTTTCTCCAGATCAATGCTTTCGTTTAATGAAAGATTTGCAAAACTCTGCCACAACTTTTCAAGATACAGGAGGAGTTCATAACGCAGCGCTTTGCGATGGTGAGGGTTTAATTTTAAGCCGAATGGATATAGGGCGGCATAATGCTTTGGATAAAATATACGGATATTGCTTAAAAAATAACATCTCAATTGGAGAAAAAATTATTGTTTTTAGCGGACGTATTTCTTCAGAAATCTTATTAAAAGTATCAAAAATAGGATGTGAGGTGGTTCTCTCAAAATCAGCTCCAACGGAATTGGCACTACAACTGGCAGAAGAACTAGGGATCACGACGGTAGGATTTATTCGCAATCAAACTATGAATATTTATACGTGTCCAGAACGAATTAAAATTAGTAGTTTTGTATAAAGGAGCGTAAAAAGCCGAGCTAATAAGGAGATAGCGTAAATATATCAATATGCTAGCAGTTATATAGGAGACTGATATCATATAATAACATGATGCTAAATAAAAAAGGAACACATCTTTGAAGTGTGTTCCTTTTTTATTTGACGGCTTTTCTCGTACTCTCCGAAGCAAAATCAGCGATTATGACGAGTATCATATAGCAAAGCAAAAGCAAGGTTATTTCTGTGTACTGAAAAAAGCTCATCGCTAATTTAAATTCCATTCCTAAACCACCAGCACCGACAAATCCAACAACAATTGTGGTCCTCATTATGACTTCCCAACGATAAAGAATATAGGTAAGAAACCTTGGTAACACAGTCGGCAGGATACCGTAAAACAGTATTTGAATTTTAGACGCACCAGCAGATGATAAATTACGAATGGGTCTCGGATCCATATCCTCAATGACCTCAGCCCACAGCTTGCCAAGAATACCAAAATTGTGAAGCGCAAGTGCAATCGCACCAGGCAAAAGCCCTGGTTTAAAAATAAAGATAATCATCATCGCCCAAACTAGCTCGGGGACAGCCCGTGAAAAAATATAAATAATCCGAACGATTCCGAAGAGGGGCCAGTAATACCATTTTTTTTCTGACGTCAAGCTTCCATTGGCCATATTTCTAGCAGCTGGAATTACCGTTATAAAGGCTGCAATCGTTGCAAAACCAATTGCCATAATACTCATCTCCAGCGTTTCCAGCGTTAGTTTTAACGCAGATGACCAACCGCCTGCGTCTAAAAATGCAGGGTGTTTTTCGTTCACCCCAACAAGGCCGCCAAAAAACTTTTTCGCATATTCAAGATTTTTAACTGATAGCAATTCCAATAAATTTGCCTTATCTCCGATAGTAATAAATACCCAAGAACCGATAATTAGTATAATTGCTAAGAGGGAAGAACCCCAGCCAGGGCTGAATCCTTTCCGACGCTTTCGTTCCGTTAACGCTTTTCGCACCGAATTACTCCAAACATCGACTAATAAAACAATCCCAATTAGAAAAAATACATAAGTCCAAACCTGATCATATTTCAAATCAGCAAGCGATAGCTGAATTTGATATCCCAGCCCTCCTAGACCTACAAAACTCATAATCGCGGAGGAACGGATCGAACACTCGAACCGGTACATGGTATAGCTGATAAGATCAGCCCAAACGAGGGGAAGATACCCATAAACAAGGGTTTGAAGCCTGGAAGCACCAGTCGATTTTAAAACGTTAATTGGTTCGACTGGGACATCATTTAACATATCAGCAAAAATCCGTCCAAGTATCCCGCCATAAGGAATGGCAAGTGCAAAAATGGCTGCATAAGGGGATAACCCGACCGCAGCGACAAAAAGCCAGGCCCAAATGAGCTCATGGATGGAACGGGTAAATCCTAAAACACCCCTAAAAAATATCTTAGATGTGAGACGGGCAACCCTGCTCGAAGTTAACGTTCCGGAAGCAAGAATACCAACGATAAACGCATAAATGATGGCTAGTGACATACCGGCCACGGCGTAGGCCAGGGTAATCCAGGCAGCCTCTAAGCCCTTCATTATAACATCAGGAGAAAAATCTGGAGAAAACAGATCTTCAACGATCTGCAACAGGGTTGGAATACCACCTGCATGAATTAAATCAGCATTCCAGTTAATGGAGAAAAGGCTCCAGACGAAAATAGCGGCCAATAATAATGTTAATAGGAAACGATTATGCAACCGTAGGGAGGAAACCAGCTTTTTCATCTTAGCTCCTCTCCTTAATTTGATAAAGCTCAGCTAACAGCTCATCCGTTACTTTTTCAGTCGGCAAATCAAAGAAAAGTTCTCCATCTTTAAGGGCAAGGATTCTTGTAAAATATTTTCGGGCATAGTCAACCGAATGCAAACTGGCTATAATTGTTTGGTTTTTTTCATTGACGATATTCGTCAACATCGTTAATATGTCGTCTGCTCGCGCAGGGTCCAGCGAAGCAACTGGTTCATCTGCTAAAATGATTTCAGGATTTTGTATCATTAAGCGAGCCATCGCGACACGCTGCTGTTCACCGCCTGATAGGGTTGAGGTGATTTCGAATGCTTTGTTAGATAGACCGACTTTCTCAAGAGCTTTAAAGGCCGCTGCTTTTTCTTGAGGAAGGAGCAGGGAAAATACCGATTTGATCAAACTCCAATCTGCTAATTTCCCTGCCAGCACATTATGAATCACCGCAAGCGGCCCGATTAAATCAAATTGCTGGCGGATTACCCCGACTTTCTTCGCAAAAGCCTTTCGTTTTTTATAAGAAGAAAGGGGATGGCCATCAATAAGCAGTCCGCCAGTCTCAATTGGAATCAATCCAGCGATCGTATTAAGGAGCGTCGTTTTTCCCGCACCGCTCGGCCCAATCAATGCCACCGTTTCCCCTTGATGAATCGAAAAAGAAAGGGAAGATAATGCTATCTTCCGCTCATAATGTTTGCTTATGGAATTTGCTTCAATCATTTTTTTTGAAGACATTTTATGACACCTACTACTTAATGATCTTTAGTTCTTTCGCCACTTTTTCAATCTTTTTGTAATTATCATTTTTTGTTTCAATAAAGCTGTCAGTTTGGAATAAGTCGGCAATCTCTTTTTGATCACCAGTAACAGAGAGAAGGGCGTCTTTCACTTTTTTCTTTGTGCCTTTTCCGAAAACTTCTTCAACATTACTATTAATAGTCCAGTTATAGTCGTAATAAGCAGGGGTTGTGTAGAATACCTTCACTTTATTGGTATCTACTTTTCCTTCTTTAACGGCAGCCTGCCATACCGCTTCGTTAAGGGCACCTGCTTTAAATGCGCCTGATTCCACTAATTTATAGGTTGTATCATGTGAACCTGAGAAATTAGGCTTGCCATCAAAATCCTTATTTGGATCAATTCCAGCTTCCGTTAAGAAATAACGGGGCATCAAATGTCCAGAAGTAGAACTTTCACTGCCAAACGTAAAAGACTTTCCTTTTAAATCTTCAAGTTTCGTAATATTTTCTGAAGCCTGTGTGATAAAAACAGAATGGAATTCAGCATCGCGCGGCCGTTGAACAATGGATTCTGCCTCAGGAACAAGATTTCTTGCCTGGACACTTGTTAAGCCGCCAAACCATGCCATATGGATTTCGCCGCGCTGAAAGGCTGTAACGAGAGCAGCGTAGTCGACAGATGGAACGAATTCAACCTTCATGCCTGTCTTTTCACTTAGGTACTTAGCAACTGCAGTCATTCCTTTATCAAGGTCTGCTGCATTTTGGTCAGGTATCGCACCAATCTTAAACACTTCATCCGTCTTTGTTTCTTTTTTTCCTTCGCTTGATTTTTCATCCTTTTGTCCGCAAGCAGCCAGAGAAAAAACAAGGATAAAAAGAATCATAACAGAAAGCCATTTTTTCATAATATAAGAACCTCTTTTACTTTTATTTATAATAGAAATGCTTAACCTTTTTAATTATAAATAAAGGGGATAATTGAATAAATTCAATATATCTATTTATCCTATCAATACTCATCGAAAAAATAGATAGTAAAAAGTGTTCATAAGAAAAACCCCTGCTAAAAAGCAGGGGTTTGATTGATTTTCTTAGACTGTTAATTATAACCATTCTTCAACATTCCAAACTTTTGTAATCCAATCTTCATAGGTTTTTTGGTGTGAAAAGTACTGTGAATAAATTGGGATTTGCTTTTGATGAAAAATTATTTTTCCTAATGAAGGAGTTTAATCAAGTCCCCGAGCTTGTACATATCCTATTTAAAAGGATTGGAAGAAGGGGAAGGCTTGGATTTAAATAAGGAAAGAATTTCAATTGGGACCATTTCTGGCGGGATAGTAAATTTTGGCGGGGCGGTTTTTATTTCTCCCATATCGGTTACAAAAACGTTCTCAGGTTCAGGAAGTCAAAACAGTGGAGGGAGCATTACGAGAAATTCGGCGCAAAGTGCTGCCATCCAAAATAATCTAACAGATTTAATAGAAATAGTAAGACGGAGCCTGGGATAGCTCCGTCTTTAATGTTAGGACGCTTTTAACTCATGAACATTTGTTTGTTCTTTGCCTCGCTTTGAGACATTAAACACAATGTTTAAGAAAATAGCTGTCAAGCTGCCAGCCACAATCCCATTGTTGGTCAGGATTTTGACGCTCTCTGGCAAATGGTCAAATAGGGTAGGAACAGCGGTTACACCAAGTCCCATGCCAACAGAACATGCGATAATCAACAGGTTTTCTTGGGAAGCGAATTCTACTTTACTTAACATTTTAATTCCATAGGCGATAACCATTCCGAACATAGCCACCATTGCTCCTCCTAAAACAGGGGTAGGAATAACTGTAGTCAATGCCGCAATTTTCGGTACAAATCCTAGAAAAATAAGTATACCGCCCATCGTATAGATGACATTTTTTCCTTTGACTCCAGAAAGCTGGACAAGGCCGACGTTCTGTGAGTAGGTTGTATAAGGAAAGGCATTAAACAATGCACCTAAAATACTTGCAAGACCCTCAGCACGGTAACCTTTGGTTAAATCTTTTTCCGATAATTTTTTCCCCGTAATGTCGCTAAGCGCAAAATAAACACCAGTCGATTCTACCAAACTAACAATGGCAACTAATGTCATTGTAATAATCGGTGTCAGTTCAAAAGTAGGGGTGCCAAAGTAAAATGGTTTTACCATATGGAACCATGAAGCATCACCCACAGCTGAAAAATTCACCTTTCCCATAATTGCCGCTGCAAAAGTACCACCAACTAAGCCAAGTAAAATTGAAATGGAACGGATAAAACCTTTAGTAAATCGATAAAGGAAGATAATAAACAGTAAAGTTCCGAAAGCTAAACTAATATTCGAAAGGGAACCAAAATCAGGGCTGCCTTGACCGCCGGCTATGTTATTCATCGCAACCGGAATTAAAGTAATCCCGATAATGGTAACCACAGATCCAGTAACAACCGGTGGGAAAAATTTAATTAATTTTCCGAAGAAGCCAGAAATAAGAATCACAATTAGGCCTGATAGAAGGATGGAGCCATAAATGGCTGAAATACCATATTGGCTTCCAATTGCGATAATTGGACCCACAGCCGTAAACGTACAACCAAGGACGATAGGCAGGCCAATCCCAAAAAAGCGATTCTGCCAAACTTGTAAAATGGTTGCAATACCGCACATTAATATATCAATCGAAACCAAGTAGGTTAGTTGTTCACCATTAAATTTAAGGGCGCCGCCTACGATAAGCGGGACAATGACCGCTCCAGCATACATTGCTAGTACATGTTGAATTCCTAAAGAAGCAATTTTGAATGGATGTTGTTTCATTAGACTAACTCCTCTACATTTTCGTTTACAAAGCTAACCTCACCGTTTGAGAGAGAAGCAACTCTTGCTAAGGATTCGACCCTTAAGCCAGCCTCTTTTAAAAGTTGAGCCCCTTCCTGAAAGGACTTTTCAATGACGATGCCAATCCCGGCAATCTGTGCACCTGCCTGCTCCACAATTTCCACTAAACCAAGTGCAGCCTGACCATTGGCGAGAAAGTCGTCAATAATAAGTACTCGATCCTCTTTAGATAAATATTTTTTTGAAAGTGAGATTTCATTTGTTTCCTTTTTAGTAAAAGAATGGACAGTGGCAGTCAATAAATCATCGTTTAAGGTTAACGATTTTCTTTTTCGAGCAAAAATAACAGGGACCTTCATATATAAACCAGCCATCACTGAAGGTGCAATGCCAGAGGATTCAATCGTTACGATTTTCGTGATTTTCTCATCAGCAAATCTTTCAGCAAATTCTTTACCTACTGCTAACATTAATTCTGGATCAATCTGATGATTTAAAAAGGAATCAACCTTTAACACATGCTCTGAAAGAACCTTTCCGTCCTTTTTAATTCTGTCTTTTAATAATTCCATGATGTACCCCCTAAGAAAAATAAAAAGCCCAAAAGCCATTACCCACATCAACCTTTGAGTGGGGCAATGACCTTGGGCTTATAACCGAAAGGATAAAGAAAGAAGTCCGCAAAACACGTCTTTCTCATTACCCACTCATAGTCAGATTGTTAACGGCAATCCGGTAGAAACTTGCGGGCCATATCCCCGCGATTATATGAGTGAATCTTTTTATGAATTTATTCACATTATAGCATGGTAAATAGGTAAATCAATCATTTTTTACAAAAAAGCGAATAATTAATGATAATAATCGATTTTTGTTCGGTTTTTGAAAGAGTTTCTATCGTTGTGAAATTCTGATAAAGACTATGATTGAATAACAATTCACTTTCATGTACTATTAATCTTAGTTATGTAGTCAGAAAATTCAAAATTAGTTCACCGGTAAATACTAACCGGTCAGTAAGATTGTTTGGAGGAATAAAAATGGTAGAAAAAATTCGGCCTTTTTGGCCAGACCAGCTTCCTGCCCAACTGGAATATTTGCAGGGAGAAATGCCGCTAGTGGACTACTTAGAACAACACGGGAAACAAAGGCCTGAGGAACTGGCTTATATTTTTTATGGCACAAAGATTACCTGGGGAGAGCTTTTAGGTTATGTAAACAAGTTCTCAAATTATTTGCACCATAAAGGGGTAAAGAAGGGGAGCTGTGTTGCCCTTTATTTGCAAAACTGTCCGCAATATATCATCGCTCATTTTGCCATTCAAAAATTGGGCGGTATCGTCATCCCGTTAAACCCGATGTTTAAAGAACATGAGTTGGTTTATTACTTAGAAGAAGCTCCAATAGAAGGAATCATTGCCGGTTCTGATGGTATTCCCCTTATCCAAAAAGCAATCGAGAAAGTACGTCCTCTGAATTTTATTGTTACGACCAACTATGATGATTTCCTCCCAGACCAGACAGAATGGAAGTTCCCAGATGAGTTCATTTTTCCAAAGCAATCCTTTTCTGAAACAGAGCATTTTGTTGACATTCTTCAAACTGAAATACCTTTTGAAGTGAAAGAAAATGTGGATTTGTGGAGTGATGCAGGCTTAATGGTCTTTACTTCAGGTACTACCGGCCGTCCAAAAGGAGCGATGCTTACCTACGGGAATGCCTTATTTAAAACGGCAGCCTCCGCGCAGGCAAATGGAATGAGCCAGGATGAAATTCTTATGGCCAGTGCGCCTTTATGCCATATTGCTGGGATGTTAATGGGGTTAAATACGCCAGTTTATTCAGGAAGACCCTGCGTCTTGTTTATAAAATTCGATCCATCCGCAACCGTTGAAGCCATTGAAAAATATAAAGTCAGTTATTGGTACAGTATTGCACCGATGAACTGGGCTATCTTACAAATTCCTGGGATTGAAAAGAGAGATTTATCGAGCTTAAAAACGAATTTAGCAACAAGCTTTGGCGTTCAAGTAACGAAAGAACTCGCTGAACAGTGGAAAGAGGTCACTAATGGCTGTGTTCTATATGAAGCCGCTTACGGATTAAGTGAGACCCACACCTGTGATACTTTTATGCCTAAGGAAAAAATTAAATTTGGATCCTGCGGCATTCCGGTTTATGATACGGAAATTCGCATAATCAATCTTGAAACAGGTAAAGAGCAGCCTCCAGGTAAACAAGGGGAAATAATCGTAAAAAATCCGGGTGTGTTTAAAGGTTATTTAAATCGCCATGATGCCACTGCCGAGACATTAAGGGATGGATGGGTACATACCGGAGACATTGGCTGCCTTGATGAAGATGGCTATTTATTTTTTCAGGGTCGTGTAAAAGAAATGATCAAATGCTCTGGATATAGTATTTTTCCGGAAGATGTAGAAGCGCTGCTCAACTTACATCCCGCCATTCGTCAATCCGCAGTGATTGGAGTTCCTGACCCAGTAAAAGGGGAAGTGGTTAAAGCATATGTAGTGTTGAAGGGCACGGAAAAAGAAAAAGTAATACCCGAGGATATTATCATGTGGGCGAAGGTGAATATGGCCGCCTATAAATATCCTCGCTATGTTGAAATAATGGACCAGCTTCCAGCTACACCGTCTGGGAAAGTACTTAGAAAATTGTTAAAAGAGAATTAGGAGAGAGAGCTCATGGACTATTTACAGCAATTAACTGGTGAACTTCAGGCAAAAAAAGAAACGGCCCTTTTAGGCGGAGGCCATGAAAAAAAAGCGGCCCAGCATGGCAAGGGATTGCGAACGGCAAGAGAGAGAATTGAAATGTTAGCTGACCACCGCACTTTCATGGAGTTTGGTATGTTAAATACTTCGGATGTGAAAGGGACGGAACATAAAAGCTATGGTGACGGACTGATTGTCGGTGTAGGGAAAGTGAATGGGAGACCTGCTGTTATTCAAGCGGGAGATAAGACCGTTTTTGCTGGCACAGAAGGAAATGTCCACATTAGGAAATCGAAAAGCATTCATGAATTTGCCGTAAAAAATGGGCTGCCGATTTTTTCACTTCATGAAGGCGGCGGCCTTAGGATGCCAGATGGAATGGGCTCCGATGGAATTAGTGATAAATTATTCCCGAGAGAAATGTTAACGCTTCATCGTCAAGTCCCTACGATGACGGCAATATTAGGCGACAGCTTTGGGGGGCCGACATGGGCTGCAGTATCTTCCGATTTTGTTACCCAGCTTCACGGAACTTGCATGGCGATAGCGGGGCCGCGAATGCTTGAGCTTGCTAACGGCCAAAAATTATCACCGGAAGAATTGGGCGGAGTCGATGTGCATCATCGTTATACAGGGCAAATTGATGAGGATGGGGCCACTGAAGAAGAGTGCATAGAGCAATTAAAAACCTATTTTTCGTTTATGCCGCAAAATTCAGGAGAAAGGCCCCGGATGAAGGCAACGACCGATGATCCTTATCGTTCAGTCGAAGACGTTTTGACCATCTTACCACAGCAAAGCAACCGCGTTTATAATATGAAAAAAATCATTGATTTAATTGTAGATGATGGTATTTCCTTTGAGTATCAGAGGAAGTTTGGAAAAGGATTGATCACTGCTTTTGCCCATTTGAACGGTCATGTTGTCGGGATCATTGCAAACCAGCCAAGTCATTATGCCGGTGCTCCCGGACCCCAGGAATGTCAAAAGGCTACTGAATTTATTTGTCTGTGCGATTCCTATCATATTCCGCTCATTTTTCTCCATGATACACCGGGTTTCCGGATCAGCAGCGAGGCGGAAAAAGCAAAGATGCCCACGAAAATTATGGTTTGGAATCAAGCGCTGGCCTTATCAACCGTACCTAAAATATCCGTGGTTATTCGTAAAAGTATTGGTGCGGCTTATGGTAATATGTGCGGGCCAGGCATGGGCGGGGATTTGGTCGTAGCTTGGCCAACTGCAGAAATTAATTTTACCGGACCAGAGGTTGGAGTAAACGTTGTATTCGGCCGAGAGTTGGCACGTTCAGAAAATCCAAGTGAACAACGTAAAAAACTTTTAGAGCTTTGGTCCTTTGATAGTTCCCCGTACAAAGCGGCAGCCAAACATTTAATCGATGATGTCATTCAGCCAAATGAAACAAGAAAATTCCTCTGTCAATCGCTTGAATATTTGCTAACATCAAAAAGAGAAAAAAGCGAACGACTCTTAGCAACATGGCCGACCGGAATCTAAATGATAAAAGAAAGAACCTTTCCAAATGGATTGGTTCTTTTTCTTTGCATCGGACTGTTCAAAATATCCTTTCCGCCAGTTGGGTAATCTAAAAACATAAAAATATTTTTATTTTTTGTCCTCTACGTATGAACATTTTATAAAAAGTGTGATAAAGTATATTACAGGAATCCTTTAACAAAGGCTTTTATGAAGATATTGATGTCTTTTTGGAGTGGACAAATGTATTTTTTAAACGACAAAGGGATGTTCAGATAATATTAGGGGGTATTGAAAATGTCCAGTAACATTTTGGAGAAATTTTTAAACGAAAATCTTGAAGATTTAAAAGGCAAAGGCCTTTACAATGTAATAGACCCATTAGAAAGTCCAAACGGACCAATGATTACCATTAACGGTAAAGAACTTGTTAATCTTTCTTCTAATAATTATTTAGGCCTGGCAACAGACGAGCGTTTGAAAAAAGCTGCCGCTCTTGCGATTGAGCAGTATGGTGTCGGTGCAGGAGCCGTTCGGACCATTAATGGAACTCTCAAGCTTCATGTTGAATTAGAGGAAAAGCTGGCTGAATTTAAACATACAGAAGCAGCGATTGCATATCAATCAGGATTTAATTGTAATATGGCCGCCATTTCAGCCGTAATGGATAAAAATGATGCGATTTTATCAGATGAATTGAACCATGCCTCCATCATTGACGGCTGCAGACTTTCAAAGGCAAAAATAATCCGCTTCAACCACTCTGACATGGAAGATTTACGAGTAAAAGCGATGGAAGCAAAAGAATCTGGCAAATACAATAAAATCATGGTTATTACTGATGGCGTATTTTCCATGGATGGCGATGTTGCCTTATTACCTGAAATAGTAAAAATTGCGGAAGAATTTGATTTAATTACATATGTCGATGATGCCCATGGTTCTGGTGTTCTTGGGGAAGGAGCAGGGACAGTCAAGCATTTTGGCTTGTCTGACAAGATTGATTTCCAAATTGGAACACTTTCAAAAGCAATAGGGGTTGTCGGCGGTTATGTTGCCGGGAAGAAAAACCTGATTGACTGGCTAAAGGTTCGCAGTCGTCCTTTCCTATTTTCAACCTCATTAACCCCGGCAGATGTGGCTGCAAGTAAAAAGTCAATTGAAATCTTAATGGAAAGCACTGAGCTTAATCAAAAGCTTTGGGAAAACGGCAACTATCTGAAAAAAGGCTTAAAGGAATTAGGTTTTAATATCGGCAACAGTGAAACGCCAATTACACCGTGTATCATTGGAGAAGAATCACTTACTCAACAATTTAGCAAGCGGTTAAATGAAGAAGGCGTTTATGCAAAAGCGATTGTTTTCCCGACGGTACCTCAAGGTACAGGACGGGTCCGCAATATGCCAACTGCGGCCCATACAAAAGAAATGCTGGATAACGCTATTTCAATATATGAAAAAGTCGGCAAAGAAATGGGTATTATTTAAGACTAAATTGACTGAAGTGGGGGTTCATCATGAAGCGAATATTAATTACTGGTGCATTAGGGCAAATTGGCTCTGAATTAACCATGAAGCTAAGAGATATTTACGGAACAGACAATGTAATTGCTACAGATATTAAAAAGAATGACAGTGAAGCGGCCCAAAGCGGTCCATTTGAGATCGTAGACGTAACCGATTTAAAATCCATGGTTGAGATTGGCAAAAAATATAAAGTTGATACGGTCATGCATTTAGCCGCACTGCTATCTGCTACAGCTGAAGAGAAACCCGTATTTGCTTGGAATTTGAATATGGGAGGGCTAATGAATGCCCTTGAAACAGCTAGGGAGTTAAAGGCACAATTTTTCACACCAAGCTCAATCGGAGCTTTTGGTCCAACTACACCAAAGGATGAAACACCGCAGGATACCATTATGCGCCCTACCACCATGTATGGGGTTAATAAAGTAGCAGGCGAATTATTGTCTGATTACTACTTCCATAAATTTGGGGTCGACACACGTGGATTGCGTTTTCCTGGCTTAATTTCATACGTTGCCCTACCAGGCGGAGGAACCACAGATTATGCCGTGGAAATTTACTATGAAGCAGTCAAAAATGGTAAATACACATCATACATCGATAAAGGCACTTACATGGATATGATGTATATGCCAGATGCATTGAATGCGATTATCGATTTAATGGAAGCAGACGCATCCAGATTAATTCATAGGAATTCATTTAATGTTAGTTCTATGAGCTTTGATCCTGAAGAAATTGCTGCAAGTATTCGGAAGTACATTCCTGGATTTAAAATTGCCTATAAAGTGGATCCTGCCCGTCAAAAGATTGCCGATAGCTGGCCAAATTCCATTGATTCCACTTCAGCAAAAGAAGAATGGGGCTTTAAATTCGACTACGACTTAGACAAAATGACGAAGGATATGCTTGAAAAGCTGCAACAAAAATTACAATTGAAAATACCTAGTTAATGAGAAAAGCGCAAGCGCCCGTCTAGCGATACTTTCTTATCTATTACAAAAAACAGCGAAGGACGCCTTCGCTGTTTATCTTTTCACATAAATTAGTTTATCTTTTTTCTCTGTTACTCTTCCAATAATCGATGCTTGTCCTAACCCATTAGAATGGAGTCCTTCTATATATTGATGTGCATCTGATTCACTTAAGGAAACCAGAAGACCACCAGAAGTAATGGCATCACAAAGGACTAGCTGCTCTTCAGGAAGAATCTCCTCATAAACAACATCATCATTTATCCATTTATGATTCGATTTTGAACCCCCAGGCACAATACCATTCTTTGCAAGTTCAACAGCGCCTTCTAAAACAGGTACTTGTAAACATGATATTTGGAAGCTGACATTGCTGCCGCGAGCCATCTCGCTGCCATGTCCTAGTAATCCAAATCCTGTAACATCCGTTACGGCATGAGGGGTAAAGTCTGTTAAAACTTTGGCGGCAGTTTTATTGAGCATGGCCATAGTTTCTGTTACAGCTTGTTCCTGCTCTTTAGTTACAGTACTTCTTTTAATTCCGGTGGTAAGGATGCCAACCCCTATCGGTTTTGTTAAAACGAGCACATCCCCAGGTTTTGCCCCGACATTTTTCCAAACCTTATCAGGATGGACGATACCTGTTACTGAAAGTCCGAATTTCGGTTCTTGGTCATCGATCGAATGGCCGCCAACGGTAATCGCTCCGGCTTCCTTTACCTTGTCAGCAGCACCGCGGAGTATTTCCGCCAACATATCAGCACCAAGTTTTTTGATTGGGTATCCGACAATGTTTAGGACTGTTTTCGGTTCACCGCCCATTGCATAGACATCGCTTAAGGAATTGGCCGCCGCAATTTGTCCAAACATATAAGGATCATCCACAATCGGGGTAAAGTAATCGACCGTTTGAATTAAGGCAATTGTGTCTGTTATACGGTATACACCGGCATCATCGCTTGTTTCATGTCCCACAATCAATTCAGGGACAGGGTCTTGTTTTGGTAATTGACGCAAAACTTGCGCCAGGTCCTCAGGACCAATTTTGCAGCCTCAACCAGCTTTTGTTGATAAAGAAGTCAGGCGAATTTTTTCAGTTTCACTCATAACATGTCCACCTCCACTTAAATAGTATAACAATATGGCTTATAGGAGCAAAACATTTGCGGTAGAATAAGCTGTAAGATAAAATGTTTCTACTATAGAAAGATTAGACAGAATTAAGGGGGGTACATATATGAAAAATTATCATGTGATTGTTGAATTTTGCATGCAATGAAACTATGCACCAAAAGCCGCGAGTTTCGCGGAAGAACTATTTAACCATTTTTTTCGTGATATAAAAAAGATGGAGCTCATCCCAAGTTCAGGTGGCGCTTTCGAAGTGACGGTCAATGGGGAGAAGATCTATTCTAAACTTGATACGGGAATTTTTCCAGATACAGATGAAATTATTGAAATTATAGTAGCAAAATAAATAAAACCCTCAAACCAATACGGTTATGAGGGTTATTTAATTTTGCAGTAATATTATTATGTAAACTACTGCAAAAAAAAGATTCTAAGGCAGTGTAATGTAACGATTTTTTCCAAGTCCCTTTTCAGTTTTTGAAATAAATATCTCTAACACGCCGTTTTTAAAGGCGGCGCTTACTTTATGATCAATAATGGAGAAGGGGAAATCGATGGTACGTACTCTTGGTGAGGATGCTGCGGATAAAGAAGAGGTTGGTTTTTGCGCTGTTATATCAAGTCTTCGATCTTCCATTTTCACGGTTATTTCTGAGCTATCATATTCATCCAGTACCGCTTCAACAATCCAATCGTCATCTGTTTCATATAAGTCTATGCGAAATTGGGTAAAATCACATAAGGATGTTAGTGGATCCAAGAAGTAGTTTTTCATCCATTTTTCCACTAGTTCATAATCGATGGATCGTTTTTGAGCAGTATTCCTTTTTTTCATTTTACATATCCTCCTTGCTCGTTTCATATTATTCATCAGCCATAAAAACGTGAAAATGTTATAATAAAATAAATATTTCACCTAACTAGTAACCATTGAGAAGGAGTTTTGGTCATGAAGGAATGGCTTCGTTCGATCCCACCTGTACATGAGTTACAGAACCATCATCGGTTTTTGTCGCTCTTAGAGGAAAGCCGTTTGGATTTTGTTCAACTTTCGAAACAGATGAAAGAAGTAATAGATGAAATTAGGTTTTCGATATTAAACGGAAATTGGCAAAAAGCAAAACCTGGTACATTGGAATTTATTAATGAAGTTTTTGACTCGCTTGAAAAAAGATTAAGATCCCATTTTTCTTTTACACTCGAAAAAGTCGTAAATGCGACAGGGACGATATTACATACGAACCTTGGAAGAGCAAGATTGAGTGAAAGTGCCATTCAACATGTGGTGGATACCGCCAGAAATTACTCGAATCTTGAATATAAATTGATGGAAGGTGAACGAGGCTCTCGTCATAGCCATGTTGAAGCATTAATCAAAGATATTACAGGCGCAGAAGCAGCCATGGTGGTCAACAATAATGCTGCAGCGGTTTATCTTGTTTTAAAGGCTTGTGCTGCGAAAAAAGAAGTTATTGTCTCACGCGGACAGTTGGTTGAAATTGGCGGTTCATTCCGGATTTCTTCCATTATGGAAGAAAGCGGATCCAATCTTATAGAAGTAGGAACAACCAATAAAACTCATCTTTTCGATTATGAAAAAGCCATTGGTCCTGAAACCGCTATTGTCATGAAGGTACATACAAGTAATTTCAAGGTTGTCGGCTTTACAAAGTCTGTCGAAACCGAGGTATTAGTGTCTTTGACCAAAAAGCTGGATCATGTGATTTATTATGAAGATCTAGGCAGTGGTGCTCTATTCGACTTTAAAAAACATGGGATTGGCGAGGAACCAGTGGTAAAAGAGGTTCTTGAAATGGGAGCGGACGTTGTGACTTTTAGCGGTGACAAACTGCTGGGCGGACCTCAGGCTGGGATCATTGCTGGGAAAAAGGCAATTATAGACCGGTTGAAAAAACATCAGTTAGCTAGAGTCCTTCGGGTTGATAAGATGACTCTTGCCGCCTTAGAAGGGACGTTAATCGATTATGCCCGCGGCGACAAAGCGGTTCAGAATATCCCTGTAATTCGTGATTTGTTAGTTACACTTAATGAATTAGACGTAAGATGTCACGGCTTTGTTACAAATTTATTACAAAGAAGTAATGAATATGAAACAAAAATTTTTCAAGATACAAGCCAGGTAGGGGGAGGAACCATGCCTGATGTAGCTTTGCCAACTATGGTCATTGCCTTAAAACATCATTCCATGTCTGCCGAGCAGCTTGGACGGAAACTACGTACCGAAACGAAGCCTGCAATTTTAGGAAGAATACAAAAGGAAGATTTTCTAATTGATTTAAGGACCGTTACAGCTGAAGAAGAAGCAAGTTTAATTGAAGCTTTGGTAAAAATTTAAGCAATACCCCCCTCATTATGGGTGAGGGGGGTATTCGATTACATGTCATGGTGTGAATTATGTTTGGCGCGAGTATGATTTCGATTCTTCACTTTATGAGAACCGCTCATAGGCTCTGGCTGTCCGGATTGTTTTGGAGCATTTTTACGCATATCTTTTCCATCGTTTTTGTTGGCCATTTTTTCATCCCTCCTATCAGTTAGGATGCAGAGCTTAAGTCTTTTTATGCTGAATATTTTTTCTCGTTCTGTGCATTTTAACGGTATACAATTTTAAGGAGTGAATCATAAAATGGCAGACAAATTCCCATATCATAAAGATAAGCAACAAGCATTCCAAGCTGCTCAGCAAGGCTATGAAAATGCACAAGGTTTATTTGAGACTATCGTCAGCGATAGTGCCAGCTATGGGCATCAGCTTAAGCACTTAAAAGACGAAGTAAACGAAGCCTATCAGCAAATTGAAAATGCACTTGAAGTTGCTTCTGAACATCAACGAGCTCAATTAGAACGTTTTCAGCAAGACTTACAGTCCATGGTAACTGAAGTTAATCAAACAGAATAGGAAAAAGCAGGCGGGATGTCCGCCTGCTTTTATTGATTTTTCTTGCGCTTTTTATTGTTCATTCTTTCCATAGCAGATAGATCCCGTTCACTTGCCAATTCCTCATTGTAACCGGCACCTTTTCCTTGTCCCTTGGCTGCATTCATCCCTGGAATGACATGATTAGACTTTCGTTTAACCACTTAATCACCTCCTAATAATGTTACTATTTCCTTTCAAGTTAAAAAAATGACAATTAAAAAGTTTTTTGAGATAATAATAAAGAAAGAAGATATTTTCCCATTGCAAAAACTACAGTAGCTTTGACAACTTTTTCAAAATATTCATAACAACTTACATAAAAAAGCATAAGAAAAACTTATCAACCGCAATAACTTTCTTGTAATTTACTTATGTAATAGGTTGTATTAAGATAAAAATTGTGAGAAAAGTGAAGCAGGATGGGAAAATTCAAACTTTTCAACTTTTCGTGAAATTTGTATTTTTAAGACGAACGAGGGGGTTTTTTACTCATGGTGAAAAATGATGTATTTAACGCACGCGCTTCCTTTGAAGCAAACGGCAAAACTTATCACTACTACCGTTTAAATGCATTGGAAGAAGCAGGCATTGGGAATGTATCCAAATTGCCTTATTCCGTAAAAGTATTACTTGAATCTGTCCTTCGTCAATACGATGGACGTGTTATTGCTAAAGAGCATGTTGAAAACCTAGCAAAATGGGGAACAAATGAGCTTCAAGAAGTGGATGTTCCATTCAAACCAGCTCGTGTTATCCTTCAAGACTTTACTGGAGTTCCTGCAGTAGTTGACCTTGCTTCTTTAAGAAAAGCAATGGCTGACTTAGGCGGCGACCCAGATAAGATTAATCCAGAAAAGACGGTAGACCTTGTTATTGACCACTCTGTACAGGTTGATGCTTATGGATCAGCTGATTCTTTAAAAATCAACATGGATTTTGAATTTGAACGCAACGCAGAGCGTTATCAGTTCTTAAGCTGGGCACAAAAATCCTTCAACAATTATCGTGCGGTTCCACCAGCAACTGGTATCGTTCACCAAGTAAACCTTGAGTACTTGGCTGATGTAGTACATGTTGCAGAAGTTGACGGAGAACTAGAAGCATATCCTGATACATTAGTTGGAACTGACTCCCATACTACAATGATCAACGGTATCGGTGTTCTTGGATGGGGCGTTGGCGGTATTGAAGCAGAAGCTGGAATGCTTGGTCAGCCTTCATACTTCCCAGTACCTGAAGTTGTAGGTGTTAAATTAACAGGTGAACTTCCAAACGGTGCAACAGCAACAGACCTTGCGCTTAAAGTAACTCAAGTACTACGCAGCCATGGTGTTGTAGGTAAATTCGTAGAATTCTTCGGCCCTGGAGTATCTGTGCTTCCATTAGCAGACCGTGCTACAATCGCTAACATGGCTCCTGAATATGGTGCTACTTGTGGATTCTTCCCAATTGACGGTGAATCTCTTGAGTACATGCGCTTAACAGGCCGTGACGAAGAAGGTATTAATGTTGTTGAACAATATTGCAAGGCAAATGGCTTATTCTTCAATCCATCTGAAGAGCCAGTTTATACAGATGTAATCGAAATCGACCTTACTCAAATTGAAGCAAATCTTTCTGGTCCTAAGCGTCCACAGGATTTGATCCCGCTTTCAAAAATGAAGGGAGAATTCGTAAAAGCTGTTTCTGCTCCACAAGGCAACCAAGGCTTCGGCTTACAAGCTGATGAACTTGAAAAATCAGCAACTGTTAATTTCAACAACGGTGATCAAACTGAAATTAAAACTGGTGCAGTAGCTATTGCATCCATCACTAGCTGTACAAACACTTCAAACCCATATGTTCTAGTGGGTGCTGGACTTGTTGCGAAAAAAGCAGTTGAACTTGGAATGGAAGTTCCTAAGTTTGTTAAAACTTCTTTAGCACCAGGTTCTAAGGTTGTAACTGGATACCTTCGTGATTCCGGATTGCTTCCATACCTAGAGCAAATCGGCTTCAACCTTGTTGGTTACGGCTGTACAACTTGTATCGGTAACTCCGGTCCTTTAAAAGACGAAATCGAAAAAACAATCGCAGAAAACGATCTTTTAGTTACATCTGTTCTTTCAGGTAACCGTAACTTTGAAGGACGTATCCATCCGCTTGTAAAAGCGAACTACCTTGCTTCACCTCCGCTAGTTGTTACTTATGCACTTGCTGGTACTGTGAACATTGACTTTGCATCTGAACCAGTTGGTAAAGATAAAGACGGCAACGATGTATTCTTCAAGGATATTTGGCCAACAACTGCTGAAGTGAATGATGTTGTTAAGAAGACTGTTACTCCTGAATTATTCCGTAGAGAGTATGAGAATGTGTTCGGAGACAACGAGCGTTGGAACGAAATCAAAACAAGCAATGAGCCATTATATACTTGGGATGAGGATTCAACTTACATTGCGAACCCTCCATTCTTTGAAGGCTTATCACCAGAACCAGGCACCGTTGAGCCATTATCTGGCCTACGTGTTGTTGGTAAGTTTGGTGACTCTGTTACAACTGACCATATCTCACCTGCAGGAGCAATCGGCAAGAATACTCCAGCTGGTAAGTATCTATTAGAAAAAGGTGTTCAGCCTCGTGACTTTAACTCTTACGGTTCTCGTCGTGGTAACCACGAAGTCATGATGCGCGGTACATTCGCAAACATCCGTATTCGTAACCAAATCGCTCCAGGCACAGAAGGCGGCTTCACTACTTACTGGCCAACAGGCGAAGTTACATCTATCTATGATGCTTGCATGAAGTACAAAGAAGAAGGCACTGGTCTAATGGTACTTGCAGGTAAAGATTACGGAATGGGCTCTTCACGTGACTGGGCTGCTAAAGGTACAAACCTATTAGGCATTAAAACCGTTCTTGCTGAAAGCTTCGAACGTATCCACCGTTCAAACCTAGTGTTAATGGGCGTACTGCCACTTCAATTCAAGGATGGCGACAGCGCTGAATCACTTGGTTTAACAGGTAAAGAAACATTTGAAGTCCAAGTTGATGAAAATGTAAAACCTCGTGATCTTTTAAAAGTTACATCTACTGATGAAGCTGGCAACAAAAAAGAATTCGAAGTTCTAGTTCGTTTCGACTCTGAAGTGGAAATTGATTACTACCGTCACGGCGGCATTCTACAAATGGTACTTCGTGAAAAATTACAAGCATAAAAATGAAAACACCATGCAGCTTTTGCATGGTGTTTTGTTCTTAAATACTATATTGATCGGTGTAAGCTTGATGCTCTAATGCCCAAATAGAATAAAAAAAGTATTTTACGGTAAATAGAGGAGGCTCCTAATGCTCGTACACACCAAAAAATGAACGGCCACGGTAATTAGGAGAGGCTCTTAATGCCCGTTAGCTTCAAAAATCAAGGGCGACGGTAATTAGTAGCGATACATATTGCCCCCAGTTAATGAAGGAAAATCCTATTAGCAGGGAAATGCTTGAACAAATTCCTATCTTCTTGAAAATTAGAGAGATTTTTTTATATGTTTTATTTTTGGAAAAGTGGGATTTGCAGCATCTTGAGGATTGGCAAGCCTATACATTAAAAGATTTAAAACAGAAAATAGAGGATAAAACTCCTTATTCAAATGTTAATTTTAAAGAATTGATTGACAAATTCATTTGATTTTAAATAAAATGGAACTATCAAACGAAAAGGAATGAATTTAGGCCGATGAAGTTATAATCTTATTTTTCAGAGCATGTTTCGAATAACGAAAAATGTTGAACCTGAAGAATAGGATTAGTCTGTCCTTTTTTATGTCCTGATCGTATAACGATGTCTATAAGGCCTTTATTGGCTTATTTGTCGACCGATCTTACATAAAACTCTCTTCAGGTTCATTTGAAGGGAGTTTTTTTATGAACCAAATAATAAAAGTATCTGGATTAGATAAAAGTTTTAACTTAGTGAAAATATTAGAAAATATTCAATTTGACATAAAAAATGGGGATAGGATTGGCTTGGTGGGGTATAATGGCACTGGCAAAACAACGCTGGCTAATATTCTTTCAGGAAAACTTCCCCCTGATAGCGGCCAAATAGAAGCTTCAAAAGATTTAAAGATTGGGTACCTATCGCAGTCCATTGATTACGAAGTTAGTGATTTTCAACAGTCTCTTTCAATGAATAAGGAAACTGAATTATATAAGCATGCAAGTGAACTTGGCCTTAAGAAAGCATATGAATGGGAAGAGAGTCGTTTAACCCATTTAAGCGGCGGTGAAAAGCTGAAGCTCGCCTTGTCTATGATTTGGGCTTCAAAGCCAGGGTTTTTAATATTAGATGAACCTACAAATCATCTGGATTATAAGGGAATTGAATGGTTGATATCTGAATTAGACAAATTTCCAGGGGCGGTGCTTATTATCTCGCACGACCGCCATTTTTTGGATAAGACTGTTACCAGGATATTTGAATTAGAAAATAAGAAAATTCATTTTTTCAATGGGAATTATAGTGAGTATCAAAAGCAAAAACAAAAGAAGTTTAAAGACCATTTGCACCAATATGAAGTACAGCAAAGGCAAGTAGAAGATATCGAACTGCAAATGGATAAGCTTAAATCATGGTCAGATAAAGCGCATAGTACTTCTACGAAACAAGGCAGAGATTATGGCACTAAGGAATATCATCGCGTTAAGGCGAAGAAACGGGATGCACAAGTAAAATCAAAAATGAAACGGCTGCAAAATGAATTAGATAAGAATAAAATCGAGAAACCAATTGAAGATGCAAAAGTAAGATTTCAGTTTGAAAGCGACGGAAAAAGAGGAAAGCGAATTATTGAGGCGAAGAATCTTTCAATGACATTCGAGGAGCGGAATCTTTTTCAAGATACTCATTTTTATATTATTAACGGTGAAAGAATAGGTCTTTTAGGTGAAAATGGCTGTGGGAAATCAACCTTAATAAAAATGATTCTAGGTCATATTGCTTCATCGGGCGGCAATCTATGGACAAGTGACTCCCTTAAAATCGCTTATTTAAGTCAAGATGTGGATGATTTGCCGTCTGATAAGTCAGCGCTTGAAGCATTAGGATATACGGATAGAGAAAGCATTCTTCAAGCCCGTACATTGTTAGCTAATCTAGGGTTGAAAGAGCAGCATATCACAAAGCCCATTAACACTTTAAGTCTTGGTGAAAGAACAAGAGTCAAATTGGTTGATATGTTAGTTCGGGATTACGATGTCCTCATTCTTGATGAACCCACCAACCATTTGGACTTACCAAGCCGCGAGCAGCTTGAAAAAACATTGAGCGAATTTACCGGGACCATTATTACCGTTTCCCATGATTATTATTTCTTAAATAAGCTTTGTGATCGATTGCTTGTGTTTGAGGAACAAACGATTAAACGCGTCGACATGAAACCTGAGGAATATTTAAATAAAGATAACAAAAATAATGATAATCACGAGACATTGTTAATTATAGAAAATAGGATTGCCTCAATTTTAGGAGAATTATCGAATATTGATCAAAAAGACCCGAAATATGTAATTTTGGATCAGGAATTTAAGGACCTATTAAAGCAAAAAAGAAAAATAATCGGCTAATAACTTGAAAAGAGCAGGGCGGACCTGCTCTTTTTAGTCTTGGATTAAATATATCGGCGAATTTTTAGTTTTATCGGCGAAAACTGGACATATATCGGCGAATCGAAATTTCCTCATTTATTATGAATTAAGTCAAGTAAAGCTTTCTCTTTTTCTTCCCGCATCCCAGATCTCCACTCATCGGCTGACATCGAGCGTGTCTTTTCCCAAGCATATATATCAGCAATACTTTCAACAAGAGGCCTGAAGGTAAGTCCGCTTGAAACAGCCTTTTCAATATTTATTGAAAACGTTCCCTTCCAAGGCTGCTCTACATCCGGCGAAATCGGATAATACTCAGGAACATAAAGCGGCATTTCCGTCCAAGGCGCAACCCCTTGATCCACCAAAAATTTTTCATCTGCCCAAACCAATTCAGCATTTGAGCCCGTAACTTTGATACAGGCATCCAGAAACTCCTTCATGGATAAGGAATAATCCGGCCCTGTTGCATTAAAAGTCCCTGCCTCTTGATTTTTCATCATTGATAAGATCCACTTAGAAAGATCATTATTATCAATCAGTTGTACTCTGCGTTCCGGATTACCAGGCGCCAATACCTTCCCACCCTTAGAAATTCTATGTATCCAATAAGGAATGCGATCTGTATAGTCATTCGGGCCAATTAACTGTCCAGCCCGAACGTTTAACACACGTCCTGGCAAATTTTTTTCAGCTATTCGTTCACATAGCGCTTTAAAATGCCCATAATATTCATAAACAGGGCCTTTCACATCTTTTGTAAGTTCATTCGCTTCCTCAAGGTTCATCTCTAAAACAGGATATGTTTCATCCAAATTTTCCGGTATCCAGTCCTTATAGACGGATATACTCGAGATAAAGGCATATTGATTCACTCGGTCCTTTAATACTTGAGTTGAATTTTGAACTGTAAACGGTATAAAACCGCTCGTATCCAGAACAGCATCCCAATAGCGATTCTCTAATTCCTTTAAATCACCAAACCGATCTCCTTTTATTATTTCAACTTCCTCTAATCCATCATTTTGATTTCCGCGGTTAAAAACGGTTAATTCATGATTTTCAGCTAATGCCTTCTCGACAAACGTCCTTCCTAAGAAGCGGCTTCCGCCTAAAATGAGAATTTTCATAAAATTATCCCTCCTCAACGTATATTTATTTTACCAATTTTCAGAAAATAAAAGAAATAAATACGATGCGGCCATAACTAAAAACTAAAAATATTGCATCTACTCTAGATATTGTTACAATATCTATGGTATGTAAGAAAATTCAGCTTTAGATGCAGACTTATACATATAGAAGTGGAGATGATTTTTAAGTGGAAAGCTCATTTTTACAATCTGTTTATTACGAAAACGGAATATTAAACATATTAGATCAAACCAAAATTCCAGAGATTACCGAGTTTCTTGAAATCACGAAAATTGAAGATGCCTGGGATGCGATTAAACAATTAAAGGTCCGAGGCGCACCGGCGATTGGGATTGCTGCGGCCTATGGATTATTACTTGGTATCAAAGATGCACCTGAGAATTCCTTCAACGAATTTTACTCTGTATTTAAAAAGCAAGCTGACTATTTAGCGACATCCCGGCCAACAGCGGTCAATTTATTTTGGGCATTAAAAAGAATGGATGACCGTGCCCAAAAAGAAAAAGACCAACCCGTTGCCCGAATTAAAGAGGCACTTGAAAATGAAGCCCAATTAATCCGAACGGAAGATGAAGAAGTTTGCCGGTCCATTGGTGAGCATGCTTTAACACTTCTTCATAATGGTATGGGTATTCTAACCCATTGTAATGCTGGCGGTATTGCAACGGCCAGGTACGGGACGGCTCTTGCGCCGCTTTATCTTGCGCAAGAAAAAGGCTGGGATATCAAAGTGTATGCAGATGAAACAAGACCATTATTGCAAGGAGCCCGTTTGACAGCATGGGAGCTAATGCAAGCAGGAATCGATGTTACCTTGATTACCGACAGTATGGCCGCCATGGTGATGCAAAAAGGCTGGGTGCAGGCTGTTATTGTCGGATGCGACCGTGTGGCAGCCAATGGAGACGTAGCCAACAAAATTGGTACCTATGGTGTGGCATTACTAGCCAAAGCCCATGAGATACCATTCTATGTTGCAGCTCCAACCCCAACCATCGACTTACAAACGAAAACAGGTGCTGATATCCCTATTGAAGAAAGGGAGGCTTCTGAAATAACGGAAGGGTTCGGGAAAAGAACGGCCCCTGAAGGTGTAAAGGTCTTTAATCCAGCGTTCGATGTGACTCCACATGATATGGTGTCAGCGATCATCACAGAAAAGGGCATACTAAGAGGGAATTACCTAGAAGAGCTTCCAAAACTTTTTAAAAAGTAATGAACGGAGGCAGCAATGAAAATGGAGATAAAACACAAAAAACAAATTTGTGAAATCGGCAAAAGAATCTATGACAAAGGGTTTGTTGCAGCGAATGATGGCAACATTTCCATTCGTCTGTGCCAAAATGAATTCCTTATTACGCCAACAGGTGTAAGTAAAGGGTTTATGACCCCGGATATGATTATCAAGGTAGATGGGGAAGGTAATGTGTTAGAAGGAGATTACCGGCCGACTTCAGAAATGAAAATGCATCTGCTTGTTTATCAAGAGCGTCCGGATATAAATGCGGTTGTGCACGTACACCCACCGTATGCAACGGCATTTGCCATTGCGGGAGTTCCGTTAAATCAAGCCATCATGCCGGAGTCGGTTGTTTATTTAGGAACAATTCCGGTCGCAGAATATGGAACACCATCCACTTCCGAAGTACCAGATGCTGTTAAGGAGTTTGTTCCAGAGCATCAGGGTGTATTGCTGGAAAACCACGGAGCTTTGACATGGGGCCGGAATCTTGAACACGCTTATTTTTTAATGGAATCATTAGAATTTACAGCAAAAATCAATTGGATTGCAAAACAGATGAACGGAGACCGAGAGTTATCAAAAGTGCACGTCCAATCGCTTATTGATATGAAACAAAAGATGGGTATCAATGGGATTTCGCCAAATGGTGCAGATGTTCCAGCTGGGATGCATGCGAAGAAAATCACAAACCTACTCGAACATTCACTCTCAGAGCAGGATATCAATCTAATTGTTGAAAAGGTTACAAGCAGGGTCTTAACAGAATTAAAAAACATATTAAAGTAACATTGCCATTGTTCACAGAATCGGCATAACCAACCTTTGTTTCAACAGGGATTATAGTGTAAAATCAATGGTAGCAAATATGATTGGATAAAGGAGGGAGTCGGGTATGATGAAAAAAGTCATTGCTGCTGTAGTTTTGATCTCATTGCTTACTGTAGCAATTGTACAGGCTATGGACAAAAAGACAGAACAACCCGATACCGCAAGTACTGCATCAATGAATAAGGAAGGCTTAGCAATTGGGGCAAAGGCGCCTGATTTTGAATTAAAAACATTGACTGGTGAAACAGTTAAGTTATCGAACTTAAAAGGGAAGAAAGTCATGTTGAACTTTTGGGCAACCTGGTGCCCACCTTGTAAAGCGGAAATGCCTGAAATGGAGCAGTTTTACAAAGAAAAGGATAATGATCTCGTCATTTTGGCGGTCAACATAGACCCGCAGTTGGAAGTCCAGAAATTTGTTGATGAAAACAAGATCACCTTCCCAATCCTTCTTGATGCAGAGGATAAAGTAAATGAAAATTACCAAATTTTATCGATTCCAACTACTTATTTTATAGATAGTAAAGGCATCATTCAGAATAAATTTACCGGAGCTATGACTCTTGATATCATGAAAAACAATGCAAGTAAATTAAAGTAGTCGAACAACGTTGGTATAATACCAGCGTTTTTTTTTATCTTATATAAATTTTCAAAAAGTTGTAATAATTGCAACCGATTCCGGGCATAATAACTGTTACAATAGGATATAAGGAAGGTGATAGTGATGAGAAAACCTAGAAAACGCTCATTCGCAGAACTAGTATTAGAAAATAAATCTCAACTTTTGAAAGACCGTGCTGCAATGGAAAAAATCGAACAGCGCTTAGAAGAAAAACGCCTCGGCAAAGCAGAGTAATCACAATGTTTGCCAATCATGGTTTGTAATCCTTATGGACAAAATATAACCAAGGAGGGATTTTGACTATGACTAAAGGCTATAAAACAAAACGTTTCGCCCCAGACCATCTAGGGACACAACCTAAAGGGATTAGTGGAAATAAAGGAAACAAAATGAATGATACATCTGGCAAGCATGCACAGGTAATTCAAACAAAAGGTGAATAATTTTATTGGATATAAGACCCTACAGGCTTAAGCCCGCGGGTCTTTTTTGTTGAAATTCTTCACATATTTTTTAACCTCCATGACAAACTATATCTGTACCATTTATATTTAAGGAGGATTCACAGATGGAACAATACAATAACCAACCAAAACCAGATGATCGCAGCGATAATGCTGAAAAGCTGCAGGCCATGATTCAAAATACCGAGGATAATATTCAAAAAGCAGAGCAATCTCTTTCTTTTACGGATAGTGAACAACAACGCCAGCAAATCGAAGCAAAAAATGACCGCAGACGCGAAAGTGTTGAATCATTCCGAGCAGAAATTCAGGATGAAACCTGAAAAAATTTAGACTTAAACGCCTAAGGATCTAGTCAAACATGACAGGTCCTTTTTTTAGGTACATGCCTTATTGTATGGTAAGATAAAAAGGAATTTTTGATGAAGAAGTGATGATATTGAATCAACAAGTAAACAACCAAGACATAATAGAACAGCACATAATCCGTTGGGAAAAAGAATTAGATCAAAATGGTTTTATATCAGATGAAAACCTGTTGATGAGTTTGTTAGGGAGTGAAAGAAATCCGCTAACACTTTCGAAGCTCTTAACCTTTGCGGCTATTTCAAGAAAGTGGCAGAATAAAAAGGATTCACTGGCCGATTTTTGGTTGGACAAAGCGCTAGAGCTAAATCCACATAATCAAGAAGCAAAGGAATATTTGCTTCAGTCTGATTGGAAAAAATGGAAAGATGTATTGACACAGCTTTCTTTTCCATCGATTAGGGAAACAGATAACCGCACGGCTAAAAAGAAAACAGCGGAAGAATACATACAAATTTGCCAACGATTTTTATCAGAGGCTGACGATTCATTAAGTGAATTGGAAAAGGAAATGAACCTTGCAACTGGGCTGAACGATCATACTATTACCTCAAGGTATCAAATGCTTTTTAAGTTGTTATCCTCTGCTATAACCGAAACCGTCAGTCTGTTAAAGGCAGCAGAAGAATACGACCAATCCATCACTGGGGTGTTTCATACCTCCACCTTTTATGATGATTTAAAATCACATTTGGCAGCTGTGGAAGATATTAAGCGGCAATGGCAAGGTCATTTTCAAGAAGAAGAGGCAATCGAAGTAACCTATGAAAATGCCTTGGACCAGCTGAACACAATGGTCGGCATGGAGCAGGTAAAAAAGCGGGTCAACGATTTATATCGATTTATCAAGTATCAAAAGGCCCGCAAAGAAATTGGGTTCCAAATAAAAGATGATTTAAGCCTAAATATGATCTTGACTGGGAATCCAGGAACCGGGAAAACAACACTTGCCCGCCTGTTGGCTAAAATTTATCACGAATTAGGTGTCTTGCCCCGTGAAGAAGTGCTCGAGACGAATCGGGCACAATTGGTTGGAGCCTTTGTCGGTCAGACCGAAGAAAACGTTAAGGCTGTCGTTGAACGCTCGATTGGGGGAGTACTATTCATTGATGAAGCTTACAGCCTTAAACGCGAGGGCCAATCAGGAAATGACTATGGTCAGGCGGCTGTAGATACACTTGTTTCGATGATGACGAGTAAGGAATACGGAGGAAAGTTCGCCGTCATATTAGCCGGATATCCGGAAGAAATGCGATCCTTTTTAGATGCAAATCCGGGCTTACGAAGTCGCTTTCCACAATCTAATTTCATTCACCTCCCTAATTACTCAAACGATGAATTAGTGATGATTGCTGAACAAATTGCTTCAGAGAATGATTATTTTATGACGGAAGAGGCGAAAATCGAAATAGTTAACCGAATAGATATGGAGCGGGTGGATGACACATTCGGAAATGCTAGAACGGTTAAAAACATTGTTATGGATGCTATTTTCAAAAAAGGATCGGAAAAAAAGGTTCATAACGAAGAATTCATTGATTATATGTTATTAAACAAAGAAGACTTCCTGATTGATAACCCGAAAACGGATGATTCACCAAAGGATCAATTAAATAAATTAATTGGTTTAAATTCCATTAAAGATGAAATGCATGCTCTGATTTCTTTTGTAAAAATGCAGCAGTTCAGGCGTAATCAAGGACTGACAACAGTTCCGATTCAGCTTCATGCAGTTTTCACTGGAAATCCGGGGACTGGTAAGACAACGGTCGCCAAACTATATGCTGAAATGCTTAGAGAGTGTAGCATCTTAAAAAGAGGTCATCTGATTGTCGCCAGCCGTGCCGATTTTGTGGCAGGCTATGTGGGGCAGACGGCGGGGAAAACAAAGAAAATGATCAAGCAAGCCCTTGGGGGTGTATTGTTTATCGACGAGGCCTATTCACTACTTAGCCACACTACCGGTGATTTCGGCAAAGAGGTCATTGATACACTCGTCGATGAAATGACAAAGCATAATGAAAATTTGGTTGTCGTGTTAGCAGGATATCCAAACGAAATGGAAGAATTACTAGAAAGTAATCCTGGGCTCCGTTCAAGGTTTAAAAAGTTCTTTTTCTTCCCTGATTATTCTTCGGAAGAGATGCTGTCCATTATGGAAGCCTATGCCGGACGATTCCAATATCAATTGACAAAAGAAGCGAGTATGTTGCTCCGTGAAACGATGGAAGCTGAAAATTTTAAAGGGAATGGCCGCTTTGCAACCAATTTGGTCGATGAAATCATTCAAGCACAGGCTGCTAGATTAATGACAGGGCAAGAAGCAAATCTCCTTGATCATTTTTTATTTCTAGACATGGAGGATGTTAAACTCGCACTGATGAAAATGAAAATGTAAATAAACGAGAAAAGAAAGGAACATTTTTGTGGATAATTATTTTGTTTCTCTAAGAGAAATTCAGCTTTACTACGCAGATACAGATATGATGGGTGTCATTTATCATGCTAATTATTTAAAATTTTTTGAGTTAGGCCGTACAGGGTTTATTGAAGATATTGGTTATAGTTATCTATCAATGGAAGAAGCAGGCTATTATGCGCCTGTCTATGATATTCAAATCACCTACAAAAAGCCGTTAAGATATGGTGATAAAGCTTTCGTCAAAACATGGGTTGAACTTAATGATGGAGTCAAGACCATCTATGGTTATACCATTTTCAATGGGGAGGAGGAGGTGTGTGCCGAAGGAAAATCCACCCATATTATTGTCAGAAAAGATAATTTCAGACCCACCTCTTTCAAGAAGACCTTTCCGGAATGGTATTTAAAGTACGAGGAAATTAAGAAAAAGGATTGAAGCATTGGGGTGAAGTAATTGGCTTTTGGTATAAAAAGGCGGGAGTTAATCGAATGGAAAAGGAAAATCGATAGCGGGGAAATTGCATTTTTAACCCACTACTGGCTGGATGACCGATTCCCTGGTTGTAAGACTGTAACAAAGGTGGGCTGCTCGGATCTTGAGAAATTGGCAGAATGGGGGAAAAAATACGGATTGAGGAAAGAGTGGATTCATCACCGAATCGACGGCTATTCTCATTTTGATTTAATTGGCCCGCGCCAGCAAGAGATTCTTAAGCAGGAAGGTTTAATGGAACATATATGGATGAACGGCACAGTTGAGAATTAAGGAATCTGCAACTGTGCCTAATTTTTTAACCTATTTTTTTATATTCAAAGACTGGTTCCTCATATTCAGAATGATAGGTAATGACTAAATCATGATTGTCAAAGTACCACAAATCTTTTTCTTCAATATAAAAAGTTATCTCATCAAGGTTTGAGGCTGCACCAATATCGACTGGCTCCTCGGTCGAAACTCCGAGAGAAAATCCACTTTGGACCGTACTGCATCCGCCATATCTAACAAAAAAACGGACAAAGTCACCTTTTTTTATATTGAGTTCCTCTTTATACCACGCTGCTGCTTCTTTTGAAATGTGTATATTCATGCGGTCTCCTTTCCATTTTTCCTCACTCATATTATAAATGATAACTCTTTTTGGGCATAACGATTAATCTTGTTAATATATTTATGGGTTAAACTTTGTTGTTGATATACGCTCCAGGCGCTTCGCTTTCCGCGGGCGTGTCGGTGAGCCTCCTCGGCGCTTTAGCGCCTGCGGGGTCTCACCTGACCCGTACTCCCGCAGGAGTCTTCGCGCCTTCCGCTCCAATCAACAGTGTTTAAAGTCAATAATGGCTTAACATAGCCATTATAAATAAGCCGCGGTTTATTTAAGCCACTGAACCATGTGGGATTGGATTTCTTTGTATTTTGCTTCTGCATTTTGCAATCCAAACCCTCCTGCTTTTTCTAAAGGTACGACACGATAATGATGATGTTTATGGCTCGTCACATAGGTTGGATAAAAATTAGGATTCGAAAGTTCAATCGAATTTCCTTTGTCGGAAATATGTTTAAAAATATCGATGGTCGCTAAACCGCCAATATCTTTATAATCACCGTATTGGGCAGAGATAAAATTACCTAATGAATAAGTGATGAACGTCTTTCTGCCATCTCTCGTTTCAATCCAGTCCATCGGCTGAAGGACATGGGGGTGCGATCCAAAGATGATATCAACACCTTCATTTGCTAGAAATTGAGCTAAATCCTTTTGTTCTATCGTCGGGATTCGCTGATATTCATTTCCCCAATGGATGCTCATCACCACTACATCGGCTTCTTTTCTAGCTCGATGAATTTCTTCTTTCATCACTTCTCGATTGATAAGGTTAACGAGAAAATCCTTTCCTTTTGGAACAGGGATGCCGTTCGTTCCATACGTATAGGCAAGGAAGGCAAGCTTAATGCCATTTTTATTGATTATCCTTAATTTTTGACGATCTTTTTCATCAAGGAAGCTCCCAACATGGGGTAAACCGATCGAATTCAAATAGGCAGTTTCAGACTGAATTCCTTTTTCGCCTTTATCGAGGGTATGATTATTAGCCGTAGAAACAATATCAACACCTGTTGCAACAAGGGCATCGGCAACCTCATGGGGACTGTTAAACATTGGATAGCCTGACAGCCCGATCTCTGCTCCTCCTAACATACTTTCCTGATTTGCCGTAAGGATATCAGGATTTTCCAACAACGTCTTTACATTATCAAACATTGGAATGAAATTATAGGAAGCTCCATTGAAGGCATCTTGATAAACAAAATTGTGGATCAGAATATCCCCAATGGCACCAAGAGTAACCTTTTCCGTCATTTCTCGATTTTCAATCAAGGAAGGCCTTTTCTTATGTATCTGAAACGAATGATGCTTTTCTTTTTTGTCGGTATTTTTTTGTTGAAGAAGGAAGTAAGCGGTTCCGAAAATACAAATAAATATTATTATAAACGATGGTACAATGACTCTTTTTTTCATATGTACTCCTATAAGTGGTTTGTTTCTTATTATTACTATAATTTAGGTAAATATTAAAATAATGCTTCGAAAATAAAGAAAAGCGGAGACACCAGTTAATGGCGGCTCCGCTTTTTTAATGAATTATTCATTTTGGTCTATTTCAAGAAGGAACTCAAGTAATTCATCAAAATCTTTCGTTACTTTTGGTTGAGTGGGATCGGCGGGTTGAGAAGGAGAAAATTCAACAATAAATTCATTTTCATCATTACTATCTGATACAACGGTTGAAAAATGATAGTCTTTCTTTCCTTTTTGCATCCAAAACACCCCCAAAAGGTACTGTTATATAACTTTATTTTACCTTAAATCATACGGGATGCATGGAACAATTATGAAAATTCCATGAAAAAAGGCCCTATAGGACCGTTTAGATCCTATTAGAGCCATTTAATTTTCGGTTCTGTTTTATTGATAATTCTTTTAATATTTGCCCGGTGCCGGTATATGACAAAGGTTACTAATAATGTTACCGCAATTAGTAAGGGGATATCCCATTCTCGAGTAAACCCAGATATTAATGTAAAAAGAATCGCTATAATTCCTGCAATCATCGAAGATAGTGAAACATATTTCGTTATGTATAGACTAATAAAGAAAGCAATTAGTACTGCTACAAACATCCATGGTGCGGCATACAGAAGTACACCACCTGAAGTCGCAACTGCTTTTCCGCCGCGAAACCCGGCAAAGATGGGATACGTATGGCCGACAACAGCGAAACCTCCAGCAATCAAAGGATTTATGTCAACATGAAATAAATGCGGCAATGCTGCTGCTAACGTTCCTTTCAATATATCAGCTAAGGTAACGACTAAACCTGCTTTTACCCCAAGGGTTCGAAAGGTATTGGTACCGCCTAAATTTCCGCTTCCATGCTGGCGGATATCCGTTTTATAAAACGCTTTTCCGATAATTAAACCAGAGGGGATAGAGCCGAGCAAATATGCCAGGATCAATACTAAAATAATTTGAACCATTGATAATTTCTCCTTCTATAAAAGATCCAGTTCTTCTATTTTACCATGTATTTTTGAAAAAACACTATGCAGCTTGGATTTAGCCACGAAAAAATAACTAATTAAGAAAAATTCCTTCTCAATACCCAAAAGATACCTTACGATAGAATCGAGGAGGAAATAATTCATGGCACGCATTGAATATCATAAGACAAAGACAAAATCACCAAAAATAATCATCGGCGGATTGATAGGGGCTGGTTTGCTTATCATTTCATCGATTTTTCTATTTTTCTATCCTTTTGCCTCGACAGAGAAAATAACTTATTTTAAAGGGGAAAATCCGATACTTTATAAAGGGGACCAGCAGGGAAATGCCATTATTCAAGGGAATACTGTGTTTGTCCCACTAACATTTTTACAGGAGCAAATTGATCCATCCATCCTTTATGATGAAAAATCAAAATCTGTCATTATTACAACTAAGGATAAAGTTGTTCAAATGCCGACCGATTCATTAACCTATTTTGTTAATCAAAAGGGAGTTACCTTACAGCTGTCACCCATTCTATCGAAGGACGGAAAAATTTTCGTTGCTATTGATTCGATCCTTTCTTTCTTTCCTATTCAATACAAGCAAATACCGGGAAGTGAAGCCATTTGGATTCAGAACGATGGTGAGAAATACGAGACTGCCAGATTAATAGATAAGGACGTTAATAAAGAAAAGCTAAGACTCCGTACTAAGCCCACATGGTCATCACCCTACACAGCAGATATGAAGAAACAAGAAGCCGTCACCATTGAGGGTGAAAAGGAAAATTTCTATCTTGTCAGGAAAACCAATGGAATTAGTGGTTATATCAAAAAAGAGTATGTCCAAAAGGAGAAAGCTGAAAGAATCACGATAGACCTAGAAAGTAAGACCTTTCAGCTGCCTAAATTAGATGGGCCGATTCAATTAACATGGGAAGCTGTTTATAAGAAAAATCCAGATTCAGCAAAAATTCCTGAAATGGCTGGCGTGAATGTGGTATCACCAACCTGGTTCTCTCTTGCCGGAAGCGATGGAACGATTAAAAATCTTGCTTCTCTTGACTATAGCAAATGGGCGCATGGAAAAGGCTATCAAGTTTGGGGAGTGTTTTCTAATGCCTTTAATCCAAAGCTCACAAGCGAAGCATTTAAAGACTATGTAACAAGGCAAAATATCATTCGCCAATTGCTGCAATTTAGCCAGATGTATCAATTACAGGGGATTAATTTTGATATTGAAAATGTAAATCCAGAGGATGGTCCCCTCGTGACCCAGTTTATGAGGGAAGCAACACCATACTTGCATGAAGCTGGATTGGTCGTTTCAATGGATATCACCTTTTCCGCTGGTGAAAATAACAACTGGTCATCCTTCTATGAAAGAACGAAACTCGCCCAAATTGCTGATTATTTAATCGTGATGGCCTATGATGAACACACGGGTGCTTCCTCTGCTGCTGGGAGTGTGGCAAGTCTTCCATGGGTCGAAAGCAATTTACAGAAACTGCTGACAGAGGTTCCAAATGAAAAGTTAGTCCTTGGCGTTCCCTTATATGCGAGACTTTGGAAGGAACAAACGAAGCTAGACGGAACAAAGGAACTTAGTGCTGAGGCACTAGCAATGGATAAAGTAAAAGCATGGATCACTGAAAAGGGATTACAACCTTCGTACGATGAAGAAAGCGGTCAAAATTATGCAGAGTATTATGCAGAAGCTGAAAAAACCACCTATAGAATTTGGATTGAGGATGTACAGTCCTTACAAAAGCGAGCAGATTTAGCGATTAAATACAAGCTTGCTGGCATCGGAACCTGGTCAAGATATTTTGGCGATCAAACTGCGTGGACCGCATTAAATCTAAATTCCAGCAAAGCGATTACCCAAAAATAAAATGGCAACAAAAACCGGCTTTTGCCGGTTTTTTGTTTAAATTAGGCTCTTTTCGTAACCTTTGTTTCTTTTAGAACTTTTTAAGAGTCATTTACAAAGTTTCTTGGCAATTTTCGCAAATGTTCTTACGAAAAGATGCCACGAAGAATCATGTTTTACGGGTTGATGATCTTATACGAAAAACAACAATCTTTGCGAAAATAGCCTTAAAGTAAGAACAATTAGAGTCAATTTTATTACAAAAATATGGAGAATTTTCTAACGATTTGTTAATCCGTTGAAAGACATGGATACGCCCAATATAATTTAGATATATCACCATATATAACGAAGAATTACCGGCCAGATGAACCAAAATTGGTCGGTTTATCTTTATATTCCAAAAATTTTTCTAAGGGAGTGAGGGTGATGAACATGCAAATGGAAAATGATTTAAGTTACCAGGAATTGTTAGGAAAATATGAAGAAACCATTAAATTAAATCGATATTTAGAGAAACGGATTGATGAGATTGCCGCAGATAACAAACAAAAAGAGAATCTGTTAATTCAGCAATCGCGCCTTGCTGCAATGGGGGAAATGTTAGTTAGCATTGGTCACCAGTGGCGGCTGCCTTTAAACAGTTTAACCCTCTTAATCCATGATTTAAAAGATGCCCTGGAATATGGGGAAATTAACGACAAATACTTAGATCGATTCACAAGAGACAGCATGAGTCAGATTACACAGATGTCAGAAACAATTAACGATTTTCGGAAATTTTACAAATTTAACAAAGAAAAAACCACCTTTTCTGTTGGTGATTCCATTGAAGAGGCTTTGTCTATTTTTTCTTTAAGCCTTCAAAACCATGGGATTGTGGTTCAATTTGAGTACAGGGGTCAGCAAATGACTTATGGAGTACCAAATGAATACAGCCAGGTCGTACTTAATATTTTAACAAACGCACGAGACGCCTTTGTACATAAGGAAATTCCTAATCGAAAAATCATCATTAAATTAACGGAAACCGATAACATCATAAAAGCTGAATTCGTCGATAATGCCGGCGGAATTGACCCAGAACAAATCCATAAAGTATTTGAGCCATATTTTACAACGCGCCCGCAAGGCACAGGCCTCGGACTACATATGTCAAAACTGATCATCGAGAAAATGAATGGCTCTATCACGGTAGAAAATACCGGCCCTGGTGCCCGATTCAGTTTATTACTGCCAAAGGTATCCGTTTCTGATAACACTCCATCCAATTAAGTTTTTCCTTTTAGAACAGTTTATTATGTTTTTTTGATAGGAAAAGGTAAACTAAAGGGAAAATATATTTAGGAGTGGAACAGAATGGCGATTGAAAATCCAAGCCGTGATGAAATCAAGGAAATATTAAAAAAGGCAAAAAGAATTGCTGTCGTAGGATTAAGTGATAATCCAGAACGTACTTCTTATCAAGTTTCCGCTGCTATGCAGAAAGCTGGCTATGAAATCATTCCCGTCAACCCTACTATCGGTGAGGCACTCGGTGTTAAAGCGGTGGCGTCATTGAAGGATGTCGAAGGTCCAGTTGACATTGTAAATGTGTTCCGCCGCTCCGAACAATTGTTTGATGTAGCGAAGGAATTCGATGGAATGGGTGCTCCGGTTTTTTGGGCCCAGCAGGGGCTTGCCAATGAAGAAGCCTATGAATTCCTAAAGTCTAAAGGTTACACTGTTATTATGGACCGATGTATTAAAGTTGAGCATGCACTAACAAAATACTAAATTTTTACCAAAAAGCTGCTTATTAAATATGCGGCTTTTTACTTTTTTTTGAACAAATATGCACCAAAATTAGATGACAAAAATATGTAGTTTTAAAATACTTATTTGCCAAATCGAAATAAATCGCTAAAATAAAGCATAGACGCCGCATGAACTTGTGGTAAAATTATGTAGCAAACACTCGTTCTAATTATTATTTTTCATATAGAATGAATTGACTGTTTATTATATCAATAAGATTTTGTTTCTTTTTGTAGGGTATGAAAGGGGTATTTTAGTGGCAAGAAATCAGCAAGCTTTTGATTATAATGATGACGCCATACAGGTACTGGAAGGTTTAGAAGCCGTTAGAAAGCGTCCAGGAATGTACATTGGAAGCACCGATTCACGCGGACTTCACCATCTCGTCTACGAAATCGTGGACAACTCAGTCGATGAAGCGCTTGGCGGATTTGGTGATCACATCATTGTAAAAATACACAAAGACAATTCAATCAGCGTAATCGATAAAGGACGCGGTATGCCTACCGGGATGCATAAAATGGGGAAACCGACTCCAGAGGTCATCTTAACTGTTCTCCATGCAGGGGGAAAATTTGGCCAGGGCGGTTATAAGACTAGCGGCGGACTGCACGGTGTTGGTGCATCAGTCGTCAACGCATTATCGGAGTGGTTAACCGTAACAATAAAGAGAGACGGTTTTGTCTATGAACAACAATTCGAACATGGCGGGAAGCCAATCACAACACTCGAAAAAATCGGTAAAACCAATCAAACGGGAACTACGATACATTTTAAGCCGGATCCAACGATTTTTTCGACGACAACCTATAATTTTGAAACTTTATGTGAGAGGTTAAGAGAATCAGCCTTCTTGTTAAAAGGACTCAAAATTGAAATCCGTGATGAACGTAATGATCTACATGAAGTATTTCACTACGTTAATGGAATCGAAGCTTTTGTTGAGTATTTAAATGAAGAAAAGGATGTTCTTCATCCAGTCGCCAGCTTTGATGGTACACAAAATGGCATAGAAGTTGAATTTGCCTTCCAATTTAATGACGGCTACTCGGAGAATGTTTTATCTTTCGTCAATAATGTCCGCACAAAGGATGGCGGGACACATGAAGCAGGTGCTAAAACTGCGATGACAAGGGTGTTCAACGATTATGCCCGTAAGGTGGGCTTATTGAAAGAAAAGGATAAAAACCTGGACGGTTCCGATATTCGTGAAGGATTATCTGCTATTGTCTCTGTTAGGATTCCTGAAGAGCTTCTTCAATTTGAGGGGCAAACAAAAGGAAAATTGGGTACGAGCGAAGCACGGTCAGCCGTAGATGCGGTCGTTTCGGAGCAGCTTTCCTACCTGTTAGAGGAAAATCCAGATATAAGCTCTCTCCTTGTCAAAAAAGCTATTAAAGCCTATCAAGCACGTGAAGCAGCGAGAAAAGCCCGCGAGGATGCAAGAAGCGGCAAAAAGCGGAAGCGTTCAGAAGCCGTGTTATCCGGTAAATTGACACCAGCCCAGTCACGGAACCCGCAAAAAAATGAGCTTTATCTTGTAGAGGGTGACTCAGCAGGCGGTTCTGCCAAACAAGGTCGTGACCGTCGTTTTCAAGCTATACTCCCTTTAAGAGGTAAAGTTATTAATACAGAAAAAGCGAAACTGGCGGATATTTTTAAAAACGAAGAAATCAATACCATCATTCATGCAATTGGCGGCGGTGTAGGGTCTGATTTCAATGTGGAAGATATAAATTACGATAAAATTATCATAATGACCGATGCTGATACAGACGGTGCTCATATTCAAGTCCTATTGTTAACATTCTTCTACCGCTATATGAGAGCGCTTGTGGAAGCAGGAAAAGTGTTTATTGCCCTGCCTCCTCTTTATAAGGTGAGTAAAGGTACTGGCAAAAAAGAAATCATCGAGTACGCCTGGAATGAAGATGAATTGCAGGATGCCATGAAAAAGGTTGGCAGAGGTTATATCATTCAGCGCTATAAGGGTCTTGGTGAGATGAATGCAGACCAACTATGGGAAACGACCATGGATCCAGAAACACGTACCCTTATTCGCGTTAAAATTGACGATGCTGCCAGAGCAGAACGCAGGGTTACCACTCTTATGGGTGATAAAGTAGAACCCCGCCGCAAATGGATTGAAAGTAATGTGGCATTTGGATTGGAAGAAGATGAATCTATTTTAGAAAATGAAAATATTACAGTTGTTGAGGAGGGTGCTGAAGGATGAGTGCAAACGAAAAATTCCGCGACTTACCTCTTGAGGATGTACTAGGCGATCGTTTCGGAAGATATAGTAAGTATATTATTCAGGAACGTGCCCTCCCGGATGCTAGAGACGGTTTAAAACCAGTACAGCGAAGGATTTTATTCGCGATGCATGTTGAAGGAAACACCCATGAAAAAGGCTTCCGTAAATCAGCTAAAACCGTCGGTAACGTTATCGGTAATTACCACCCACACGGTGATACCTCCGTATATGATGCGATGGTAAGGATGAGTCAGGACTGGAAGGTCAGAAATGTTCTTATCCAAATGCATGGAAACAACGGAAGCGTCGACGGTGACCCTCCGGCTGCAATGCGTTACACAGAAGCCCGTCTATCGGCAATTGCCTCTGAGTTATTGCGTGATATCGATAAGCAAACGGTAGATTTTATTCCAAACTTCGATGATACGTCAAAGGAACCAACTGTTTTACCAGCGATGTTCCCGAACCTTCTTGTTAACGGTTCGACAGGAATTTCTGCTGGGTATGCAACGGATATTCCTCCACACCATCTGGGTGAAGTCATTGATGGGGTCATCATGCGAATGGATAAACCGGATTCTTCTGTTGATGAGCTTATGACGATTGTTAAAGGTCCAGATTTCCCTACAGGTGGTATTATCCAAGGGATAAATGGAATTAAAAAAGCCTATGAAACTGGTAAAGGCAAAATTATCGTCCGCAGCAAAGCAGAGATTGAAGAGGTACGCGGCGGAAAACAGCAAATCGTGATTACCGAAATTCCTTATGAAGTGAATAAAGCAAATCTCGTCAAAAAAATGGATGAATTTCGTCTGGACCGGAAAGTGGAAGGAATATCAGAGGTCCGCGATGAAACAGACCGAACGGGTCTTAGAATTGTCATTGAGTTAAAAAAAGATGTAAATGCTGAAGGTGTCTTGAACTATTTATATAAAAATAGTGATCTTCAAGTGACATATAATTTTAATATGGTAGCCATTCATAATAAGCGTCCAAAATTAATGGGTCTTCGTGAATTATTAGATGCTTATATCGAACATCAAAAGGAAGTTGTGACAAGAAGAACACAATTCGACCTTAATAAAGCCAAGGAACGCCAGCATATTGTCGAAGGCTTAATGAAAGCATTATCGATTCTTGATGAAGTAATTGCGACCATCCGCGCATCGAAGGATAAACGGGATGCAAAAGACAATTTAATCGCCAAGTACGGCTTTACCGAGCAGCAGGCAGAGGCAATCGTTTCTTTACAGCTTTATCGCTTAACCAACACGGACATTACCGCGCTAAGAAATGAGGCGGAAGAATTAGCGAAAAAAATCGAAGAGCTTACAAGCATCCTAGAGAGTGAGAAAAAACTCCATTCTGTTATCAAAAAAGAATTAAAAGACGTGAAAAAGCGATTTGCCGATGAACGTCGTTCAAAAATTGAAGCAGAAATTGAGGAGCTTAAAATCAATCTCGAAGTGATGGTGGCCAGTGAAGATGTAATCGTGACTGTTACGAAAGATGGTTATGTGAAGCGGACAAGCCAGCGCTCCTATGCAGCATCAGGCGGGCAGGACTTTGCCATGAAAGAAACCGATCGTCTGCTGGCACAGCTGGATATGAATACGAAGGATGTCCTGCTCCTATTCACCAACAAGGGAAATTATTTATTCTGCCCAGTTCATGAGCTTCCTGATATCCGCTGGAAGGACCTTGGCCAACATGTGGCCAATATTATTCCAATTGATCGTGACGAAGAAATCATTCAGGCGATTCCGGTAAAGGACTTTGAAGCAAATGCCTTCTTAGTATTTGTGACAAAGAATGGAATGGTAAAGAAAACCGAACTAAAAGTCTATAAAGCGCAGCGTTACTCTAAACCGCTTGTTGGCGTGAATCTGAAGGATGATGACCAAGTAGTTGACGTGCATTTAACTGACGGGGCCAAGGAAATTTTCATTATTACTCATAATGGCTATTCCCTCTGGTTTGATGAGGAAGAAATCAGTATTGTTGGTCAGCGTGCAGCAGGAGTGAAAGGCATTAACCTTAAGGATGGCGACTTTGTTGTTGGCGGTAAAATCATTACCCCTGACAGTAGTGAATCTGTTGTCGTTGCAACACAACGCGGTTCTGTGAAACGAATGAAATTGAAAGAATTCGAAAAAGCGACTCGTGCTAAACGCGGCGTGGTAATCCTAAGAGAGCTTAAATCCAATCCGCATCGGATTATGGGATTCGTCGTAGCAAATGACCTGGATGCTATTTATATTCAGACGGATAAAGGTTATATTGAAACGTTAAAAACGACTGATATAAAATATAGTGATCGCTACTCGAACGGTTCGTTTATCCTTGACGAAGGTGAAAATGGAAAAGTGACAACCGTTTGGAAAGAGGAAAAAACAGAGACTTCAAATGAATAATGGTATGTAAAGACTCTCTTTATAAAAGGGAGTCTTTTTTTCATGAACGTTTAAGGAATTCTCATCAAAATTTAATCCAAAAATTCATTTATTAAAATTGACGATGACTTTGTGAGGGAATATAATTAGGCTACCTAATTATTAGGTATATAAATTAAATTAGAGGTGTGATTATGGGAGACCGTGAAAATCCCACTGTGCAAAAACTACTTAAATCATTTATTCAATTCAGAAAGACAGGATGGCATGATAAAAAAATAAACGGATATAATCCGAGCGAGTACAAGGTACTTGCTGTTGTTTATGAGGGGGCGAATAAGAAAGAAAGAGAAATGAAGGTTTCTGAAATTAGTCAGATATTAGAGGTAACCCCTCCGACCGTAACACAAATTATCAATAACCTTGATAAAGGAGGTTTAGTTGAACGAACAATCGATCCTGAAGATCGGCGTGCTGTAAGAATTAAACTTACGCCAAAAGGAATAGAACTAACCGAAAATGCTAGAAAGGCATTTTTTACGAAATATCTTGGATTAGTTGATTACCTTGGCGAAGAGGACAGTGAAAAGCTAGCGGAATTATTAAACAAAGTCCATAAATATTTTTATGAACTGAAAAGTTAAATGAAGGGAGTGGAAGAACCATGTTGAAATTAAGAAAATTCCTTAAGCCATTTCAATTATCGATTATTTTAGTTTTAAGTCTAGTCCTTCTACAGTCGATATCAGAACTTTATTTACCCACCTTAATGTCTGATATTGTTGATAAAGGTGTTGTCAAAGGAGATACAGACTACATCTGGAAAATTGGGGGTTATATGCTTTTGGTTGCTGCTGGGGGGATGGTTTGTTCCGTTACCGCAAGCTTCTTTTCCGCAAAAGCTGCTTCGGGCTTCGGAAAATTACTTCGTACAAAAATCTTCTCTCATGTCGGAGGTTTTTCCTTACAAGAGTTTGATAAACTTGGGACTGCCTCTTTGATCACCAGAACTACCAATGATATTACACAAGTGCAGCAGGTTTTAGTGATGATGCTTAGGATGATGGCAATGGCACCAATGATGTGTATCGGCGGCATCATTATGGCTTATTCAAAAGATGCCAAATTAACATTAGTTCTTGCAGTATCGCTGCCAATACTCGTTTTGGCAATCGTGATTATAGCAAAGACCGGTATTCCTCTTTTTAAAGTGATGCAGGTAAAGCTTGATAATCTGAATCGGGTATTAAGAGAAAATCTAACAGGAATTCGTGTCATTCGTTCGTTTAACCGAATCCAACATGAGAAAAGCCGCTTTAACGAAGCCAACTGGGATTTAACTCAAACAGCCATTAAGGTCAATAAAATCATGGCGTCGATGATGCCGATTATGATGGTTGTCTTAAATCTTACTTCCGTAGCGATTATTTGGTTTGGGGGCATACGGATTAGCAATGGACATATGCAGGTCGGGGATATGATGGCATTTATCCAATATGCAATGCAAATCATGTTCTCGTTCATCATGTTATCAATGATGTTTGTTATGATCCCAAGAGCGTCAGTATCCG
Organism: Neobacillus sp. DZ-9; assembly: GCF_059587065.1. Classification (NCBI taxonomy): domain Bacteria; kingdom Bacillati; phylum Bacillota; class Bacilli; order Caryophanales; family Bacillaceae; genus Neobacillus; species Neobacillus sp. DZ-9. The sequence goes on from NZ_JCAIOL010000005.1 coordinate 502,834, forward strand.
CCGTTAGAATTAACGAAGTACTTGAGACAACCGCTGATATTACGGATCCAACTAAGCCTTTATTAAATGAGGGTCAAAAAGGTCAGGTAGAGTTTCAAAATGTTACCTTTAGCTATCCAGGTGCAGAAATGCCTGCCATCTCTAATATTTCTTTTTCGATGAAGCCAGGCGAAGTGACAGCCATTATAGGCGGAACAGGATCAGGTAAATCGACACTTATTAATTTGATACCACGGTTTTATGATGTGGATAGTGGAAAAATCCTGGTGGATGGTATTGATGTACGAGAATTGACGCAGGAAAATCTTAGGTCGAAAATTGGTTTTGTTCCGCAGCAAGCTGTTCTTTTTACAGGTACCATAACGGAAAACATTCTTTATGGAAAGGAACATGCTTCAGAAGAAGAAATACTACATGCGGCAGAAATCGCCCAAGCTTCGGAGTTTATTTCTTCTATGGAGGGTGGGTACGATGCCGTAATCGCCCAAGGGGGGACAAATGTTTCGGGTGGTCAAAAACAGCGTTTATCCATTGCCAGGGCGCTGGTTCGTAAACCGGAAATATATATCTTTGATGATAGCTTCTCCGCATTGGATTTTAAGACGGATGCAAAACTGCGTGCTGCATTGAAAAAAGAAACAGTAGATTCCACCGTTTTGATTGTGGCTCAGCGTGTGAGTACGATCATGGATGCAGATCAAATAATTGTCCTCGACGATGGCGAAATTGTGGGAATCGGGAAGCATAAAGACCTTTTAGAAACAAGTTCTGTTTATCGTGAGATTGTGATGTCACAGCTTTCGGAGGAAGAAATCGCATGAGTAAAGAGACGAATAATCAGAGTCAGGGACCTCGTTTCGGTCCAGGAGGACGCGGCTTTGGACCTGGAGGCATGGGAATGCCTGTCCAAAAAGCAAAGGATTTTAAAGGAACGCTTAAACGATTAATCGGCTACTTAAAACCCCATAAATTCCAGCTTCTTGCTGTATTGGTCACAGCAATCATAAGTACCGTCTTTGCGATTGTCAGTCCGAAGATTATGGGGAAAGCCACCACCAAACTATTTGAAGGACTAATGAGAAAACTTAGCGGTGTCCCGGGAGCAAAAATAGATTTTGATTACATTGGCCAAATCATCCTGCTATTAATTGGTTTGTATATTTTAAGTGCGATATTTTCCTATATTCAGCAATATATTATGGCGGGAGTTGCCCAAAAGACCGTTTACAACCTTCGTAAAGAAGTGTTAGATAAACTTAACCGTTTACCGTTAAAATATTTTGATTCGAGAACCCATGGTGAAATTCTTAGCCGGGCCGTCAACGATGTTGATAACATCAGTACGACCCTGCAGCAAAGTTTGACCCAGCTGATCACTTCGGTTGTCACAATAGTTGGAGTTATTGTGATGATGCTTACCATCAGTCCATTAATGACACTGATTGTGGTGGTTACACTGCCGCTCAGCTTTGTGGCTACTGCCAGTATTGCAAAAAAATCACAAACCTTTTTTAAAGGACAGCAAAAATCACTTGGACAGCTTAATGGGCATGTTGAAGAAATGTACACGGGTCATAAAGTGGTCAAAGTATTTGGCCATGAGAAAAAGTCGATTGAAAAATTCGAAGAAATTAACGAGCAGCTTTACCAATCAGGCTGGAAGGCACAATTTGTTTCCGGGATGATCATGCCGTTAATGTCGTTTATAAATAATATTGGCTATGTGCTTGTTTCGGTAGCAGGTGGTATTTTAGTTACAAAAAGGGCTATTGAAATTGGGGATATTCAAGCATTTATCCAATATGCCCGCCAATTCGCCCAGCCAATCACTCAAACGGCTATGATTGCGAATGTCATCCAATCGACGATTGCTAGTGCAGAGCGTGTTTTTGAAATTTTGGATGAAGTCGAAGAAGTACCTGAAGCCATTGCGGCAAAAGAGATTTTGGATCCTAAAGGTGAGGTGAAATTCGACCATGTTTCTTTCGGCTATAAAGAAAATGAGCTGTTAATCGGTGATATGAATATTGATGTGAAGCCGGGCCAGAGGGTGGCAATTGTTGGTCCAACCGGCGCTGGTAAAACGACGCTGATTAATTTGTTGATGCGCTTTTATGAAATTAATTCTGGTGAAATTTTAATAGACGGTATCGATACCCGGGACTTAAAGCGGGAGCATCTAAGAAGTTTATTTGGGATGGTGCTTCAAGATACATGGCTGTTTAATAGCACGATTCGCGACAATATTGCCTATGGAAGAGAAGGGGCGACGGAGGAGGAGATTGTTGCCGCAGCAAAGGCGGCCAATGCCGACCATTTTATCCGAACGCTTCCAGACGGGTATGACACCATTTTGAATGAGGAAGCCTCGAATATTTCTCAAGGTCAAAAGCAATTATTAACGATAGCTAGGGCAATACTTGCTAATCCAGCGATCTTAATCCTAGATGAAGCAACCAGCAGTGTTGATACTAGGACCGAGGTCCAGATTCAACGGGCAATGAATCGTTTAATGCAGGGGCGCACAAGCTTTATCATTGCACATAGACTATCAACGATTCGTGATGCCGATTTGATCTTGGTAATGAATAACGGAAGTGTCATTGAAAAAGGAACTCATATGGAACTGCTAGAAAAAGAAGGGTTCTATGCTGATTTGTATAATAGTCAGTTTACTGGCGGGAATTCGATGAAGAATGTGGGATAGAGAAGGGGCGTTCAGGGAGTCTGAGGACTTCATGAACGCTTTTTTGTGTCTTTTAGGCGGGGAAAGGGGGGGCAATTCCAATTTATCGCTTGAACTGTAGAAATCGATTTGTTTTTTTAGAAATGGTCATTGATTTTGTAGAAATAAGCTCAAAATAGATAGTTATTTTAAAAATTGATTAGCCCAATTAAAAAAATTTTTAAAAATTCCTTCACATACTATAGGGGGGTATAGTATAATATAAGTGTGGAGGCGATATAATGGATCAAAACATAAATGAAGAATGTCAATTTCCTGAAGGAAGAAAAAGCCATCATTCGGATAAGGTCAAGAATAATTTGATTACTCGTTTAAATCGAATTGAAGGTCAAATTCGTGGAATAAAAGGATTAATCGAAAAAGACACTTATTGTGATGACGTAATAAACCAAATAGCAGCTACACAGTCTGCATTGAACAGTGTGGCTAAAATCCTTCTGGAAGGACATTTAAAAACTTGTGTATTGGAACGAATTAACGAGGGTGATACAGAAGTAATAGATGAAGTGCTTTTAACAATAGAAAGATTATTGAAAAAATAAAAGGAGTGTTTATAAATGGAAAAAGTAACATTAAAGGTAAATGGAATGTCTTGTGGTCACTGCGTGAATGCTGTTGAAGGCAATGTAGGTAAATTAGAAGGTGTTAAAACCGTAAAAGTTCATTTAAAAGAAGGAAATGTAGATGTAGAATTTAATCCATCAGAAGTTTCCTTAAAAACAATCAAAGAAACAATTGATGACCAAGGCTATGACGTTGAATAGAATAAGCAGATAACGTGCTGTGAAAAGCACGTTATCTTTAACAAAAAAATATACCCCCCACCAGTATAGGAGGAGTGATTTTATATGAGTAATGAAGTAGAAGAAACAAATTTTCAAATTACAGGAATGACCTGTGCGGCATGTGCCACAAGAATTGAAAAAGGTCTCAATAAAATGGAGGGCGTAAAAGAAGCGAATGTTAATTTAGCCCTTGAAAAGTCCACCATTAAATATGATCCTGAAATGGTATCAGACCAGGATTTTCAAAAGAAAATTCAGGATTTAGGCTATGATGTTGTAAAAGAAAAAAAGGAATTTGATATCACAGGAATAACCTGTGCAGCTTGTGCGACAAGAATTGAAAAGGGATTAAATAAACTAGAAGGTGTCGATAATGCGTCTGTAAACTTAGCATTAGAAAGTGCAACAGTTGAATATAATCCGTCGTTAATTGGTCCACAAGATATTATTAAACGAGTAGAAAAATTAGGGTATGGGGCTATGCCAAAGGAAGAGAAAGAAGAAAATATTGATCATCGCCTTAAAGCGATAAAGAATCAACAAGGTAAATTTATTTTTTCGTTAATCCTATCCTTGCCGTTACTTTGGGCCATGGTTAGTCACTTTTCCTTTATGTCGTTTATTTATTTACCAGATATGCTTATGAATCCATGGGTACAACTTGCACTTGCGACTCCTGTCCAATTTATTATTGGTAAGCAGTTTTATGTCGGAGCTTACAAAGCATTGCGAAATAAAAGTGCGAACATGGATGTTTTAGTAGCATTAGGTACATCAGCTGCCTACTTTTATAGTTTATATATGACCCTTAAATCGATTGGTTCTCATGGACATATGGTTGAACTGTATTATGAAACGAGTGCGATATTAATTACTCTAATCATATTAGGTAAACTATTTGAAGCCAAAGCAAAGGGCCGTTCATCAGAAGCGATTAAAAAGTTAATGGGTCTTCAAGCGAAAACGGCAATCGTTGTTCGAGATGGAATTGAAAAGGAAGTACCTCTAGAAGAAGTAATAGTAGGTGACGTTGTTTACGTCAAACCAGGTGAAAAAGTGCCAGTTGATGGCGAAATTATCGAAGGCCGTTCAGCACTTGATGAATCCATGTTAACAGGGGAGAGTGTACCTGTTGATAAAACAATTGGAGATTCAGTCATCGGTGCGACCATTAACAAAAATGGTTTCCTTAAAATTAAAGCAACAAAAGTCGGCAGAGATACAGCATTAGCACAAATCATCAAAGTTGTGGAAGAAGCACAAGGTTCAAAGGCACCGATACAACGCCTTGCTGATCAAATTTCAGGAATCTTTGTCCCGATTGTTGTAGGTATTGCAATAGTTACGTTTTTGATTTGGTTTATCTGGATTAATCCAGGAGACTTTGCAGCTGCCCTGGAAAAATTGATTGCGGTATTAGTTATTGCCTGCCCTTGTGCACTAGGCCTTGCTACACCAACGTCCATTATGGCTGGTTCAGGTAGATCTGCCGAATTTGGTATTCTCTTTAAGGGCGGGGAACATCTTGAAACAACTCATCACATCGATACTGTGATCTTAGATAAAACAGGAACGGTTACAAAAGGAACTCCACAGTTAACCGACGTCATTTTACATGGAATCATGGTGGAAGAAGAGTATTTATCCCTTATAGCTTCTGCCGAGAATCAATCCGAGCATCCGTTAGCACAAGCCATTGTCCAAGGAATTAAAGAGAAAAATATCCCTTTCAAAGAAGTACAAGAATTTGAAGCGATTCCTGGTTATGGTGTAAGTGCAGTTGTAGAGAATAAAAAGATTCTAATCGGTACTAGAAGGCTTATGGCAAGAGAGAATATTGATAGTACTAAAGCGATAAATGATATGGAAAGCCTTGAGAATAACGGGAAAACAGCAATGCTTGTGAGCATAGATGGAAATTACATTGGTATTGTAGCCGTAGCAGATACCATTAAAGAAACTTCAAGAGAAGCAATCCGTCGAATAAAAGACCTTAATATAAACATTGTTATGATTACTGGTGACAATCAAAGGACTGCAGCGGCAATTGGAAAAGAAGTTGGCATTGACCATGTAATTGCAGAAGTGCTTCCAGAGGGGAAAGCTGAGGAAGTGAAGAAACTTCAAAAAGAAGGAAGAAAAGTGGCAATGGTCGGAGATGGAATTAATGACGCACCAGCATTAGCAGTTGCTGATATAGGAATGGCTTTAGGCACAGGTACTGATGTGGCTATGGAGGCTGCTGATATTACATTAATAAGCGGAGATTTAAATAATATCGCAGATGCCATCATTATGAGCAAGAAAACGATCAGAAATATAAAACAAAATCTATTCTGGGCTTTTGCATATAACGTAGTCGGTATCCCAATAGCTGCAATTGGCTTTTTGGCACCATGGCTTGCAGGGGCAGCGATGGCTTTCAGTTCAGTTTCGGTTGTATTAAATGCTTTGCGTCTCCAAAGGGTAAAGCTATAAACAATTAAGTAGTAAATTCCTTAAAAAAATTAAATAGAGTATATAAAAATAAAACCCTTAGCAGTATTGCAAGGGTTTTTTAGCTGAAAATCAGGTTAGAAGCCGTCGAAGGTCAATGTCTTTTGTCGGTTTTTTATATTGTGAAAAAATGTACTAAACTGGGGCTTTAGTTAAATAAGAGTTACTAGAACCAGTTGTTATTTTACTCATTAACATTGTTTGGGTTTATCGGAATTTAACTAAAACAAATTAGTGTTAAATTCAAAAGATTATTTCACCACAGATCACGGCTATTAAGAATAAAATATCTATTACAATTAGTCCGATTACCAATTTCTTCATATTAGTAAACATCCTCTCGTTTTTATTTACATTTAATGGATTAAGGCTTGGATATTTCATGTTTCGAGCACCGTAATTCCTTTTCCCTAGTAATACACTCTGACGCTATAAATAGTTTTTCTTACTTTTTATAAGGAAATTGAAGAAAATAAATGACCTAATCCAGTAGATGGTTAGGTCATTTTAATTTTTCCATGTTATTTAAAGGGATATAAATAAAAAGTTGCAACTCCTACTATAATGCCTGTAATAGCTCCAAAAAACACTTCTATTGGTTTATGTCCTAACAATTCTTTTAATTTTTCTCTATACTCTGCTTTTTTTAAATTAGGATCTTTTAAAGTATCAATTAATTGATTGAAATCAACTAAAAGCTTATTTAGTACTTCAGCATGATAGCCAGCATGTCTTCTTACGCCAGTAGCATCGTGCATTACGATTACGGATACCACCACAGCTATGGCAAATTCGTTTGAATAAATTCCTGAAGTTAACCCAATTGCGGTAGTTAAAGAAATGATTGTCGAAGTATGAGAACTTGGCATACCACCTGTACTAAACATCAAATTCCACTTTAATTCCCTTGATGTCAAAAAGTGAATTGGAATTTTTACGAATTGGGCAATTAACATACCCAAAAGAGAAGCCAGAATGGGATAAGATAAGAACATTTTTCCTCCTATATATATGAAAATAATTTTTATGGATAAATGCTTCGTTTACATAGCTTTTCAAAAAGGAAATATAGTCCCGCATATTTAAAATAACAGTCAAATCCTAAGAATACCTTATTATTTAATTAAAAATTCATTAAAAAGAATTTTGTCAAGAGAATAAATGTTACTATTTCAGAAGTGACTTACTCAAAAAATTTTTTCAAGGAATTGATTTGAATGGAACCATCCACTCTCAAAACATATCTTAAACGAGAAAGAACATATATATTTGGGGCTCTTCTTATTATTCTACTTTGGGTATTACCTTATTTTGTCCTTGGAGAGCAAGCACATATGCGGATTCACGATAACTTAGATTCAAATATCGCATGGTATAAAGTTCTAATGGACAGTGGGCAGCTATTTGGACCAATCAATTCGAATATTCCGCAGATAATAAATGGTCACTTATCGCGTAACGCTTATTACTCCGAATACTATGGAATGGTTGAATTATTTCGTTTGTTTCCACCAGTCATTGCCTATGGATTAAACCAAGCAATTAGTCGTTTTATTGCATTTTTTGGAATGTATTTATTAGTAAGAAGATATGTAATTAAAGATCGAAAACATGGATTCATTCGTGTTATTTCCGCCTTGACATTTGCTTTAACACCATTTTGGGCAAACGGAATGTTAAGTACCTTGGGAATGCCGCTTGCTTTATGGGCATTTCTAAATATCAGAAATAAAGAAAGAACTTGGGCCAGTTTGGTGATTCTCACTCTTTTACCTTTTTATTCCACTTTTATGTTGGGTTTTTTCTTCTTCTTAAGTGCAATGGGTGTATTTTGGCTGATCGAGGTTGTAAAAAACAGAAAAGCACACTTAAGATTATTCTTCTCGATTCTTTATATGACTTTAATTTACGTAGCGATTGAATATCGTAACGTAATGTCCCTAATTTTTTCATCTGAAGAGACTAATCGCTCCGAGTTTATCGAATCAAAAAATAACCTGATTCAAACAATTGAATTAATTTTCAAAAATTATTTTATTGGACATAACCAAGACCAACCCCTTTATGAGTTTGTTATCTTCCCAACAGCCTTAATTGCCTTAATTATTGTGATAATGCAAAAAAGCTGGAGACAAGAAAAGCTATTTATTGGACTGCATCTAGCTAACTTTTTGTTATCTGTCTGGTATTCTTTTTGGTGGTATCAAGGGTGGGCACCTTTAAAGGAAAAAATCAGTATTTTAAACACCTTTAATTTTTCCCGTTACCATTATCTACGACCCATGATTATTTATGTTCTATTTGCTGTTTCTTTACAAATATTATGGAAATACAATAAAAAATGGCGTACTTGGGCAGTTGTTTTTGCTACTTTACAACTGGTTGTATTAGTTCCTTCAAACGAACAAATCTGGTATCATAACCAACCTTCATTTAAACAATTTTATGCTGTTGATGAATTTAATGAAATTAAGCAATTCATTGGTAAACCAGTCCAAAATTATCGGGTCGTTAGCATCGGGTTGCATCCAGCGATTGCTCAATTTAATGGCTTATACACATTGGACACTTATAATAATTTTTATCCATTAACATATAAACACCAATTCCGAAAAATCATTGCTCCAGAACTTGCTAAAAACAAAACCATTAGGGATTATTTTGATCAGTGGGGTGGACGCTGTTACATATTTGTTAGCGAGTTGGGCGAAAATTATATGTTTTCAAAAGAATCGAATAAGGTGATTAAGCATTTAGACTTAAATATTCAGGTGTTGAAACAAATGGGTGGGGAGTATGTACTCTCTACTGTACCGATTCAAAACGAAGCTGAAAGCCACCTCAGGTTGGAAAAGGTTTTTGATGGAAAGGATGCTTACTGGCGTATTTATTTATATAAAGTCATATGAAAAATCGAGGAAAATAGAAGAGGGGCTCCTAACGGGGCCCTCTTCTATTTTGGAACTGATAAAAGACGAAAGATTGACCTTGAACTTTATAGAAAACCTAAAATATGGCTTAATATAAGGTTAAAAATTCATGAAAATGTAGGGATTGAAAAAAATAGGTGATACCATTAAAAGGAAACGTTAGCACCTTTCAATTGATCCATTTTTATATGGACATTACTTTTAAGTGAAATACGTTTGAATAGGAGTGAATCAAAATGAAATATCCTTTATTAACAATTGTTGTTCCATGTTTTAATGAAGAACAGGTATTAAAAGAGACTTCAAAACAATTGTCACATGTGTTAGTTGATATGATAAAAGATTCACTTGTTTCAGAAGAAAGCAAAATCCTATTCGTTGATGATGGCAGTAAAGATCGGACTTGGGAGTTAATTGAGGAACAACGTAAGATAAACCACCATGTCACTGGTTTAAAACTCGCTAGAAACGTTGGACATCAAAATGCCCTTATAGCGGGACTAGAAACAGCTAACAAACAATCCGATTGTATCGTCTCAATTGATGCTGATTTACAGGATGATATAAATGTCATTCGTACATTTGTAGAAAAGTTTTGGGAAGGTTTCGATATTGTTTATGGTGTAAGAGATAAACGTGATACCGATACTTTTTTTAAACGTACTACTGCATTGGGTTTCTATCGGAACATGGCAAAGCTAGGAATAAATCTTATTCCTAATCATGCTGATTTTCGATTAATGAGCAAACGTTCATTGGATGAATTATTTAAATATCAAGAAACTAATTTATTCCTTCGGGGACTTGTTCCACTTGTAGGTTTTCCATCTACAAAGGTTTATTATGATCGAAAAGAAAGGTTTGCTGGAGAATCAAAATACCCATTAAAGAAAATGCTTCTATTTGCTTTTGATGGAATTACATCTTTTAGTGTCTCTCCGATTAGATTTGTGACATTTTTGGGGTTTTTATCTATAATTTTAAGTTCTATTGCAGGTGGTTACGCATTTATTCAGGAGATTTTAGGACACACCGAAACGGGTTGGACGTCATTAATACTTTCAATTTGGTTTGTAGGAGGGCTTCAGTTATTGGGTATCGGAATTATTGGTGAGTATATTGGTAAAATATACAATGAGGTTAAAAAACGTCCTAGATATGCTGTTGAAATTGATTTATTCTCTAATGTTAAAAGGGCTGAACAACCAAAAGAACTACAATTTGTTAAGTGATTAAATTACTATATTTTAAGTATGGTAAACCATTGAACATCGAATTTATTTATTAAAATTCAAAGGAGGTAAAAAAGGGTTCGCTACTTTAAGTAACCAACCCTTCTTTATTTGTATTATTTTTATGACCATAGTCATAACAATCAAAAGGTAATTATCCTAGACTATTTTCTATGGCAAAATCGATTCGGTTTTCCATTAGCGTTTTAATTTACAACTTAATGTATATTTTCCAGTTTCTTTTTTGCAAGCTCGCGAATGACTGGCAGTGGGTCTTTTGTCTGTAAGTCGTTTAGCTTTGCGTGGAGGGCTGCATCGTGGCTCTTGGAAACGGCTCGGACGGCAAATTTTCGTACGCCCACATCTGCATCATTAAGCAGGTTTAATAAAATCGGGCTGGCATTGTTTGCTTGCATATTTTGTGCGCTTGCAGCTACAGAAACCCTCACTTCCGGGCGTGGATCAGTCGCAGCATTCGCCAGGATGGATTGGGCCTTACTGTCAGAAATCCTGCTAAGGGCAAAAACCGCCCGTGATGCCATCCATGCCTCATTGTCCTTTAATAACTGTTCCAACAAGGGAATCTCTGAGGGGCCAATACCTGCAAAAACATTATCACTCGGCTCAATTGCACTTAATTGATTTCTCAATTGATTGATTGTCAAAGCCATTGTATGATCCTCCTTAGCAATTTCGGCTTAAACCGCTGCTTAGCATTGTCGAATATTCGTTAGACGAGAGATTGGGAGGCACGTTTGTCCAACCGACGTTGGGCCACATGAGGAAATCACTGTTTGTTGGGACCCTGTTATCTACATGCAATAGCCCTAGAACGTGCCCAACCTCATGTGCCACAAGCCATCTAGAATTTGACTGAACGACCGCTGCACCCGGCTGTCCATCTGGATGTGTTGCACACCCTAAGAAGTTGCCTGACCCGCCAATTAAATTTGAAACGATGTAGACGACGATATCATTATTCGCAACGTTGTTTCGATTACTATAAAGATCTCTTTGTTCCTGTGTAGGCTGCCCAAGCATACAATTACCGACATCAAGATTCAAAAGCGGCTGTAAATTTCTATTACCACTTAGGTCCTCTGTAGTTCCCCGATAGACTGCTATACCGCCTTCAGCGAACAGATCCTGCATCGCAGTAAATTGATCATTAATAAAGGTATTTATCGAGTTATCAATCGCGATTAAGGACTTGAAGTGTACCACGACGTTTTCGCGGCACGGCCTGCCGGTATTACCTGCTAGTGACCATTTTAACTGGTTACCATCATGTGAACCAAGCCACCAATTCCCATCACCAGGATAATAGAAGAGGATCTCGGATCTGTCGGACCTGCTAAAATTTCCAACCCAAAACGGACGGCCATCGTTGATCGCATGTCCGAATCCCTTGGTATTTCCGGCGAATGTCCAGTTCAGTTTGGATCCATCATGTGACCCCAGCCACCAATTATCATCTCCTGGATAATAGAAGAGGACCTCGTCTCGGTCGGCACGTGAGAATTTACCAATCCAAAATGGACGGCCATCATTGATGGCATGCCCAAATCCTTTTGAATTGCCGGCGAATGTCCAGTTTAGTTTAGTCCCATCATGTGATCCCAGCCACCAATTGTCATCTCCGGGATAATAGAAAAGAATGTCTTTTCGGCCATTTCCATTGAAATCACCGACCCAAAACGGCCGACCATCGTTAATGGCATGCCCGAATCCTTTTGTATTTCCTGCTAATGTCCAATTCAGCTTGGTCCCATCATACGAACCCAGCCACCAATTGTCATCTCCGGGATAATAGAAAAGCACCTCGTCCCGATCCGCACGCGAAAAGTTGCCAATCCAAAATGGACGGCCATCATTGATTTTATGCCCGAATCCTTTTGTATTACCAACTAATGTCCAGTTCAATTTGGTCCCATCATGCGAACCCAGCCACCAATTGTCATCTCCGGGATAATAGAAGAGGATGTCTTTCCGTCCATTCCCATTGAAATCTCCCAACCAAAACGGACGGCCATCGTTTATGGCATGCCCGAATCCTTTTGTATTGCCGGCTAACGTCCATTTAAGTTGATTTCCATCATGAGACCCCAACCACCAATTGTCGTCTCCTGGATAATAGAAAAGCACTTCTTCCCGGTCAGTACGTGAAAAGTTGCCAATCCATACTGGACAGCCTTGAGGTGAATTACCGAAACCAACCGTATTACCGGCAAAAGGCCAGGAAAGTTTTCCTCCTGGACCTTGATGTGTGCCCAGCCACCAGTTCTTGTCTCCATAATAAAAGAATAGGACATCCTTCCGCCCATTCCCATTGAAGTCCCCAATCCAAATTGGGTGTTTACCATCAGATAAGTTTCCAAATCCAGTGTAACAAGTCATAAAACTCCCCCTTTTTTCTCATTCAAACAGGTTTACTTGTCCTAATTCGCACCTTTTCTTTAAAACTCTAAAATATCTAAGTTGAAATAAAGTATTAGCAAAAGGTTCATAATAAAGAACAATTCCTTCCTCCAATCGATTTGTATGGAAAGAAATAACAGATTATTCCACTTTAATGATTTTTTTTATGCAAATGAAAAAGTATTTAACAAATTGGGATAGAAAAGTATATCGAAATCCAGAAGGTGAGACTGTATCTTTTACCGAGACAGTAGCTGATTTAAGAACGATACTAAGTGAGTTTAATTAAAGGTGAAAGAGGGTGGCAATCATTAATACAAGCTTTTAACATAGTCAACACAAAAAAGCCCTTCGCGAAATGGGCTTTTCATTTGTACGTTTAGTTTTGTAAAAGCGATAATCAAGACCCACTGGATGCAGCACTTAAAGAACTTATTTTATTTCCAAATATTCATTATAGGTTTAACGGATTTACTTTTTCCGGCATGCTGTAATCCGTAAATATCCTCGATTGTACGTAAAAGAATGAAGTGGTTTAACTTTTGGTTGAATTCCCCAGTTTTTACCATAGGACCGACAAGAAAGGTTGGGATTTTGTTACTCTGGGAATAGTCATCTTCATCCCAGGTCACTATTAACAGGCTGTTATTTTTTTTTGCCCATTGGATATAGGATTCTACGTGTTTCTTTAGCCATTTGTCTCCTTGCTCAATGGTTCCATCATGCATGTCATTTTGGAGATTAGGAATCATAAATGAAACGGTTGGCAGTTGGCTAAAATCTGTTGGGAACTCTTCTAATGGTTTATTTACTTTTTTCGGTACATTAGTGAAGTTAACCCATGGATTATGCTTGCGTACATATTCATTGTTGTATTCTCCATTAAAACCGATTGAAGGCAAATCTTCCGAATAACCCGCAAATGATAATTTTTTTCCAATAAGTTCTTTAGCTAAATTATCGGACGAGAATTGTGTTTTTGGAACATGATCGTCCTGAACACCTTGATTGGATCCAGAAAACAAATCCAAATAATTTGGTTGGCTAGGATGCTCGATTGCATGATAGTTTGTCAAGTTGGCACCCTGGGACATAAGAGAATTGATATATGGTGCCGAAGGATTTCCCATAATCTGTCGTTTCGCATGATTTTCCTCGATCACGATAACGATGTGATCAAATTTTGGAAGTTCTACTCTTTTTGATGAGTTGGAAGACAATGGATTAACCGAAATATGTTTTTGGGGATCACTCTGTGAACAAGCACTTAATATAAACATAAATGAAAGAATTACTATTCCCCATACTTTCACCTAAAAACTACCTCTTTTCTTCATTAATTCATTAGTTTCCTAGATTAGATATATCACTTATTCTCTATGTACTATCTTTTAACCTTCTTGAACTATGTTTTATTAAGAAAAACCGGGCAATAACCGGAGGGAACTGAAAAAACGGTATAAAGCAGGGAAAAAGCTTTTCATCCTAATATAAAGAACAATCCAGTCAAAGAGAATCCATTACAGGAAAAACCCCATACTTCTAAAAATATCACAAAAAAACATAAATTTTACACAATCTAATTTTGTCCGAATTTTCCTATAATTTAATTATCCTGTTATGTAACCGTTTGCATGGTAGGGATAATTTTTTTGATAGAGGAGGGCTATAAAAACCTAGATAGTTTTTGTTTAGAGAAAAAAATTCAAAAATTTTAGGGAGGGAACAAGGTTGTCAAAGAGACCAAAATATTTTAGAAAGATTGTTATGTCGTCACTTGTTTCAAGTATTGCAGCTACAGCCATCGCGGGAGGTGTTTTTGCTGCGTCTCCTAGTAACTCCAGTTCAGGGGGCAACCCACCGGCCCATTCAAATGCGGGCGGTAAGAAGGCACCATCTGTTGAGGCCCATGTTAAGCCTATTATTAAAATTGGTCAGCGCCTGTTTAAGGATCTCAATGCCAACGGCAAAGTCGATCCTTACGAGGACTGGCGTTTATCAACAGAGAAGCGGGTTGCAGATCTCCTCCCCCGCATGAGCATGGAAGAAAAGGCTGGAATCATGCAAATCACATCACTAAGTACTACTAGCATCAACGATTACATTAATAACCGCCACATTCGTTACCTAATCATCCGAGATAACCTTACAGCAGCAGATCTTGCTACACGGGCGAATCAATACCAGGAAATCGCTGAAAAAACGCCACTTGGGATCCCGCTCGTTTTCACCTCCAACCCTAGAAATCACATTAATGAACAGAATGAGTTCGGAATCAGTGAGGCTTCCGGTCAATTCTCGACTTGGCCTGGCACGCTCGGCCTTTCGGCTACACGAGACCTTGACCTGATTCGCGATTTTGCCGAGATTGCTCGTGATGAGTGGCGCTCTGCTGGCATCCAAAAGGACTATGGATACCAAATTGAAACTGCGACTGAACCGAGATGGCGCCGTATCTCAGGCACCTTCGGCGAAGACCCGGCATGGAATGCGAAAATTGCCAAAGAACTAGTGCTTGGCTTCCAAGGAGAGGAGCTTAGCAGCCAATCTGTCGCACAAACCGTTAAGCATTTCCCTGGGGACGGTGCTGTGGTCAAGGGCCTCGATCCGCACAATGAACCGGGACAGTACGCTACTTACCCAACACCAGGCAGCCTATACAAATACCAGCTGCCACCGTTCCAAGCTGCCATTGATGCCGGAGTAAGCTCAGTCATGTCTTACTATAATGTACCGAAAAATGAGGGCAGTGCCGAACAGCTTCCGCGTGAGCTTTGGCAATCTGAGACCCAGCAATTTGAAGAGGTCGCCGGCGCCTACAACAAGACCATCCTCACTGACCTTCTCCGTGAACGGATGGGCTTCAAAGGCTATGTCAACAGCGATAGCGGCGTGTTGACCAACCGCGACTGGGGAGTTCATGACCTGACCATTGAGGAGAAATTTGCTAAGGCAATCGATGCAGGAACAAACATTTTCTCTGACAACAATGACCCAAGCGGACTAATCTCTGCTGTAAATAAAGGATTAATAAAGGAGAAGGACCTTAATCCTTCCGTGTCCCAGCTGCTTACTGAAATGTTCAACCTTGGACTTTTCGAGGACCCATATACCGACCCGGCAGAAGCTCAGAAGATCGCCAGCTCAGAAAAATCACAGGCCAGAGCGGACGAAGCGCACCTTAAGTCCATTACACTTTTGCGCAACAACCAAGGTATGCTGCCGTTGACTGATGAAAAAATCGCAAATACAAAGCTATACGTTGAAGTTTTTAGCGGTAATAATAGTGCCGCTCGAACAGAAGCACTGAAGAAACAAATTTCGAAGGAAGACCCAACAGTGACCATTGTAAATACGCTTAGCGAGGCAAATGCCGCTCTTGTTTGGCTGCGTCCAAGCCCATTCGAGTTCCCTGATAACTCTACTGTTGACATTAAACTAGGAACAAACACCGGCGTTGACGTTGCGAAGGTGAAACAAATCGAAGCAGCCGTCCCAACAACCCTTGTAATCAATATGACCAATCCATGGGTGATTGATGAGGTAGAGCCTGCAGCTGCTGCAGTCGTAGCTACTTACAGCGTCAAATCTGATGCACTGCTGGACGTTCTGCGCGGACGCTTCAATCCAACAGGTAAGCTTCCAATCACAATCCCAGCCAATCAGGAAGCTGTCGAAAAGAACGCGTCAGATGTCCCTGGATACGCGGAAAAATTCGACTACACCTACACAAATGCTGCTGGCGACGACTACACCTTTGGATTTGGTCTAAGCTTTAAATAAAAGGGAAGAAAGAAGATAAAGAGAATTGCTCAGTTCATATTGGACTGGGCATTTCATTTCTGAATGGAGAATGATCTTTTAAAGCAAGTTAGGCTGATAATTAGAATTAGATGATTATGGTAGTTGGTTTGATCACATGAGATTTTTTATTGAAAGAAAACAATAATAATGCTAATTTTAAAATATATTATATTAGTTTATTAAACTAACAAAATAGTATAAATACCTTTAAATACAAATCCTACCTAAAAAAATCACAAATTATCCTAAAAAAAGAACATTCAAAAACATTCATCAGATTCTTAAAATGAAAGAAAGGTAAACGTTTTCAATATGGGGGGGAATCAAATGAGTGTCATCAAAAAAATAGGGTTAGTCATCGATACTATTTTTGAAAAATTCACTCTATTTTCGTTAGTAGCTTTAATTTTGGTCGTAACCACACAAGTTTTGACCCGGAAATTATTTAATTTTGTATTTTTTTGGTCAGAGGAAATCACGCTTTTATTGCTTGCTTGGTTTGCCTTTATGGCAATAGCGGTGGGATTTCGAGAGTATATCCATTTAGGAATTGATTCTTTCACGAATTTATTTCCTAAAAGCTTTAATAAAGTCTTAGATAAAATCATCAGTGCCTCCATTTTTGCTTTCGGTGTATACCTGGTGTTTCAGGGCTGGGACTTTACAGTATTGATGATGGAATCAACACTGCCGGCTACTAAACTTCCAAGCAGTATCACTTATGCGGTTATGCCCGTTACAGGAGTAATGATTTGCGTTTATTCACTTTTACAATTCTTAAACATCAACACCACTCGTCACAAAGAGATAGAGGAGGGTATGTAATTTGGACAGCAATACAATTGGAATTATTATCTTACTTTCAAGCTTTGTCCTATTAATCTTACTTCGGTTTCCAATTGCCCTTACGCTTGTTGCATCGTCATTATTAACGGTTATCTATTTAGGGATACCACTTCCGGTAGTTGGCCAGCAAATGATCCAAGGGATGAATTCCTTTTCTTTACTGGCAATTCCGTTCTTTATTTTAACTGGGCAAATTATGAGTGAAGGGGGACTGGCTACTCGGATCGTGAATCTTGCTAGTTTAATGGTTGGTAGAATCCGTGGAGGACTTGCCATGGTTAACAGTGTTGCTGCACTTTTCTTTGGAAATATATCCGGATCAGCGGTAGCAGACGTTTCCTCCGTTGGCTCCGTTATGATTCCAATGATGAAAAAGAAGGGCTACGAAGCAGATTACGCTGTTGGTGTAACGATTGCCTCAGCGATACAAGGTGTAGTCGTCCCGCCAAGTCATAATCTTGTTCTTTTTTCGTTAGCAGCCGGTGGGGTTTCCATCGCTAGTTTGTTTATGGCTGGCATCGTACCAGGCTTTATTATGTTAGTTTCCTTAATGATTACGGGTTACATTATTGCAAGAAAACGCGGCTATCAAAAAGCAGACCCTGTTCCTAAATCAGAAATTGCCGGGATTCTTATACACGGACTTTTATCATTAAGTCCTGCGGTCATCATTTTGGGCGGTATCATGAGTGGCTGGTTTACCGCAACAGAATCTGGAGCACTAGCATGCTTGTATTCTTTTATTCTAGCGTTTGTTGTCTACAGAGAAGCAAAAATATCTAATATATGGAAAATATTAACCCGAACAATGCGTACGGTCTCAATGGTATTTTTCTTAATCGCAGCTTCTGCATCCTTTGGCTGGATTTTAGCCTATTTGAAAATACCATCCATGGTAACTAACTTATTTTTAAGTATTTCAGATAATCCGCTTATTATTCTATTGATTATTAATATATTATTGCTGCTTCTAGGGGCACCAATGGACATGGCGCCAATGATTTTAATTATGACACCTATTCTCCTGCCGGTGGTAACGAGTTTTGGAATGGATCCGGTACATTTTGGAATCGTCCTTATCTTAAATGCAGGGATTGGGCTTTTAACGCCTCCAGTTGGTACCGTACTGTTTGTTGGCTGCGCGATCGGGAAGGTCTCGATACAACAAGGGACAAAAGCGATGATGCCATTTTTCTACGCATTACTAATTGTTCTGCTGGTTATTACCTATATTCCTGAGGTTGTCATGTGGCTTCCACATCTGTTAGTTAAGTAACCGAAGGATAGGTGAAAATAAAAAAAATTTTAAGGAGGGTTATAGAAATGAAGAGAAAAAAGATTACAGGAATTCTTGCAGCAACGTTGTTAATGGGTACCATCCTAGCCGCTTGCGGAAAAGAGGAAACGACTAGTTCAAAAGAAGGTGGTTCAAAAACAGAAGAACCAAAGTATACCTTCCGCTTGGCCGATAATCAGCCGCCAGATTATCCAACTGTTGTGGGTGACAAAAAGTTTGCTGAATTGGTAGAAGAAAGATCTAACGGCCGAATTAAAATTGAAGTATTTCCATCCGCGCAATTAGGGGATGAAAAATCCGTTCTAGAGCAGGTTCAGCTTGGAGCCATCGAGTTTACACGGATTAATTCCAGTCCACTTGCCGAGTTCAATAATCAGTTTACGGCTCTTGGGCTCCCATATGTATTCGAAAGTGAAGAGCATTTATGGAATTTCCTAAACGGAGATATGGGAACAAAATTGTTAGATGGATTAGAACAGTCCAAAATGAAAGGGCTTGCTTATTACGATTCAGGTTCACGAAGCTTTTATTCTACGAAACCACTAAAAAGCGTGAAGGACTTAAAGGGTCAAAAAATTCGCGTACAGCAGAGTAAGATCAATATTGATTTCATGGAGGCCCTTGGTGCAAGTGCTACGCCAATGCCATATGGGGAAGTATTTAGTGCCCTGCAAACAGGAATTATTGATGGTGCAGAAAATAACATCCCAAGCTTAGACTCTTCTAACCATTATCAAGAAGCTAAAAACTTTATTTTAGATCACCACCAACGAATCCCTGAAGTCCTGTTAATTAGTAAAGCGGCATGGGATAAGCTTTCAGAAAAGGATCAAAAACTTATTAAGCAAGCTGCATTAGATTCAGTAAAGACACAAAGAGAAGAATGGGATAAGTGGGAAGAACGCTCCACTAAGAAACTGAAAGAAGCTGGAGTGATATTTACTGAGGTTGATGATATGACTCCTTGGAAAGATGCTGTTAAATCAATGGTTGATAAATACTCAAAAGATTATAAAGAGGTAATGGATGCAATTGAAAAATCCCGTCCATAATCGATAAACTGGCATTCAACCTAGTTGGTAAATATTTGTATTTATCAACTAGGTCTTTTCTGTTTGAAAAATACAAATGGTAAGGAATGGATCACGATGACGAAAACTTGGAGAAAAATAGTGGCGTTTATTGAAACATACATTCTCTTAAAAAATCAGTCACTAATGATTAAACTATGCGTTTTCTCCAGTTTTCTGGTAATATTTCCTGTGCTTTCAGTTGGCATCATTTCATACAAACGTTCATCCGTAGAGCTTGAAAATGAACTTCGACAATCAAGCAGGCAGGTAATTGATCAAGTAGAGACCCATATTGAATACTATCTACAGGATTTTGAAATTACCAGCCTAAAAATGATCAATTCTCCAGAACTATCAAGTCTATTGAAAATGAAGTCATCAGAAAGTAAAGAGCATTTGATCGAACCGACACGAAACACCCTAAAAACAGCAGAATATTCAAGAGCAGATATCTCAAATATCACGATTCTTCTTGATGACGGTCAGGTCATTGATACGCTTGGTAAAAGAAATTTCTATCCAGCCATGAAAATGAGAGAGGAATATTGGTATTCCTCCGTCCCGTTAAATGGGATGAGTATGCTTGTCACAAGGAGGCTAAAATTAGAAAATAATGAGCAGCCTGTTATTTCACTAGTGAGGAGGCTATATAACCCAAGAACCCTCCTGCCAGTAGGCATGCTTATTATCGATATTAATTTCCGAAGGATTGAAGAAATCTCTAACAAAGTAACGATTAGCAAAAATGGCTATTTTTTCATATTAGATGCGAATGGACATTATGTTTATCACCCCGATTATTCGAAACTTGGAAGAAAGGTTGAATTCAAACAGCTTTCCCAACTAAAAGCAGAAGAGAGCAGCACGGAAATATTAGAAAATAAACGAAAAGATTTTGTGACTTATACCTTCTCACGGAATCTAGGCTGGAGGTTTTTAACAGCTGTTCCCTACCGAGATTTAACGGGTGGGATGATTCAAATTGAAAAAGCCATATCTCTTACCATTATTATTTCTTTAATCGCGGCCTATTTGATCGGTTTTGGATTTGCGACCAGTATCATTCGGCCCATACGTCGTCTCCAGCATTTTATGAAGGAAGTGGAAATTGGAAATCTAAATGGTAGAGTAAGAGTGGATTCAAAGGATGAAATTGGACAATTGACTGCGGGGTTTAATAATACGGTAGAAAAACTTTCGAATCTCCTAGAAGAAGTGTATGTCTCGAAGTTAAAAGAGGCGGAAATGTCACTTAAACAAAAAGAAGTTGAACTAAAAATGCTTCAGTCACAGATGAATCCCCATTTTTTATACAATTCACTTGAAACCATTAGGGGAATGGCTTTAGAGGAAGATCAGCAAAATATTGCCATTATGTCTTTCTCGCTCGGAAAACTACTACGGTATAATCTGAATAATTCATCCTCCACTGTTAGTCTTAGGGAAGAAATAAATTTTTCTGAAATGTACCTTCGGATTCAAAAATTTCGTTTTGAAGATCGTTTTGAGTTTAAGTTTGATATCCCTGATTGGGCTATGGAACTTAAGGTGGTAAAGTTTTCACTCCAGCCTTTAGTGGAGAATTGCTTTGTTCATGGGTTTGGTCCGGATACTAGAAAAATAGAAATTGTGATTTCTGCCATTCGTCAATCGGAGTCTACCTTCGTGATTCGCATTTTTGACTCAGGTAATGGTATAGACGAAGACCTTTTAGAAGAGATAAGGAATCGCATTCAACAAAGAAGGACTTCTATGGACGGGAAAAATATAGGAATCTTAAATGTTCACCAAAGGATTCATTATTTATTTGGGTCTGAATATGGAATCACGATGAAAAGTGAGCAGGGTATTGGGACAGAAGTATTAATCCATTTACCTTTTCCAGATGATAGGGAGGGGGCGAAACAATGAAAAAGAGAACGATCCTGTTAGTTGATGATGAGAGATGGGTTCGAACTGCTCTTAAATGGACAATCAAGCAGTTGAATCTTCCCTTGAAGGTAACCAATGAATGTGAGAATGGATTAGAAGCACTTGATTGGATCAAGCAAAATGAAGTAGACCTTGTCATTACGGATATTCGGATGCCAATAATGGACGGACTTTCATTTGTAAAGGAAGTGAATCATTTAAAAAAGAAACCAGATGTCATCGTCATCAGCGTACATGACGATTTCCAATTTGTTCAAAAAGCCCTTCGAAACGGGGTAACGGATTACCTGTTAAAACCAGTGGAGGAGCTCGATTTAAAAGCATGCCTTGAAAAATGGCTAGACCAACTAGATCAAGCAGAGTCAAAAATGAACGCACCCAATATAGTGGATGAGAATCTGCCTTCATCCACGATTGAAAGAGTTTTGCATTATATAGAAAAGACCCCATTAGACCAAATTACACTGAAAGATGCAGCAGAAAGCGTCCATATGAATCCTAGTTATCTCAGTCAATTATTCAAACAACAACTAAATAAAAAATTTGTTGATTATATTACCGAGCTTCGAATAGAGGAAAGTAAACGTTTATTACAAAATACATCGTTAAGAATGTCCGAGATTGCGGAAAGAGTCGGATATTCCGATTTAGCTTATTTTAGTAATAACTTTAAAAGGATAATCGGTTTTTCACCATCTGAGTTTCGGAAATCAGTCATCACTCCATAAAATGAAAGAAGTCTAGAGACAAAAAAATAAAGGGTTCCGTTTTCGGGTGCTTTCTTAATAAATGACACAAGAAATGACGTATCATTGGCATACGTCATTTTCTTACTTCTGTCCATTTCAGTGCCGTTTTGAGTACCAATATAATTGATCCTACTTCAACTAAAGGGGCAGTTTAGATGAAGAAAAAATAAAATTTATTGGAAATTTTTTAGGATAGTATTTAATTGAATAGGAAATTGTAATATTGTCAAAAATATTTCCTTTACGGAAGGATGTTTTTTTATGGAGAAAAAACTGTTAAATTTACTCACATCTTTATGTTTTATTTCTTTACCATTTTTGTTTAAAGGATCAAAAATGAGAGAAAATCTCGTGATCTTTTTCTCAAAAGGAGTAATTGCAACTCTTTTAGATGCTTATGTTGTTGGAACGAAAAGAGTTGAATATCCAGTTCGTCCTTTTCCAAAAATTTTTAAAACGAATATTATTTATGACATATTATTTTTCCCGATTTTAAGTGTTATATGGGTTAAGATTTCATATAGTGACAAACTTTGGGGAATATTACTAAAAAGTTTAATATTTAGTGTTCCTATGAGTGTTGGTCAATGGTTTATGGAAAAGAATACTAGATTATTTAAATGGAAAAAATGGTCACCATTCCATACTTTTGCCAGTGTTAATTTGACTTTATTTACGATTAGAGGGTTCGTTGGTTTAATAAAAATATTAGATAAGTTTAAAGGTAAGCAAAATATAACTGAATATTAAAGGGATATTGTTTATCGTTTTGGAATTCACTATTAATGTCAACAGTTTATTTAACCAAGCTATCATGTTTAGTTTTCTTGGGGAAATAAAAGTCGCTGCAAGAGTGGTTGATCAACAATGGCTTATGTTTAACTCTTGTGTTTATATGTTTGCCTTGTATGATGCTTATAAATTTGCGGAAGGGTTAGGAATTGGATTTATCATTCGTCATATTTTAATAAAAATTGCTCGTAATCCTAAATATAGTGGGAGACCTTCCTAAAAGGACAACATAAGCACCTCTAAGCGAAAATTGGACTGAAAGATAAATTTTACTTTATTTTTAACATTATCTAAAACAATGGTTGCTACGGCAACCCTTTTTTATTCAGGTGAAAAAATTTTGAAATAATGTAATTAAACTATAGGGTGCTTGAGTTTAATTAAGGGTTGCTGCGGCAACTCTTTTTCTTCTTCCGCTAACGGGGCAGGTGTGCGGCCGAGCCTAGGTCGTATCATATAGCGGGTGGGATTCCCGTCGAGTAAGAACCAGCCATTCGCTCGTAGCGAGTCTTGGAGGGCTAAAGGTAACTTTAGTCTTTAAGCGTAGACAGTTAGGTGGCGGGCCGAAAGCCAATTGGTTGAAGGGATTGAGCTCCATAATGTTAGTAAAACGAGAGGGCTGATGCTTTACCTGCAGCAGAAAGCTACATTTTATCCTTCGTTTAAGGCAAGATGGATAAAACCTCTCTGGAGTCAGAGACCTTGGCACGTTACACATTGATATGATACGGCAACTCGGGAGACCCTACCGGTCTTTTCTTGTAAGAAGAGTATGGTGTACATGCGATAAAAAGTAAGGAAGCCAAACGCCGGTGTAGGGAGTCGGATAGCAGCGTAGTACCAATGAAGTTGGGTAATGCCGATGGAGGAAAGGCTAGCTACCAGTTATTACCCTTAGTAGGGAAACATTTTCTACACACAGAGGTAGGAATATGAAATGGAAACAAAACTACTATGGATAGCAGAATTAGCAAAATTGTATCTAAGAAAAGAGATTAGCTACAGTCTGTAAACGATAACTAGGAGGAGCCGTGTGCATTAATAGTGCAAGCGAGTCTGTCTAACAATTTTCACCTTTTTCCCACTTTCCCGATAGGGAAACCCATACTATTGTCGAATTTGTAATATA
>NZ_JCAIOL010000006.1:0-383547 GCF_059587065.1 Neobacillus sp. DZ-9
TTCCAGAACTCAGGCAAGTGTTTAAAGATGTAACGTGCAAAGGGGCAATCGCAACCCTTCGTTTATTTCCTACACCGGATGAGATTTCTTCACTAGAAACACTTGAAGTCATGATGGGTTGGAAGTCTTTAATGAAACGACAACCAGGACCCAAGAAGGCTCAATTACTAATCAATCTAGCAAAATCCTCTATTGGGACCGGACAAGCCCTGGATGCTTATAAATTCCATTTAGAACAATTATTAGAGGAATATGACCTCGCTGCAAAACAACTCGAAAGAGTTGAACAACAAGTTAAAGAAGTTCTCTACAAAATACCATTTGCCAAAAAGCTACTTATGATTAAAGGAATAAGTGACATTTCATTAGCCGGGATACTAGGTGAATCAGGAGATCTAAGTGGATTCTCTCACGGAAACTCTCTATTACGTCATGCGGGATTACATCTAGCTGAAGCAAGTTCAGGCAAATGGAAAGGACAGATTGTCATTTCAAAGCGTGGAAGGTCCAGACTGCGACGATTCCTCTACTTAGCAACAATGAGCCTTGTGATGAATAACCCTGAATTTAAAGCCCTCCATTCCCATAATGTGAAGGTAAAGAAGTTAAAGAAAATGAAATCAATCATGAAATTGATAGGAAAACTAGCAAGGATTTTTGTAGGAATAGCACGACGAAACGAGTCTTACTGTCCAAATAAAGTCCAAGTATTAATCCCTTTAGCAGCATAGAATTAAAACATTATTTATATTAAATGTATCTTTTAAAATAGGTAACTTTAATTTTGAATGTTGTCTTATTCGTAGGATTTCAAATATGTACGGAGTACCAGGTTTATTCAACAAAAGGGCACAGTGACCCATCAGGTTAGCATAACTGGCCTCCACCCCTTGGATAGGCATGACGAAGGAATGAGAGGGCAATTGACCCGTTGAGACATGGGAGGGAAAGCCTCCAGGGGCGGCGTGGAGATGTACATTATATGGTAAAATATGGAGTGGTAGCTGACTCCTTTATTTAACTATGCCTTCACGAAGCCAAAATGATCTGAACTCATTTCATTTATCCGAAAATCCAATTAAAAGGGTTATGAAATCCTGCGAATTAGGGAGCATTCGAGAGATATTCGTATTAAACTGAGGGAGTTAAATAAGGGGTTGGTTATGAATGTCGTATTTGACATAATTGCGACGAAAAAAAATCCAGTTTACCTACTGGATTTATTACGAGTTATGAATAATTGGAAGCCATAAATTACAAAAGCATAGCAAATGGCAGTGTAAAAGATGTGTTTTGGCTTAAAGTTTACCAAATTCTACACTTTTAATTTTTGCAATAATAAATTGACTGGGTAGGCTAGAAATAAATCCATCAACGTATTAGTCAAAAGGTATAACTAAAACTTTCCGAAAGTAAAACGAAAAACCAGATGGTTCCAATAAAAAATGGTCCTAATATAAAGCTCAAATCGGAAACCAGATGGCAAAGACATCTGGCTTACTAGCAGGCTATCATACCCGCCTCTCCTAGTAATGTTGCTAATATGGATCTCTTCTACTAAATAGCAGTATGCCCTGATTTAGTGATTAGTCTACTTGACCTTATTTTTTTGTCCAGTTAAGTGTAGCTGATTCAACGCATATATATATATAAATGGCATCAATTTGCTAGGACACCTTGATACTCTTCCTTACTTTCAAGAACACTTTTTGCGTAAGGACATACAGGAATAATATATAAGTTTTCCTCTCTAGCATATTCAGCTATCTTGTTTACTAATTCTTTGCCTAATCCACGACCATTATGTCCCTCGTATACAACTGTATGGCTTACAATAATTAAATTTCTTCCATTTACATCTTTTCCGCTTGGGATAAATTGAATTCTTGCAATAATTTCATTAGATTCCTCAATATAGAATTCATTCTTGCCCATTTTAATTTCAGTCATTTCCTCATTCTCCTAACTTTTTTAGTTCTGTTTATTTTTGCTCATAAGTAAGTGCTCTGCTTGGACAACGATCAATCACTTCCATGATTTTTTCAGCTGTTGCATTCTGTGGTGATACCCAAGGTCTTTTCTGGGTATTGAATACACCTGGCAATCCCTTTACACATTCTGCTGCATGTGTGCAAATATTGGGTTTCCAATATATTTTGATACCGTCAGCTTCATAAGTTTTAATATTTTCGCTCATAATATCCTCCTTATAATAGTTCTGTGGAAATTATAATTTTAAATTACTCTTAATTCTTCCTCTGATCTAAATTTCACAAAACTGTATGATGGGTTTTTACCAACAAACAAGCCACTTGGTAGCAACATGATAAATTTTTAAAAAACAATATTAATTTAATAGTACTTTATGTTATGAGGAATCTCCAATTTGAGACTTGTTATTTAAAAATAAAATAATGTAGACGTAGTGAAGTCAGTTATAATTGGATTTTATTCCACAGAAATATAAACAGTAAAGGGGCAGCATTCCTGTTTAATGGGTAGTTTCTCGGTCAGTAAAAAAGTTTTATATCTATTTGTTTTTGGAATGTTATTGATTGCTACTTCGTTATTCCTATTAACTTCGAATAAGGCTACTGAAATAAGTAGTCTTTTCTTTTTGTTTACATACAGAACCTTTGTTCGCATATAATATTATAGAGGTGATATTATGTCGATAAGAGATCGGGGTAAAAAGAAGTGGCAGTTTGCGTATGGTATGCCGGAACTAATTAAGGCGCAACGTGATATGTGGCACGATACTGAGCGGATAGGTAAGCCGATAATTGACGAACACGAAGCGGAGGAGTTTAACTTGCGCATTATGTACGCAATGGAATACGGTCATTCAGTAAAGCTTAGCGTGTGGGATGACGGATTTACTTCGGAGATGACCGGACTTGTTCATTACGTGGATCTATTGACAAAGGAGCTGCGGATAGAAGTAAAGGCGGGAGAGTTTGAGCGTGTGGTTTTCGATAGTGTTGTCGGAGTGAAGGTTGTAGGCTGATGTTATTCAACGTGACAGTATAGCGTAATAACCTACATTATTCCTTGTCGCAAAAAAATGGCAATTTTAAAGGGGATACACCGTTCTGAATGCTTTCAGTTAAGGTGTGAGGTATACAACGAAAAAAGTAGGAGAATAGCTGCCGAATTACTGGCTGAAGAGGTAGGGAATGAAGTTGTGTTTGCAAGATTTTTAGGCAACCTTAAATGGGAAAATGAAAATCGAATCATAATCACTTCAAAGACAAGTGGTTGGAAGTCTGAAATTAACCTTTAACAAGTTCATTAAATTCTTATAAATAACGGTGTCTTGGTCCAAGAAGGAATAAGACACATTTTTATTGAGGTTCTTCTTAAGCTAACTGGGCAGGTTTGTTGAAGAAGGAATTGCTAATAGGCAAAATTCACTTTGAATAAAAAAATCATATTATAAGAGGTAATGTCAAATATTATCACAATTAACTTTTCCTTGAATAGAATATACCAAGGACAAGTCCGAGAATAAATCGGGACAAGTCCTTTAGGAAAAAATAAGGAGAAGAATATATGGCAGTAATTAGGGTCACTAATACCAATGATAGCGGTCCAGGTTCACTTCGTAATGCTGTTGATTCAGCAAATCCAGGTGATGAAATTCTAATTGTTGTGCCTGGTACCATAATTTTAAATAATTCGATAGCTATTAATAAAACCCTAACTATACATGGAGTCATACCTAGTGGTTCGACAATCAGCGGCGGTAGTAATACGCGTATCTTTAATATTATCGGATCAAATACAACAGTAAGAATCGTTCGAATAACCTTTGAAAATGGTAATGATCTCACACTATATGGTGGAGGGGCGATCTTAAATGAAGTTGCCACATTGATTGTGATTGATTGTAAATTTTCAAACAACAAAGCTTTTACTACCGGCGGGGCTATAGCAAATCAAAATTCTGGTAGGGTTCATATTGTAAGGTGTTCTTTCACTGGCAACACCGCTCCTTCTGGCGGTGCTATATGTAATTTTACTTCACTTGCTAGAGTGGATATTAGCGAGAGTAGGTTTAGTAACAACAGTGCTACGACTGGTAAAGGTGGAGCTATCGTAAATGATGGCGCAACACTTACTGTGAATCAAAGTACGTTGGATCATAACAGTGCTCCGAAGGGCGTTGGTGGGGCTATTGCAAGTGATGGGAAAGCTACCATTATAAGAACATTGATCGAACGCAACACCGCTACGAGTGGTGGGGCTATAGCGAATACACCTCCTGGTACTATTACAATTATACAAAGTATTATCAGATTAAACAGTCTTCCTCAGACAATTGGTGTTGTACCCGTACCATCAACTGTTGATGAATCAAGTTCAGACAATTCCCATCATGACCAACATCACCATCATGATGAAAGTGATGACGAGAGTAGTAGTTGAAATTTGAATATATAATGAAAAACCGTTCTAACTTTTTAGATCTTTCTTTTGGGACAAGGTTTAACCTTCTAAAATGTCAGATTAACCATGTATGAACTCTTTGAGATGAAGATCTTTTTTCTTACTACAAAAAAGTTTGTGAAATATTGCACTTAAACAAACGGGTGCTAGAGTTAAAGATTGGGATGGCTGCGGCTATCCCATTTTCTTATTGTGCTATCGTAGCAGTTTAGTTTAAGAATGAATGAAAGGAATTTGTTGTAAATATATTGGTGATAAAGCCTAAATTGTGGTGGTGTACAATGAAAAATATTCCAAGTTTATTAACTTTTATTTTCCTTTTGATTGTTACAGCTTGTGGTGGTCCTTTTTCAACCACAACTTCCGAATTGAATATAGTAAAAAAAGCACATTCAAAGGATTATGAAAAAGCCTGGATAATTGCATTTGACCCCAACAGTATTACAGGTAAAAAGGAAATAAAAATTATGGTCAATGAACCAATGGTGTGGAACTTGATCGAGGTTAATAAAACTTATCTTACAACTTACTCGAAGGAAGGAGATACTCCTTGGGTTTTAGAGGAAATTGCACATCGTGGTGACGATGATACCATAAGATGAAAAAATTATTTAATAAGTTTTATTAAACTAACTGAAGGGTGCTTGAATTTATGAATATTGGCTGCTGCGGCAGCTTTTTCTTTTTCGACTAACAGGAGCAGTTTAGTTGAACAATCGTCATTAGCTTTTATTCTACAATCGGGACAGATTGTTGAATGACAATCTCAAATAAAATTGGATATTTATGTTGAAATAAGTTTATTAAGGCTTATACTTATGAATGGTGTAATATGGAATTTCTTTTGGTATTGTTAGTTTGTCCTATTGAATGTTAATAAGGGTAATACAAACCATTTTTTAAATAAGAATATTCCAATAATTGAGGCGACAATCACAAGAAAATAAGCGTTAAATGGGGAGATGTGGAGAAATGCAAACAATTTTAGTTGATGTCCTTACTTTTATAGTGCTGGTAGGTATAGGTGCAATTATTACAAAAAGCAGAAAGAACGAAATATAGAATAATTAGAATAATAAAAAATATATACAAAAGGAGTAATTTATGATGATACATATCATTAAAAATGAATTCTTTAATTCATTTAAAAGCTTTAAGTCTATAATAATTATCTCATTTTTCACACTTACTTCGTTTCTTACGGCTTCATTTTTATCTAAAAATGCATCTTTATTAGGAAAGTTAAACACTGACACTGGAACGGCATATACATCTAGTATAAAATTTTTAATCTTCTTCCTAGGCTTCCTTTTTGTGTTCTCCGTTTCTCATGATTTAATCAATAAAGAACTTGACTATCAAACAATTCGATTGTTGGTCACTAAAACCTCAAAATTTAATATTATCTTTGGAAAATTTTTGGGTGTTTATATGTTTTGGCTAGCTTCTATTACCATTAGTTTTGTAATTGTATCCGTTTATGCCCATTTCTGGTTTATTCTGGATTATATTACAGTACTTGTGTTCTTGTGTTTTATTGTTGGTCTTAATATTTTTCTTTCTACTATTATTTCTAAACCCGGAGTAACTATGTTTTTAGGAATATTTATAGGGATTATAGCTCCTATATTAGGGCTATGGGCTGCTTTTTCAACAAAATGGTACTTGCTCCCTTTTCGTTATACTCTCCCTTACTTTTATGTAACTAAATCAAACGGGTATTTAATCCTTCCGTTTGTTATGGGAATAGCTTTATTATACTTTTCTTACCTTATCTTTCAAAGAAAGGATTTATAATTATGTTTGCTATCGAAGTTAAAAACTTAGAAAAACAGTACCGATCTAAAAATGTACTAAAAGGAATTAATTTAACTGTCAATCAAGGAGATGTCTTTGGTCTTCTTGGACGAAATGGAGCAGGTAAATCCACTTTTATTCATATATTGACAGGAATCACTCAAAAATCAAACGGGTATTTAGAAATCCTTGGTGAACCGGACCAAAACCTTGATCTAATTAAAAAGAGAATAGGCGTTATGCCCGATACTTCAAATTTATATCAGCACATGAAAGCCCTGGATTTTCTTAAATACATGGCTGAATTAAAAGAAGATAAAAGTGATCGTCAAGGTTTAATAGCCTTATTAAATCAAGTAGGTCTTTTTAATGTAGAAAAGGAAAAAATAAAATCTTTTTCGTTTGGTATGAAAAAGAAAATTAGCATTGCACAAGCACTTTTAGGAAATCCGGAATTAATATTTTTAGATGAACCTACTTCTGGATTAGATCCTGAATCAGGTATTGAGATTCAAAAACTTATATTAAGTTTAAAAAACGATGGAAAAACTATCTTCTTAACTTCACATAATTTAAATGAAATAGAAAAGGTTTGTGACCAAGTTGCCATTATGAACGAGGGGAAGATTACAAAGATAGGCACAGTCGAGCAACTGAAAAGAAGTGCTAAGGAGTCAATACAAATTCATATTCGCACCAGCCCATTAATTAATAAACAACAGTTTAATAAATTGTTTCCTACATCTCTAGACTTACAAGCTAAATATATTAAACAACATCAAAACTTCAGCATTATTGAGTTGAATGATGAAGAAATAATACCTTCTATAGTGGAACGATTAGGAGCAAATAAATTTAAAATATACGAAGTTAAAATAGAAACCCAAACGCTGGAAGATGTTTTTATGGCTGTTTAAGAAAGTATTTGTATTGTTATATGATAAGCTTTTTTAGTGAACAAAAAAGAACATCAGAAGTTGAAAAGGAGATTAAGGAACTGTTGAAGTGACAATAGAGGTTACTCCATTAAAGGGCGCTTTTCTTGAGTAAGAATGCGTCTTTTTGATATTCCCCTACACATTAAGGGATTAGATTTTGTTAAGGTGAAAAAATTTGTGAAGATTTTCACTTAAACTAATGGGTGCGATTCTTCAATAAGGAAGGGTCGTTTTTTCTTATTAAAGTAACGAAGCAGTTTTTTGAATAAACAGGTTAGAAAAAGTTAAGAGTTGAAATAATTGCACTAATAGATTTTCTATTAACTGGGGATGAAAAGCATGTTAATGATTATAAGAATAATCCTTTTTATTATTTTATCGGTTTATGGCATTTACAGCTCAATCACGAATAATTTTGCGATACTTCCGTACATGATGGGTTTATTAGGGGTATTTATGGTTATTACGGGCATTTCAGAAATTCGCGAGCATAGAAAAACGACGGGTATTATTTGCTTCATTGCCACAGCGTTCGTATTGTTTGTTATTATTCAAACTACGCTATTTCGCTAACGGGTGCGATTCTTCAATAACAAAGGATCGCTTTTTGCTTATTGAAGTAACGAAGCAGTTTAGTTGAACAAAGAATTTTGATAAAATTGTTTGGATAATTTAATAATTGGTGATGTTGAGGTTTTTTCTTAGTAAGGAGAGAACAATGGTAAAATATAAAGAATTTGAATTAATAACGGTTGCATACGATGAATATGAGTTTCATCCATCATTTACTTCGAAGATGACAAGTCAACTTACAGAAAGCGGCAGTAAACTTTTGGAGGAACCCATTGCTAACTGTGTATGTGCACTCTTTATTAACGAAGATAAGGTGATTTTTGATAGTAATGGGAATGGCTTTTTAAAGGGGGAGGTTATAGATTGGAGTAGTTTTGGAAGAGATGTTACAGTCACATGGAGTTCTTCTATTAAAATGAATGTTCTACCAAGTGATAATGTTGAGGATTTAGATATAACATTCAGTTGGAGCGAAGATTTCCCAGTTAGTTCATTAAAAATAGGTAGCAAGAAAAAGACAAAAGTTGTTGACACAACTTCATATCTATTTGTAGTGGAATATTCAGGTTATCTCGAAACAGATGTTTCCTTTGAAATAAGTGTAAGTAAAAATAAAAGTGATGATAATAGTCAAATTTTAAAAAACACATTTAATAAAGCAATATGTAATTGGAATGATGATTTGAAAAGAACAAATGGTAAATTTATCAACTATTTAGGAGAATTTAAGAAAATAAGGGGAAAGTACAAAGTCCATATTGATTTAGGGAATGGCGGACATCAAGCAATAGATTATATATTAAATACATTAGCAGTGGAGTGCGTGGATTTTATCGAAAAAATTATAATTAAGCAAAGTTAACCACTGAATTGAGGAGTCAGCTGCCATTCCTAGGCAGCTTTTCTTTGTTAAGATAAGGTCAGGTTAATAGAAGAAGGAATAATTATTTACAATATAGAGGTTGTTCAATAAGTAAACGAAGTTCTGAAAAGGGGTTAGTAAATGTTTAAGATTAATTTTCAAATAGAAGACACACCATCACTAAGAAGTTGGCTAACCGAACCAGATTTTGACCCAGCATTACATTTAAATGGATTTATAGATATAACCTATAGAGAAAATAACTTCTTTTTGAATTACTTACAAACACCTTTGAACGGAAGGATTCCTTTTGAATCCAAAATGAAGTATCTAATTGTTAATATAGTTAATGATTTGTTGTATTTCTTAGCAGAATCAGATAAACCTGGCTTATATGAATTAGGTGAATCACCTAACATTTATAAGCTAGTCCTGGTAAATGAAAATAACCAAATTCAATTGTTTATGTACACCGATTTTGAGGACGTTGAAGAAGATATAAAAGTACATTGGTATGACGGTAAGAATATTTTATTTGAAGAAAATATGCCAATAAAGAGTAACTTTATTATCGATAAAGAGGAATTCTTAGATGGAGCGTTAAAATCAATCCAAGATTTTTTCAATACTGTAACTGATAAATTTCCTGAACTGATAACTAATGAATACTTTATTTTATTAAAAAGAAAATATAATAAAGTGAGAAAAATCTAATGCTGTTAAAAGATTTTTTGTGTGATTGTTAAAAAATATACTTACGCTAACTGGGTGCTTGAGTTCTAAAATGGGATTGCTACGGCGATCCCATTTTTCTTCTTCAACAAACGGAGCAGTTTAGTGGAAGATGGATAATGGTTTTTTATGGTAATATAAATTAGAGACGAGATTAAGGGGGCTGACTATGGAAGGATTAGATATATACGATTGGTCAAGATTAGTTTTTATTACACTTATGATCAGTTTAATTGTTATTTTCATTATTTTATTGATTCAAAGGAAACGAAGCAACATTGTTAATGGATTCACAGTTAGTATTATTTCAATAATTTCAATAATTGTTTCTGGTATTAATCTTATTATTATGGGATACATTGCTGATGAATTAGATTTAGCAGGGGACGCTATTTCCTCATATATGTTTCTTGTAATTTTAGGGTTAAGCATATTTAATTTGTTTATTTACTTTAAAAGTAAAACCAGTATTATTAGTGCCTAACAAAAAAATTTGTTCTTAAAATAACTGGTGCAGAAGTTGAAGAACGGAGTTGTCATTGTGGCAGCTTTTTTTATTGCGCTAACGGGCAGGTTAGCTGAAGAAGGAGAAATAAGAAAAAACAGCGAATTCATACAGGAATTGAACTAGGTTGGAGGAATAACGATTCGTGTAAAAGGAGAATTTTTAATGTTCAAGACCGTTGGTTGGCGTTTTTTTATAAATGCAAAAACTAAAGATAAAGCACAAAATGTTTTAACAAGAATTGAAAAAGTAGTTGGTAAACTCACAATTATTTCATTTGAACAATATTGGAAAGACAAATCACTATTTGAAATTGAATGTAAATCTTCGTTTCAGGAAAATGAACCAGAAAAAGCAATATTTAAAGTTCTCGTTTTGGTGAATCAATTAGGGCACGAGATAGATGTAATGGGTCCTCTTTTATATGAAAATGGACAAGTGGAATTTTCAGGTAATTGTTCAAGACCATCTATTGTTGGATTAAATTGGTTTCATTTTTATGTAGATAATTTCAGGTAAATGGTTTTTCATTTCAGGTTAGTTCTTTTCAATTAACGGATGCGTGTGTTGAACAGTGGGGTTACTGCGGCAATCCCATTTCTTATTCAACAAACGTGGCAGAATAGTGGAAGAAGGTATGTGGTATTTTTAAACTAAAAAAGTAAGGAGATTAGAATAGTCTAATCTCCTTTTTCATTAATCATTCTTTCTGCAATTAGTTTAAAATCTTTTTCACTTATTTCCAAATGGCCAAATCGAAAAGAATAACCCCAATATTTTGCACTCTTAATAAAAGAGAGTTGAGGAATTAATGGTTGGATGGACGTTTCGTTGCAAGAAATAAAATCTATATTTCTTCGGAAAGGAAAGAAGTTATTTCCTGCATCAAACTGAAAGACTACATCATCCATAACCCTTCCAATAGCAGTAAATCTTTGGTACGGAGCACTTTCTTTAAATTTAACTTTGGGAGAATAATAAATAATCCAATCACCAGAACTCATCTTTTTTAAAGGTTCTTGTTTGCCATGACAAAGTTGTGCAAATCCACCCTGAACTGCATTCATTACATGGTCTCGTGAAGAAACGCCAATCCAATACCTATTCAATTGCACTTGAATCAGCACCCACAGCTATCAGAAATGTTATCATTTTGAGACAAATCCGAAACAGGAAAGTTCATCTCTTTCCATGCCGCAATACCTCCGGTCAGTTCTTTCACTTTATAGCCACGTTCTAATAAAAATGAGGCTACTTTGACAGCTGTGTTACACCAAACATCCCAACAGTAAACAATAATTTCCTTATCTTTCGGTATTTCATTTAAACGATCT
The DNA here is from genome assembly GCF_059587065.1 of Neobacillus sp. DZ-9. Classification (NCBI taxonomy): domain Bacteria; kingdom Bacillati; phylum Bacillota; class Bacilli; order Caryophanales; family Bacillaceae; genus Neobacillus; species Neobacillus sp. DZ-9. Next base: position 11,191 of record NZ_JCAIOL010000006.1, read on the forward strand.
TGCAGCTCTTGTTGAGGAATAATGTGGGCATCCTTAATTGTTAAAGTTTTTACATGATCAGGACCATTTCTAACATCAATCAAAAAGTATTTATCTGGCTCAATTGATGCCAATCTTAAAAAATCCATAGGGCTAATTGTTGCTTCTAGACGTGCATTAAAATACTCAAGTGCATTCATAATTAGTACCTCCAGTTTTATAGGGTAGTCCAAATTTTAATAAGGAGCTCCTTCAACAATTGTTTTTCTTGATCGCTTAAAGGGGCTAAAACTTCTAATTCTGTATGGATTAAAAACTCCCAACGTGAATCTAATACATCTTTTCCTTTAGCTGTAATCAAAAGACTATAAGACCTTCTGTCATTTTGATTCCTTGTTCTCTCTACATACCCTAAACCTTCTAAGAGGTCAATATGACTAACCATTGTTGTTCGGTCGATTTGTAGTTTTTCAGAAATATCTTTTTGTGAAGAGTAAGGGTTCCCTTCAATAAATAAAAGAACCCCATATTGTCTAGCATTAATTTCAAATGGGGAAAGTCCTTCAACAAATTTAGTTTCCATTTTTTGAAGAACTTTTCCAAGCAAAAAACCATAAGATTGATTCCAATTTTCCAATAATTAATGTACACCTCCGAATATTAATCAGTTAAACATATAATCAGTTTAACTGATTAATTTCCGAAATTCAAGTAGATATATTTAATAAAAATTTAAAATATCAAAGAAACTGTAAAATAAGTTTGTGAAGAAATGTACTTAAACAAACGGGTGCAAGAGTTCAAGATGAGATCGCTGCGGCGGTCTTTTTCTTGTTCAGCTAACGGAGCAGTTTAGTTTAACAACGAAAAAAGTCTATATATAAAGGATAGTAATTTGATATAATTTGGAATATAAGAGAAATTTTAACTGCAACAAATGAGGAGACGATAAAATTGAATTTATTCCCTAAAAAATTTCCTAACGATGAAGATGGACAAGTGTTAAAAATGCTTTATAAGGAAGGTATTGACTTTAAAAAACCACAAAATGTTGATTTCTTTGTAGCGGTTCCAGATAAAAAGAGTGGCGAAGCAGTATTAAAAGTATTAAGCGAGGAAGAATTTAATTGCGAATTAGAACAAAATGAAGAAACTAAAGAATGGACTTGTTATTGTTTTGTAAAAATGCTTTTAATTCACGAAGATATTGTTGATATCCAAAAAAGACTAGATGAATTAAGTAAACCTTTTAATGGATACTCGGACGGATGGGGAGTAATGGTTGATTAAATAAATCCTACTTTAACTAACGAGGTGCTTGTGTTTTTTAAAGGATTGCTGCGGTGATCCTTTTTTGTTATTCAGCTAACGTGGCAGGTTGGTTGAAGAAGGAATTTCTCTAAACTTGGAAGAATTAATATTCAAAAATATGTTAAGGAGCTTGTGAATTATATGAAATCCATTAGCAAAAGCGAAGTGAAACTACGAGATATCACAGAGGAAGATCTTCCTATCTTTTTCGAACAACAACTAGATTCAACGGCGAACTATATGGCTGCCTTTACAGCTAAAGACCCCACTGATAAGGACGCATTTTTTGACCATTGGACAAAAATTATCGCTGACGAGACTATCACAATTAAGACTATATTATTCAATGGCATTGTCACTGGACACGTCTCGAACTTTGAACAGTTCGGCGAACCCGAAGTAAGCTACTGGATTGGGAAGGAATATTGGGGTCATGGTATTGCAACTAAAGCGTTGTCAGAGTTTCTGGGGTATATTAAGGTACGCCCGCTCTATGCTCGTGCCGCTAAAGATAACCTCGCCTCCATTAGGGTATTGGAAAAATGCAGATTTAAAATCATCTCTGAAGATAAGGGTTTTTCCAACGCAAGAGGCAAGGATGTTGAAGAATTTATTTTGAAGCTCGAACCTTATGATAGGTAATTTAATACCGTAATACGATTGGAGCGGTTATTGACTAAGAAACCTTCTGTTGTTTAACTAACGGGTGCTTTAGTTAAATAGGAATAAATAACAAATACACAAAATTCACCGTGCTAATTTCTAACGGGTTCCATTTCCTATCACAAACATTAAAAATGTAATGTAAAATGACCGACAAATTGTATGCCAATTTGTTGGTCATTTTAGTTTGATATAGAGGGATTTTAGTTATAATTTTAAGTGAATTTTTAGTACAATTTGCATATGGAAATGTATGGGTACAATAGCCAGTGTACCCATACAAATTACACAACATTTTTACTAACATATTGGGATACAAATATTTACTCTAAATTAGGGAATGGTTGTAATACCTGTTACTATACCTGATGGTTTTGATAAAAAAATATACAATTTAGAAAGTTAGATGGTGGGTAGCACACTTTGTATCAATATTTTGATACTTCTAGTATGTTGAATATTAGAAATAAACATATGTATGAACAATGGAATGGTTTCCAAAAAGCGACTATGAACTAAATTACATAAGAAAAATACCCGTCTAGGGATTACAATTGAAGAATGAAGGTGGAAGTAAATGTTTAATCGAAAAAAAATCAATGCTGATGTGAATGAAGGGTTTCCAATTGAACGAAACAAACGGCTGACGGCAATTGCTGCTACTGTACTTTTTGTTCTCATCATAGCGGAGTTTGTCACTATGGCGAACCTAGTTGAACTGATTTCTTACCATATTTATGTCGGTATCTTAATAGCTGGACCCCTTGTTGTCAAAATGTGTAGTACCAGTTACCGATTTTTTCGTTACTATACAAAATCTCCTGATTTTGTAAAAGCAGGTCCACCAATTATATTACTTCGACTCTTAGCCCCGTTCCTTGTTGTCATTACCGTTTTGGTAATGGTTAGTGGGTTTGGACTCGTATTGGGCGGACATGTCCATGAGGGATTGTTTCTTAAAATCCATGCTATTAGTGTAATTTTATGGTTGCCGTTACTGGCTGTCCATATTTTTGCCTATATTCGTAAGGCTTCTGGTCTAATTGCAAATGATTGGACCAGAAAATCTAAATACCGAGTACCAGGTCGGCAAGGGCGAATTGGTATTAACGTTGCAGCATTAATAGTGAGCGGAATTGTCGCTAACATCCTGACTCCGTTGTATCGGGGGGAGCCTGAACATGGAATACCTCCACTTGTTTTAGGAATTGTGGCTACCGTAATTGCGGTCATCATCGCTAGAACACACTTAGGTGTAACTAATAAAGGACCACGGTTATAGGTATCTATAATGAAACGACTTCTTTAAGTATATTGGTTTTTATGATTACTCTTTTGGAAATGTCTTTTTTAACTAGTGTGTGGGCTTGATTATACTTACTTTTTATTCAAGTAACGGGTGCAAGAGTTAAGGATTGGATGGCTGCGGCGATCCCGTGTTCTTAATGTGCTAACGTAAGCAGTTTAGTTTATGAAGGAATTATATATCCATTAATAGAATATTGATATAAAAAGTTGAGCTCTGGGAGAGTGTGAAATGGATCAATTAACACTAAAGGTAGAAAAGAGTAGCTGGGGCTATAGTAGGGAAAATGTACAAATATTTATTAATGGTGAAAATCTAATTAATATACTAAAAAAAATTTAAAGTCAATATGATACAGAAAATCCAGGTCATTATAGGGGACTAGCACCTGAAGACGTATATTTTCCTTCGACACATTTATTAGGTACATCTCATGAATTACTCTTTAACTACAGAGATAAATGTGTGGTATTAATTTGTGAATGTGGAAATCCAGGTTGTTGGGATTTTCGGGTGAAAATATCAACAAAAGACGATATAGTTTTATGGAGTGAGTTCGAACAATCATGCCGTCGCTGGAAATATGAAAGTTTAAGCCCCTTTGTTTTCGATAGGAAACAGTATGAATCTGAGCTCAATAGAAATATCTAATTCAACTAACGTGTGCATTACTTGAAGATTGGGCTGCCAGAATTGGCGGCTTTTTTGTTGTTCAACTAAAGGGGCAGGATAGTTGAACAAGAACCACTTCAATTTCGCTTGAGTATTGTATGTAAATCTAGTTTACATAAATACCGTTATCGGCAATAAAAAAAGGACCTTCCAGGAAGATCCTTTTTTTTGCTGCTTCTTCAACTAACGCACCCCAAATGAGAAATTAGGTTTTTTCATTAATAGAAAAAGACTTATAAGTATTTTTCACTAATCACTTTCATATGGTGTAACTCGTGCCCGGCAATGCCATATGCAATGGTACCTATCGAAACTGGACTGTTCATTACAGTTCCATTACGATCCCACGCTGCATCATCAATGGTTGAAATAAGGCTTAACGTGTTGGAGCGTACCGTGTCTAAACCAGCTAGTAGCTGCTCCCAGGATAATTTGTTGAAGTTTGCCGCAGAAACGTATTGATCCTGATCCATTGCTGGGAGTGGTGCACTTTCATTTCGTGCAATGGCAAGCATTCGATACGACATCACACGTTCTGAGTCGGTCATATGCCCAATCACTTCTTTTAAAGTCCATTTTCCTGGTGCGTACGCCTTCCTTGCTGACTCCTCTGATACGGTGCTTAAGAGGGTAATGGTCTTAGTTCGTTGCTTACTAAGTATTTCTAAAATATCTCCATCTGGCACAAGACTAGCATACCTATAATGCTCTGGATTTTCAATAGATAATGGTCGTGGACGCACAAGAATCCTCCTCATCGGAATAGTTAATTATGGTTCTAGGCAAATATTCGACTGTCAAGAAGATATTTCCTTTATTTTTGATATTTAATTTCATTACCGCAAAATAATTGCAAATTAAACAACTTTTTCGATACATATATTTTGAATTTCTTATGCAACTAACGGGTGCATTACTTCATAAAAGGGGTAATGCTTTTTTTATTGAACTAAATGTGGCAGGTTAGCTTAAGAAGGATTACAAAAATTGTATTTCTCTTCTCTGATACAAATACTAATATAGACGATTAGTATTTCTAAGGAGAGAGTTGTATGAAGAAATTGATAAGTGTGGGATTCATGGTAGGAATTTGTCTACTTTCAAGTTCACCAGGTTTGGCAAGGGAAAATGTAGGTACCACTAAAATAGAATCTCCACCTGAAGCACCATCAAATTATGTCTTTAAAAATCCAGACGCTAAAGCAAAAGCATCAACTGGTGATTTCTTTAGAGAAGTTAGTGGGAAGATGCAGGCTATTTTTAAAAAGTATGATGATGGGGAAATAGACGAGGCTGAAGTTGCTAGATTAATTAAAACTGAAATTTCTCCATTATTACCTAATAAGGAATTTGAAATAGCCCTTCAACTAAGTGAAAGTAAAGCGAAACAAGGTAAATGAAGAATTCATTTGTGAAATTCTACACTTAAAGTTACGGGTGCAATAGTTAAAGATTGGGATGGCAGCGGCGATCCCCTTTTTATTGCACTAACGAAGCAGTTTTGTTGAAGAGTAGTGTTTAACTTGTGTTCAACAATCGGGCCATTTAATGGAGTAAATTATTTTTAATTAAAGAAGTTAGATAGTTGGACAAAAGGTGTATTTATCTAAAAATTCATCCTTTTCTGTATTATTATGGTAAAATTTGAATTAGGGGAGGTGTTATCTGGGTGTTCATGAAAATATTAAATTGTAATGGGTGGAGGAATTTTAATGGATTTGTATTTCGAAGTTAATGGTAATGGTCATCCTGTGGTTCTCCTCACTGGTGGTGCTGATGTACGGAACTGGAAATTTGTCGCACCACTTTTAGCGAAACACTACAAGGTCGTTGCTTTTGACGGACGTGGGACCGGGAAATCACCGTCCCCTTTAGAAGATATCACCCCTGTTGAAGATTTGCTGTCACTGCTCGACCATCTAGAAATCAAACAGGCGACACTCATTGGCCACTCAATGGGTGGCCAAATTGCCACTGAATTCGCTCTGAATTATCCTGCAAGGGTTTCAAAACTTATTTTGCTTGCGCCTGGATTATATGGGTTTAGCTATTCAAAGGAATTTGAAGAGAATATGAAAAAGATTCATGAAGCTGCCCCCGATATTGATAAGATGGTTGAGCTTTTGCTCAGTGATGCATCGTATCGTGTAGTAACGGTGAGTCCTCACCGAAATTTGATGGTTCAAATGCTCCGGCACCATATGAACCGAATGTTTGAATGGCCGGCTGTTAAATTGATTTGGCAGCAACCACCGGCCATCGAAAGATTAGGAGAATTGACAGCCAAAACATTATTGATAATCGGTGAGGAGGATTCATCCGATAACCTTCGGGTTGCCAATTACTTTCGAAAGCATTCAGACGTTCGAATCATAGAAATTCCAGGTGCTGACCATATGGTCAATCTCACCCATCCCGAGAAACTGTATCTTCAAATAACTGGTTTTATGAAGGAATGAAAAGTTTACTATGCCAAGGACTCCGGAAGATAAGGAGGCACTATCCCTCCGTTATTAGTAGGTAACGCATGTAACGTTAGAATAGGGGCTTGAACTTAGTAGTAGGTGGCGATTTTCTTGAATAAGAAGGCGTCTTTTTGTATTGTACTGGATTCTGGAACAACACTTATTAGGGATTGGAGTTATATTAATGAGTAGAAAAGATTGTGAAGGATTACACTTAAACTATTGGGTAGCTTTAACGCAATAAGGAATAAAATTAAAGAGCCTAAAATATGCAAGTTTTTATGCACTACTTGCGTATTTTGGCTCTTTTTACATTCATAAAAGATACTGCCATTTATTGCATTTTTTTATTGCCAAATATACTGCGTTTAGGTTTCATTTCTTTGTTTAATGATGTGTTGCCAATTTGGAGGAAGATCGTGTGTTTCAAGATGATTAAATTTCATTAATTTAACTTTACCGGGTACTGGAGGAGCTATTTCAAATGTCAACCTGTCTTTTCCGACGGATATGTGTGGTCCGACAACTGGTGTAACTTCCAATGTAATTAAAAAGTGAAAGGCGCGAAATCTACCAACTCTTTTTACATTTACAATATCAACTTGATACGGATATACCGTGGGTAATTCAGTTAAATATTTGGAGTAATAATCACTGACGGCTTTTTCAATTTCATCATCTAACAAAACCATTAATATATCATTGATCATTAATGGTTTTGAATCTTTGGGAGGTTCGACATTTTCATATTTCCATCCGGCAAGGATCCAATCGAATAATACTGCTGATTTCAATCGAGTGCTCTGGTTATTTTGGGTATAGATTACTTCGTCATCTGCTAGCGTGCAGATATTTGTTTGGTTTTTACTGGAACAGTTGTATGCCGGTTCGACTACCGCAACTTCTCCATTTTTCATCGCCAATTTTAAAACGGCGGGACTTTTAATTTTGACATTAGCTTTTTCTATAGCCGGCATTGCTTCGTTAATCAACTCAACAACTTTTCTAACTACAGGTTCTTCATATCCATCATTTTCTCTAAATATGCGTGTTCCTCCGGATAAACGATGTACTTGAATATATTCGACATCCTCAGTTTTTATTGGAGAATTTGCCTTTGCCGACGAAATGGGGGCAAAAAATCCAGCAAATATCAAAATATAAATAAGGTTCTTTTTCATGTTGAACAAACACCTCTGGATGTTCAGACTTTTAGCCAACTACCCTGTATTTAAACGTTTTTCAAAATCCGCCTTAAACAACAGAATAGCATCAATATTTACAGCAAAATCGTGGTCACTGATATTAAAATTAGTTATAAACTCGTCAGACCTCTCACGCACCATAATTGTCGGACGGATATTGTCTCCAATAGAGTCCTGAGTTACACCACTTCCATAAAAATACCAGTTAGTTTCAGTAGGCTTATTTGCTGCATTTTTAGATAAGTCATTTTTTATTATTTCGCATAAATTACCCATAAAATCTTCATTAAGATTAATGTTTTTTCCATATTCACCATCAACAGTTATATCGGCATCTCCATACCAAATATTCCTGCTTGATCGCTTACCGTCATTTGAAGTGTAAGTTTCATCAAACAAAATCTTCATTTTCATTACCACCCCGTTAAAATACAATTTCTTCACACTATTATACACCAATTAGAAATTGTAAAATAGCTTGCTGTTAGTCTCACTAAACTTATAAGAGTTAGGCAAGCTAACTTCATAGTAGGGTTCCTCCTAAAGTTGTGAGTTAGAGTGGTGTCTATACTCGTATCTTACTGAGGAGCCCAATTTTTTAATAGAACTTATTAAGCTAAAGGGCTGTTTAGTGGAAGGTTTGGTCAATTTTATATAAAAAATCACCGGTTAGAATACTTACCATAAATAAACATTAACTTAATATTTGAAATATTAAATCTTAATAGGGTTAAAGTAAGATAAAAATAAAAAGGAGGAAAAGAAATGGAAATCGAGAAATATCGGCATCCAATTTTGTTCTATGGATTATCCATTGTAGTTCCGTGGATATTGTGGTTTATTGCTGCATATCTCAGTCATATTGAACCCAGTAGAAATCTATATGTTATTTTAGTAAGCATTTTGGGGCTTATTGGCTTATCGAGTCCATTGGTCATTGCTTGTATTTTAATACTCCCAGATTCTTACTTAAGAAAGGATTTATTGAACAGATTTTTTAATTTCAATACCATAAAACCATTTTATATTATTGTAACCTGCTTTCTTATGATCACGAGTATTCTTCTTGCACAGGCAATTTCCTTGCTTTTCGGATATAGTGCCTCTCAATTTGGACTCGCAGGAAAGTCTTCATTTTCAGCAGGTATTTTTCCAGCCTGGTTTTTGCTCTTTTTTGCTCCAATACTAGAAGAATTGGCTTGGCACTCATATGGCACAGACAGCTTACGAAAACGATTTAATCTTTTCACTGTTTCTATGATTTTCGCTATTTTCTGGGCATTTTGGCATTTCCCTCTAGGTTTTATTAAAGGTTATTATCAAAGCAATCTAGTCGAAACAGGGGTAATATATTCTATAAATTTTGTGGTTAGTCTCATTCCCTTTGTTCTATTGATGAACTGGTTATACTATAAAACAGGACGAAATATTATTGTTGCAATCGTTTTTCATATTTCAGCGGGGCTTTTCAATGAATTATTTTCAACACACCCTATGAGTAAAGTCATACAAACCGTTCTTTTACTTATATTAACTACAGTAATAGTAATAAAAGATCGGAATTTCTTTTTCAAGTTAGAATATCATGAAAAATGATATAGTTTTGATATTGATCCTAAAAATGAGAAACAACATCTAATAATCTATAAAGACCGCCTTCTAATAGCGGACTTTTCTAGTTAAAAAAAAATTATCGGCTACATAGTGAAGGACTTTAAATAAAAATATCTGAAATATGTAACAATTAAGTCACCTTCACAGGTGACTTTTTATTTATGTAACATAATACAAGTTTTGTTACATTGGAAGAATTTCAGATTTGTTGCTTATTAAGCTAAGAGGGAAGGTTAGTGTAATACGTTGAGGTAAAATAAAAGGCTGTTTTCATAAGTTGCTGTATTTTAAAAAAAAACGATTGAATTTACCATTAATTTACATTAATATCCAATTAGGGAGGGGTTTGAATGAAAAAGAATACTTTCTGGATTCCAATAATTGTATTTATCGTTACAACTTTTGTATTATATTTGTGCGGTCATTTGTTCAATATTGAATCTTTAAAATGGTTCAATTTTGAGGAAACCTCAAATGGCGGATTTACCTTTGATGGATCATTGAATCCAATTATCTTTGGTTTTGTTATTGGATTCATTGCGGAATGGATATATAAAAGCAGGAATAAAAAACGCACAGCTTAGTATAGAATTAGGTTTAAGAACATCTCCCTGGGGTAAAAAGAGATAACCCACCTAAAGAATTAGAGTGATAGCAGAAAATGTAGGAATAAAATTAAGTTTGGAACCCCCGTATACATTATTAACTTGGAAAGAATTAGATGAATACTTAGCGAAATATCACTATATAGAATAAAGAAAAAGGAAAGACCCGTCAAGAAAGAGGAAATAATATGTAGTGAGAGGATGAAGAAAATTTGGAAGCAAGTAACCATATCATTCAGATAAAGTCTTGGGAAGATAATGACCTTGATTTACTTTTTCGTATAAACGCTCCAGAAATGATGCAGCATCTTGGCGGTCCAGAGAGTAAAGAGCAGATTTTGAAACGACATAAACGATATCTTGAGCTTGGTAATAAAGGACGTATGTTTAGCATTATATTGTTACCAGAACTACAACCAGTAGGTTCTGTGGGTTATTGGCAAACTACTTGGAATACTGAAAGTGTATATGAAACTGGATGGAGCGTTCTACCTTCTTATCAAGGGAAAGGAATAGCTACAAAAGCAGTAAAGTTAGCAATTGAAGAAGCATCTCGTGAGAACAAATATGAATACATTCACGCATTCCCATCGATTGATAATCCTGCTTCTAATGCAATTTGTCGGAAGATTAACTTTCAGTATATCTCTGAATGCGAATTCGAATATCCTCCAGGAAGCTTTATGCGGTGCAATAATTGGCGTTATAACTTAATTGAAAATAGCTGATATACCAATAATGATGCCAATACGACTGTCATTTCGGCACGTATTTTTAGAAAAGACCTCAAACCGGAACCCTTTATTAAAAGGGTAGGAGTTTTTTTAATTTCGTTGTTTTTAACTAAATTTTTGTCTTACATATTTTAAATTTTCTAAAGGCCGAAAATATACAAGTTTTATACACTGTATATTTTCGGCCTATTTTCATTCAAAAAATATAGTACATTAACAGCTTTTATTTACTTCTCAATTAAGCGGATTGTTTTTTGTTTCGTTTTGTTCGTTCTTCTTCCTTTTTATTTGATTTAGGCACTCTAAATAATAATATCAATCCAGCATTAAACATAAGAGTCCATACGAGTGCGAATTTATTACCACTAAAATATATTCCTAAAACAGGTATTAACAGTAACGTGATGTTTTTCACATAATAATTTATTTTAGGATTAATAACCATAAAAACTGAAATAATCACAAGCACCGAAGCTATGATGTTATTTCCCAAAAAGGATTGATTCGGGTAATTTACATAGCCGTAGTACCCAAATGATCCGACTATTGCAAATAAGGAAAGATAAAACCTTATCAATGAATTTTTATAAAACAGGATCCAAACGGCAAGTAAATTAATACCCGCACACAATCCAAATACAATTATGGTATCCGTAAAATTACTAATCGGATTTTTCATATAGTTCAGAAGGTATTTGAAGTTGAAGTAAACTGCTCCCACTACCAAAATCTTAAAGACTAGTTTTAACCAGAACATCTCCAGCTTCTTTTTCTTATTAGACGAAGGGAACCTGAATTTCGAAAATACCCTTGCAAAGCCACCATCAACGGCTTTTTTCTTGTTCCTCCCCATGGACAATTCTTTATCTTCTCTTTTTTCTCGTTCCCTTTTTACATCTTGCCTCGTCGGGTAATCTCTTTCTATATATTCTTCATCATAAGCATTTTCTAATTGTTGGTCTGACTCTGAATTAAAATCCAATGCGTATTCACCTCAAGTATTTTAATTATGTAATAATATCATATTTCTTTAAATTAAGTTATTCTAAGCTGTTCACTAGGGCTGTCCACTTTAACCAAAGATAAAAATACAGATTAGTACTTTTTTCATAGCATATTTAACCAAAGTAGTAACATAGTTTAAACAGGGAACTATTGAGATAATATTCCAATAGGAGTAAATATTTACATAAACTAATTTCATCGTCCCAAAATTATCTGTATATTAATCAATCAATTTACGTGAAACGAAGGGGGAAATAGCATGCCAACTTTAACAGGGTTTCGGCCCAGCTCAGCCGGATTTAAATTTAGTAACAGCTTTCCACGTGTACCTTTAAAGACAATTAATGTTTTGGGTCAGCAGCTTTCGATAGGGGATGCATCTAACGGCCTTTGTGGCGGGATGGTTTTTGCTGCGAGGGATTACTTTGAAGCAACAATGCCGATCCCGCCGAATCTAACAGCTCCTTCTTCTGGTCCATTTTTTGATTATATTGCTAACCGCCTGATTGATAGCTTTAATTTGCCCGGTGGTCCACTTAAGTATATGGAATTGATGAATCCTACACTACCTGACCATGAAACAGCAGCTAGTAAAATAGGTCTTGCGCCACACGGAAGGGCGTGGAGAATGATCAAAGAGGAATGGCCAAGAATAAAAAGTGATCTTGATAACGGAAAGCTTTCACCGCTTGGTTTAGTAAAAGTAAAATCCCTAGATCCTTTTCAGCTTGGAAAAAATCATCAAGTCCTTGCATACGGTTATAATTTGAATCAAAACGATCTGTCTATCAACATCTATGACCCTAATTGTCCAAACGATGATAATGTAACCATTTCCTTAAATATTGGGAAGCCAGAATCCACAACAAGCGTTGTTCATTCCAGGTCCACTACTCCCATTTATAGTTTCTTCCGAACAGATTACACATTTAAAAGGCCGGTGGATTACAATTGGATTTTAAGCGGCCCGTTTGCTTCAGGGGAAGATATGCAGCCTGGTGAGAAACTTCAGTTTGATCAGGCCATTCACTCTAGCAGTGGTACTTATGCGTTTGTTTTCCAAGGAGATGGAAATCTCGTACTCTATAAAAACATCCCCAATAGTTCAAGAAAAGCGATTTGGGCTTCCGGCACCAACGGCAGGGGGCAGGTGGGAATCTGTATCATGCAGGGCGACGGGAACCTCGTCATTTACGACGCTTATCAAAAACCGATTTGGTCATCTGATACTTGGACACACCCGGGCAGCAGGCTTGTCGTTCAAAACGATGGTAACGTGGTCATATACCGGCCTGATGGAAGGGCAGTCTGGGCTACGAATACAGTTCAACGGTAAAGGTGTTTAGTTTGATTGCTAAAGTTTGGTACGTATTAGGAGATGAAGGAGAAGCAAATGCAGACCGTCTAAAAGCGGCAGGTGTACCAGTTGACGTAATAATATAAAGGATTAAACTAAATTCCAGAGGTATATATAAGGAGAAATCCAGCAATTAAAATTGCAGAAAATCCTCTTAAGAAAGCTTTTCATGCTGAAAATAATATAGTTTAATGTAAGTTTAAGAAATAACAAAAAAGAGACTCCAATTCCATTATGAATTGGGGTCTCTTTATGGTGCGTGAAAACTGTCCCCTTGTGTCTCATATGCGCGAAAATTGAAATCGTTTCCAAAGAATTTAATTGTTTACCCTTGAGCAAGTTTCAGGTTATAATAAAATTTAAAATTTAGGATAACGAAATAAATACAACAAGAAAAAAATATTTCTTTAATAGAAAGGCGATGGACATTGAATAAACCTAGTGGAAAAAAACGAATACAGCTTGCAATACTTCTTGGATCACTTGGACTGTTAGGACCTTTTACAATCGATACGTATTTACCGTCCTTTCCAACGATTGTAAACGATTTTCATACAACTGCTTCACTCGTACAAATTAGTTTAACTTCCTGTTTATTAGGATTGGGATTAGGGCAATTGTTTATTGGTCCTTTTAGTGATGTGAAAGGTCGCCGACAACCCTTGCTCATCTTTATCACATTGTACTTACTTGCTTCTATAACATGTGCGTTGGCGCCCAATATCTATTTTCTTATCGTTGCTCGATTAGTCCAGGGCTTTGCTGCGGCCGGTGGACTTGTGATCTCTAGAGCGATTGTTCGAGATCTTTTTAGTGGAAGGGAACTCACGAAGTTTTTTACGATGATGGTGTTAGTGGGTAACCTCGGGCCGATCGTGGCACCGATTGCTGGAGGGGGCATTCTTGCTTTTTCCAATTGGCATGGGGTTTTCCTAGCATTGGCTATTATAGGTGCGGTGTTGCTCTTTATTGTTGCTTTAAAATTAGAAGAATCGCTTCCAGAAGAAAAGCGTGTCCCAAGCAATTTCCCACAAATCATGAAAAACTTTGGTTCATTATTCAAAGATCGAACGTTCATGGGGTACGCACTAACGCAAGGTTTTACTACGGCAGGGATCTTTGCCTATGTATCTGGGATTCCGTTTGTCTATCAAAATATTTACGAAGTCACACCCCAGCAATTTAGTTTATTATTTGGAACAAATGGATTAGCCTTAATTATTGGAAGTCAGTTGGTCGGCCGCTTGGCAGACATTATTCCGGAGCGGACTTTCTTAAAGATAGGGTTAGCCATCTCTACCGTAGCAGGCTTATTGTTACTCATTGCACTGTTATTAAAAGCTCCGCTATTCGCTGTAGCTATTCCGATTTTCTTCTTTGTCGGTTCAATCAGTATTATTGGAACCACATGTTTTGCCTTAGCGATTGAAACGCAAGGACATATTGCTGGAAGTGCCTCTGCATTATTAGGTTTATTGCCATTTGTCCTTGGCTCATTAACGGCTCCACTTGTGGGAATAGCAGGGGCGTATACAGGCGTTCCTATGGGCGTGGTCATCTTTTGCTCCAGTTTTCTAGCTTTCCTTTCCTATTATTTGTTGGTACGAAAAGCTTCACTGCGTATTCAAATATCCAATGACCATGGCTCAGTAAAGAAACCCAGTATCTAAAAATTTTTAAAAAAGGAGCACACATTTCGTTAACCGCAAATGTGTGCTCCTTTTTTTTCTGCTAGTAATTTTATTAAGAAAATATAATTTAGGATCATATTGACTTGATCAATGTTGATAGATGTTTATACGTCAGCTACACCAACAAGTTTAAGCTGCCACGTCTCTACGTGTAAAAATAAGCCAGGAAATCAGATTAAACACAAGGAAATAGACTGCGAGCACGACGATGGAAAAGGACAATGTCATTCCTTCTTGGAAAGGATGTCCGGCCAGGTACTGGGTGAGATCGGTATTGGCGAACAACAAGTACTTGCTCCAATCGAACCGATGCAGTGCCCCGAGAACAATATTGCCTGCAAACAAGGCACCGATGGAAAAACCGATCGCCATCGCACTGCTTCGGAAGGCGGATGAGATCATAAAGGCCATGGTAATGTACATAACCGTGGATACACCATTAAGCATATACGTCTTCCACAGATTGAGGACCATAATCTTTTCAACGATTTGCCCATCCGCATTCATGCTGACCAACGGCAGTTCCATATATCCAAAGCCGTATAAGATTCCGTTCACCAGGACGGATATGACAAACAGAGTGAGTAACAACAGCATACCGAACAACAGAAAAGAGATATACTTGGAGAGGAGGATCTTTACCCGGCTAGCCGGCCTAATGAGCAGCAGCTTGATGGTACCGGATGAAAATTCACCCGCCACACTGTCTCCCACAATGATGATGGTGAAAATGGTAATTAAGATCATCATATTGGCCGAACTGTTCACGCCATCCCACATCGTGCCGTCCGTCGAGCGAATATTCTGCTCCAAGTGATAGTGGTTTAGGGCAATCTGCTCCTGATAGAACTTTCGGTCATCATCGCCAAGATGGGGCTGCTTCAGATTTTCGCTCCATTGCTTATTCTTCAGCTGCAGTTCTTGCCGCCATCCTTCGCCTTGCGCCTTTTTTCCATCGGAGTGCCATTCAATGATGTTGACGAAAAGCACAAAAGCGGCCATCAGTCCGACCAGGATCCATGTTCGTACCCGTCGGTAAATCTTCATATTTTCATTGAGTACTAGATTAACCAATTTGTTCAACCCCCGTTATTTCTAAGAATCGATCTTCTAAAGACTGGGAAACCATCTCCACGCCATAGATGCGAATATGGTTCTGCATCAGCACTAACAGAATGTCCGGGATACGCTCCCGCTCAGTTGTGACCTCGATGATTCCTTCCTGAGCAAGCTTGACCTCCTGTACGCTGTCCATGTGCTTCATCGTTGCCAATGCCTGTTCCGCTGGCTGTGCTTGGATTCGATACGTTTGAACTTGATCGTTCTCCCGGGTAAAATGCTGTACCGGCATTATATTGACTAGCTTGCCCCGCTGGAGGATGGCAACCCGGTCGCACATGAGCTCCATCTCGGACAACAGATGGCTGGAGACAATCACCGCGATTCCTTCTGTACGGGTCAAATGCCGCAAATAGTCGCGCAGCTCACGAATCCCCGCCGGGTCAAGACCGTTTGTCGGTTCATCGAGAATCAGCAGGGAAGGGCGATGCAGCAGCGCTTGGGCAACCCCCAGCCGCTGGCGCATGCCGAGCGAGTACTTTTTGACTTTGTCGTGAATGCGGTTTTCCAGCTTGACTAGCGATACCACTTCGTCAATTCGTTCCTTGGTTACCCCCGGGACCATGCGGGCATAATGAACAAGGTTGTGGTACCCGCTCAGATACTTATACATTTCCGGACTTTCCACGATGGCGCCGACGTGGCGGATCGCTTGCTCGAATTCAGTTTTGATATTTTTCCCCTTAATCAGGATCTGCCCCTTAGTTATCGACATCAGTCCGACGATCATTCGGATCGTGGTAGTTTTACCGGCGCCATTTGGACCAAGGAAGCCGAATATTTCGCCTTTTGGTACATCAAAGGTAAGATCGTTGATGAGGGTGGTCCGGCCAATGCGTTTCGTCACATGACTTAAGCTGATGATAGGTTCGTTGTTCATATTTGTGCTCCTTTAATAATGGATTTTGAACTAAATTTTATATAGAGTTTCTCTTAAAGATATGATTTCAATGTCTGTACAATAAAAGTGTAAGCTATCATCCTCGTAGTCTATTACTTCAAAATACTTACCTTCCCAACCTCTATCCCTTATATCATAAATCCCGATTGACAATTGATGATAAATACCCCCGCTTTCAAAATCGATACTATTGGGGTTGTAGAAGCGAAAGGAGGCAATATATTGTTTTTCTTTATCCTTCATAAAAAAATCTATGTCGAGAAAACAATTACCTTCAAACGTCTTATTTTGAAAGTTCAATAAGAATCTATCAATGCACTCTATGTTTTGTAATGAAAAATTGTTTATTTGATCAGTTATAAGGCTAATATTTTTTATCAATATGAATCACTCCTTGGTGAATCGTAATTGTTTTAAGTCATTAGGCTTGGGTGTCATCATCACTACGGTGTTCTAAAATATCCCCAGGTTGACATTCTAAAGCCTTACAAATCGCGTCTAAAGTGGTTAATCGAATCGCTTTTGCCTTGCCGTTTTTCAAAATAGATAGATTAGCCATCGTGACCCCGACCCTCTCTGAAAGTTCTGTTACGCTCATTTTCCTTTTGGCCAGCATCACATCAATATTGATTATCATTGCCATTATCATCCCCTCAGACGATTAAGTCATTTTCCGATTTTATATCAATTGCCTCTTGTAAAAGTCTTTGAAGAACAGCAGCGAATACGGCGATTACGATTGAAGTAAAGATAGGGACCATTCCGATTATGATGAGACCAGGTGCATCGTCTAGATCTGCAACGCGATAAACAAATGGCAAAATCACCACATACAAACCACTGATTGGCAATGCACAGATTTGATAATCTTTAGTGCTTTAACAGACATTTCAGAGAAAGCTTGGTTTTTGTCAATAAAGTTTAAAAGTTTAAAAGACTGATACAATGCCAAGAAATACGGTAATACTGATACATACACACCGATTAAAATGGGATATAGGATATGGTCATAATCAGGATTGACTGGGTTTTTAGCTAACCAAGGCAATCCAAATATGCACAAAGCAAGGACGGGAACTCCCATTAGAATAACAGCCGTCTTTAAAAAGAGAGTTGATCCTCGTTTCATAAAAAGCACCTCACTAAAATTCATTAAATTGATTATAAGAAAATATTTATCGAATTTCAATAAATTTTTTCTCTCATTTAATATTTTATTATCGATATATTAAATTCCATTCAATTTTAAAAAAAGAAAAACCACCCTTAGATTATAAGGATGGCCTCAAAATACCTTATGGATGTTTTCGACTGTTAAGCATTCTTCATAATAATTATTTCAAATGTATTAGCCACGGATTTACAGCCGTTAGCAATTTCTTCTAGCCCTTCATAAATTTGTTTGTATTTAATAATTCGAATAGGGTCTTTTTCGAAGGTAAACAAATTTTTAATGGATTCACGGAAAATCTGGTCACAATTGGATTCTATTTCTTTAATTTTGATTGCATGTTCTCTAATATTTAGCAATTTCTTTTTAGATAGGAGTTCAATCGCTTCATCAATTTCGGATGTACAATTTTTGATGGCATCAACAAATTTAAGCATAAAATCGTCCATTTCCATCATTGAGTACATTTCAAATAGGGCAGCTGTATGATATAGACCGTCCAAAATATCATCCATGCATATTGAAAGAGCTAAAATATCTTCACGATCTATTGGAGTGATGAAAGTATTATTAAGTTCGCTAATAAGATCATGTACTATGGTATCTCCGTTAGATTCAAATTCTTTCATCTTTTCAGAAAATACTTTAAGATCATTAACATTATTTAATTTATAATCAGCAAAATAGTTAGCGCTTACTTTTAAATTTAAAGAAATACTCTTTAAATAATTAAAAAACTTGTCTTCCTTTTTTGCCATTAAATTACCCCCACATTGTCCAATCAGTGTAACTGCAAAAAAGATTTTTATAAAACCTTGATCAGTGCGCTTTTAAATGCAGTTACTATAATAAATGCAACGATCGGTCAACTCGTAACGGCTTACGTCCAAATCCCAAAAGGTCGCTTAGATTATCAATAGGAAAATGTAGGCTTTTTTTATACTTGGGGCTTCTGATAATTCCCAAAAGAAGGAAATGTGAATAAAATAAATCCCAAAGATCAATGACTGTTGCTTTATTTTTACGAACATTTACAAGTAAAGGGGAGAGTCACTATGTCAGCCAAAACAGGGTTTCTGCCCAGCTCATCCGGTTTTAAATTTGAAAACAGCTTTCCGCATGTTCCATTAAAGAAAATTAATATATTGGGCCGGAAGATTTCAATCGGTAATGCATCGTACGGCCTATGTGGCGGAATGATTTATGCTGCCATCGATTACTTTGAAGCAAAAGAGCCGATCCCGGCCAATCCGGAAGCCCCTTCCTCTGGACCATTGTTCGACTTAATCGTTAATCGTCAGATTGAAAGCTTTCATTTGCCCTTTGGTCTTATTAAATATCTGTTTTTGATGAATCCCATTATCCCGGATCATGAAACAAAAGCTAGTAAACTAGGAGCTGCACCGCATGGTAGGGCGTGGAGAATGATGAAAAAGGAATGGCCGAGAATAAAAAATGATCTTGATAATGGCAAGCTTTCACCGCTTGGCATAGTCAGAGTAAAATCCTTTAATCCTTATCAGATTAGACAACATCATCAAGTTCTCGCATATGGCTATGACTTGAAAGAAAACAATTTATCAATTAATATCTATGACCCTAATTTACCAAACGATGATCATGTTACTTTATCTATAAATATAGAAAAGCCCGAATCGACCACAACCGTGGTTCATTCAAAATCATCTGTACCGATTTACAGTTTCTTTAGAACTAATTACAAGTTTAAAAGGCCGATAGATTTTAACTAGAATTCAAGTGGCAGTTTGCTTCAGGGGACGATAGGGAGCACAGGCTTTTAAAGAAATAAATATTCTCTAGCCATCTAAAGACTAGGCTTCAGTCTAGCGTAAACTTTATCGGCGATTTTCGTCCATTTATCAGCGAATATACATCATTTATCGGCGAATTTGGAAGTTATAACGGCGAATCGACATAGCAACCATTTTTCTCCTCCACTTTATATTTCTAATCTCGCAGTCTATTAAAACCAATGCTTTTTTCGAGTAAAAGGAGCAAGGTACTTGGCGTATTTCATGGCCGGCAGACTAATAACCTTTTGGCTAATTGTAAGCGCGTCTTTTTCAATGCGGCGACGTTGAAGGTTCCGCTGTTCTTCATCAGACGCATCGAGAAGTAGTTCGGAATTGTACCATACCGCAGTCCTGCAGTGAGACAAGATGATCGATGAGAGGGATTCATCTTGTCTGCCCATAACATAGTCAATAACACGGATAAAACGGGCATAATAATACGACAGTTCGTCCTGCACCAGATCCACAAGGTCAGCTAGCACGTAGTTGATCCGTTCATGATCCTGGCGGCGGTGTAGCATTTTTCGAGCGTCGGGCCAAGCCTGTTCTTCAGACAGAATGCTATACATGACCATCGGCAGGTCACTGTTAATATGTGCATTTATGCCAAGTAGGGCATCCTGCAAGACAAAACCTTGCTTTTCAGAAGCTTGACGGAAGGCAAGCTCCCATGCCGGCGGACATGGCCGACCTTCCGCAAAGGCATCGATTGCATGAAAATAATATTGTGCAAAGCCAACAAGAACACGCTCCAGCCAAACTGGATCCAGAAAAAATCCGGATGAAAGACGCTTTTGCATTTCCTTTGTCATCAAAAGGTAGACACGGTGAAATACGACCCGATGATCACCGCTTTGCTGAAAAACACGAAGCTGCTCCGTCATCACCTCGATTACATCATCAATTGTTTCCATTCCGGCTTTCTGTTTGCTAACCAATTCCATTCATTTTCCTCCTCAGGGATCGAACCTCACACGTGAAAATAATATATTTCTACTATTTTTATGAGAATAACAAACACTTATTGCTTAAAGAATTTTTTCCATCAACAAGAGCCTCCCGATGAAAAACAATTAATCGGCGGAGCTCCTGATGTTCCTCTTTTCCCAAAATTTTCTCTATTTCTGATATCCGGTTAAAGATTGGCAAGATAAAATAAATTCACCCTTCATCCCCCGACCAAGTAGCCCACTCGTACTTTGTCCAAGCTAATACAGATTAGTAGAAAAGACCTTCAGGCAAAAGTCCTCCATTTTTTAACAATATCTTAAAAAAAGATTAATACCCCTTATACCTTCATTAAGTACTATTTTCATAGTAAGGGTTTGTAAACCTTTTACATTTGTTTCAACTAAATGAAAAGGAGACAGAAAATGGAACGAAATTTTAGGGGGAAATCAAAAAAATTAGCAGCTTTTTTAGTATCAGCAAGTATTTTCGGCAGTATTTGGATAGCACCAGTGGATGGACCAACAAAGGTTCAGGCCGCGGAACTGACTCTAACACAGGAGAATTTCAATCAAATCACAAACGGTCAGCTACCTGCAGGCTGGAAGCTTGTACAGGGAGATGCCAAGGTCGTGGACGGTAAGCTGGTGTTAACGTCACCATCCTCAGGCGCACCTGCCAGAGTAGTGATTCCTTTAGGAAACCAAACAGGGAACTACGTTTTTGAAGCGGATATGACGTTTCAAAGTGCAGTTGAAGACACCCGATGGGCTTCGTTAATGTATCGTGTCCAGCCAAATACATATCCGTATTATCAATTCGCCATGCGCAAAGGCACTACGGCGCTGAACGGACTGGAGTTCGCCATCAGAAATGAAAGCAATCAATGGGTTGTGCCGGAAACGAATTTTTATCCAGAAAATATGGCCTTCAATAAGACTTATCATGTCAAAGTGATCGCAAGCGGAAATCGTGTGCAGCAATTTATCGATGGCCAGCTTGTAGTTGATACGGATCAGGCCGGCAAATGGACAAAAGGGGATGTCGGCTTCCAAGCGAACGGTACGACCGTTCAATTCGATAATGTAAAGGTCAATACCTATTCAAATACACTTCCTCCATTAGGGAGTACGAACGCCTTTCTTCCTCAAGAAGTGAAAACGAATATCGTGAATCCGCCAACGATTATTTCGAAAACCGTTGCGCAGGAAGGTGCAGCTTCCGTGCTCCTGCAGGCAAAGCGGAACGAACAGGGGATATGGACGGTTGAAGGGGCACCAATTGAAAACGCCCTTAATAATATTAAAGGAAAATTCATTCCGATTATCCAAGTGGAAGAACATTCTGATATAGAAGGCCTTGCAAATGCCCTGAAAGAAACCCAGACACAAGATTTTCAGATTTTATCCAGTAATCCCACGATCGTAAAAGAAATGCGAAGTTTTATTAAAACAGCCCGCGGTGCCCTTCTTTACAACAAGGCAGCTTTCAATAAGAATGATATGGCGGCTTTCGCACGAGACATTCATAAAAACGATGCGATGGTAGCGGTAGTACCACAAAAAATTCTGAGCCCTGAGAGCGTTCACTATTTGCATAGCCGTGCCATATCCGTTTGGGGAATCGGCGCTGAGGATGTGCAAGCTGCCCATACGATGATTCATCTTGGAGTGGACGGCATTGTATCTGAAAATCCTTCCGCTTCCATTGAAGCTCTGGGACAGTATCCTGAGAATACAATTGTACAGCGTCCGGTCGTGGCAGCACATCGTGGTGTACCTTCCATTGCACCTGAAAATACGATGACTTCCTATCGAAAGGCCTATGAAATGGGAGCAGATATGATCGAGACTGACGTACAGAGGACCAAAGACGGGAAACTGGTTATTATGCATGACTATACCGTGGACCGTACCACGAACGGAAAAGGAAATGTAAAGGATTTAACACTCGAGCAGATTCGAGAATTGGATGCCGGTAGCAAGTTCAGTCCTGAATTCCAAGGAGAAAAGGTACCTACATTTAAAGAGTATTTAGATGAGTTCAAGGGGAAAGATGTGGTCCTGCTTGTCGAGATTAAAGCAGATGGCATCGAGAAGCAAGTGATGGAGGAGATCGAGCAGGCAGGAATGGTTGATCATGTAGTGATTCAAAGCTTTAATTCCAACCATATCCGAAACACTCGCGCTATCAACCCCGGAGTGGGCACGGGCTATCTTTACTCTGCAGCTGTACCATCTACGATTGACGGCAAGCTGAAAAAGTCCCAGCAAATGATGCAGTACGGTGCCAGCATGAACGCGACCTTGAATGCTGACTATGGCAGTCTGAATCCGGAATTCATACGCTACATGCGTCAGCGTGGTTTCCTGAATATGCATTGGACATTTAGAAATGAAGATCATTTTGGACAAGCCTTGGAGGCTGGCGTTGTCGGACCGATCACGGACTATACGCAGTGGTTGACGGATGCCCCTATTCGTTTGGAAATACCGAATAAAAAGGTCAACCTGAATGTCGGCAAATCGGCAACGATTCGGGTCAAATCCTTTGTGGACTATCGTGAAGCCAAAACAGAAAATATTTCGACGACTCTCTTTGTTAACAATGGAGAAACGAAGGTTAAAGTCGATGGCAATACCATAACAGCGCTTGAGTCTGGAAAGGTGAATGTGTTCGCGATGCATACATTCCAAATGCTTGGCAAGGAATGGCATTTAGTATCTGAGCCAATTGAAGTGACCGTAACAGAATGATAAGTTATAAAAATGCGCCCACAATTTATTGGAGGCGCATTTTTTGATATAGATTTTTAGTTGATTTGTAGGACAGTCATTAATAAGATACTTTTGCTAGCATAATAGAGGAGTAGCATGAGGGAGGGGATAATATGAAAATAAACTTAATGTACGAAATTTAAAGATTATCAACGATTAGTGATAAAAGCAATAATATGCCCATTACAGTTCCTGTAAAGATAGCCTTTTTCATACTGGTTGTTTTGGATAATGAACTTGTTTTTCTCCTTGTTAGTGCCGTCCGAAAATATAGAATGGTGCCAAGTGTGATCATTGCTGCTTCTAGACTTAGGCTAACAGCAGGCCATTCCCAAAGACCGATTCCTAACAGTGGGAACCTACCCATATTTCCAGGGAATATGGGTAAATCCGCCCGGTGTACAAATAGATCTAAAATCCAGTGACTAAATACGGTTGCGCTAATCACAATTCCGCCGTGTTTTCCCCATTTGATCCTAGCCAACACCCCAGCTAAGCAGGAGATTATCAAAGCACCAAATAAGGAGTGAGTATACTCAGCATGAATTAAAATCTCCTTACCGCCAATGCCAATAGACTCTATCGTCTCAACGCCGGAAATAAACAAAGGGACAAAAATAATGTCGAGCAATTGGGTACTAATCATTAGTGCCCATAGAGGTACTGTAGGCTGCTTAGCTTTAACTGCGGCTGCAAGTCCGAAATGTCCAGCAAACACTTACTCCACTTCCTTTCACTTTTGTTTCAAAAATTTTGAGTCCAACCAACCACACAACACTGTAAAAAGAAGGATAAATACAATAAAAGTCACACCGACTCATCTCCTTGATTTTATAAAACTAATAATGTTAGTTTAATAATAACTAATGATATTAGTTTTATCAATGGTTAATTTGGAAAAAAATGCTTAGATGTGTTATAACTTCTTATCCAACTTTATTAAATGTGATGAGGAATGGGCCGGTATTAAAGTTGAAAAGGTAAATGAAGAAATGAAATCAAAAAATAAATATTATTCTTTTTCCCAGCTGTAAACTTGTCACTTGGGTTAATTAATGTGCGGAAGAAGAGAAGGGCATCCATGCGGATCTGGCAAGATATATGAAGTTTGCACTTGAATCTGATTCGGATGAAAGTGCCGTTGAAAAACTATTAACCGGTATTCGAGAATTTATTACTAAATTGGAGATTCCAAAACTAAAAGATTTGCCAGGTATCCGAAAAGAAGATTTTTCGCGATTAGTAGAACTTGCCGTACAAAATAATTCCACGCCTAGTAACATTCGAACCATAGGTGCTGATGATTACCGGAAGATTCTTGAGCAGGCATACGAGGATATTTTTTAAGATATTACGAACCTCTTGATTGTACAAGGGGTTTTTTTATTATTAAAAAAAAGGGGGTAGGGGGGACAAATTTAAATGGCCTGTAAAAAAGACGCTCTCCTTTAATAAAATGGATTGCGTCTTTATTTGTCTAACCGAAATCTAAAAAAACAATAATAATTTACATTTCCAGAAAAAAGTCCTTTGTAGTTTTACGATTCGTAACTCCTAAGGACTTTCTTTTTTATGGAAAAGGTGCGGTGCTTCAATGAAAAAACGTGTTTTAGTCATAATCTGCAATTCAAAAAAGTAAACATATTATAAGGTTTTCCTTTATTCTTCTAACAACGATTATGAGTATTACTTTTCATGATAAAGGAGGAGTTCCAGGTGAAAACGGTTGGAATCTTAGGCGTAGGTCAAGCAGGTGGAAATATGGCAGAAATTGCATCCGTCTTGGGTTTTCAAACAGCTCTGATTAATACAAATCAACGTGATGGAGCCGTAAACACCAGAGTGGAAAAGAAGTATTTTGTCCCAGGGTATAATGGTGCAGGCCAAGATAGAACTTTAGGAAATCGTGCGGTTCAGGAAAAATATCGAGAAATGATTGATTTTGTAACCAGCTCCTTTAAAAACGTAAAGCTGCTATTGGTCGCTTTTTCAACAGACGGTGGTACGGGTTCTGGAATGAGCCCGCTATTGATTGATCTGTTAATCGACCAATTGCCTGGTATTAAAGTTGGGGCCATTGCCATCTTACCTGAACGAAACGTATTAGCGGGGAATCGAATCAATACGGCAGAGTGTATCCAAGAGCTTTCCCAAATAGAAGGCATTTCTTCCGTTTTCTTGGTAGATAATGATCAGATGCGCAAACAGAAGCCGCAATCCAGCAAACATGAGATTTACCTCTCTGCTAATCGTCAAACGGTGGAGGCCATTAGCCATATCCTAAAAATTACAAATAAGAGTTCGTTTTACGGGAACTTCGACGAAACTGATCTTATGAATATTCTTGAAACAAGAGGAGTTACCCTTATCTCTTCCGCTGCTATTACTGACGCGAAAACCAGTTCGGATGTCTCAACGAAAGTACAATCCTCATGGGAAAACTCGATATTCTGTCCTGTTGAATCGCAGGGTGTCATTCGTGCAGGACTAATATATGAAGGACCAGAGAATATTTCAAAACTCATTAATGTTCCTTCCATCTTTGAAAGGATAGGGGAGCCAGTACAATTATTTGAAGGGACCTATCTCTCAGAAACGGACCCTACCGTTACAACCATTCTAGCTGGGCTCTATTTCCCAAGCCGTCGACTGCAATCCCTGGAAGAATCTCTAGAAAAGAATAAAGAACGATTACAGAACCTTGTTAAAAAGGAACATACACAAAAATACGAATCCTCCGTAAACTGGGCTTCCAACTTAAAAGTTAAAAAGTCAGAAAAACAGACTGTATCCATAACATCCAAGTTAACGAAGTATAAGAAATAATGGGGACTAAAAAGAAACACATCGGAACGATACAATCCGATGTGTTTTTTTATATTTTTGCAGTAAAAATGAACCTTTTTCGCATCATTGTGATGCAAAAAAGGTTCATTTTTATATCAACTATACTTTCCAAATCATTAGTTTTGGCATGTAACAAATCAAAATACATTTGATTTTATAAGGTTTTTGGTTAATCTTTTGAAAAAACTTTTTCCTGGCACAGAAATTGCAATATAAATAGTGACGTTTCAAAATGTCCAAAGAAAGGAGTGAACATAGTGGCCCAATTTAAAAATCTGTTTTCTGAAATTCAAATTGGCAATACCTATATAAAAAATCGAATTCTTAGCACTGCCCACCAAACCAACCATGTGGTTGACGGTATTCCAACTCCAGATATGACAGCCTATCATGTAGAACGAGCGAAAGGCGGAGTGGGTCTAATCGTTCTTGAAGCTGCTGCCGTACATCCATCCGGGATGCTGACCGATTATACCATTGCTGGATATGACAAGAGGGTCGTACCTGCATATGCAGAAATGGCTGCACAATTGCATCAGTATGGTACGAAGGTATTTGCCCAGCTTTTTCACGGCGGAAGGGAGTTCATCGCGAGCGACTACCGTCACGCAGCTTGGGCACCATCTGCAGAACCAAGTTTGCGGTTTGGAACGATGCCAAGGCCAATGAGTTTGGATGATATTGAAGAGGTTATCAATGGGTTTGCATTATCAGCTAAACTGTCTAAAGAAGCAGGATTGGATGGAGTGGAAATTGCCTGTTCCCATGGATATTTACCTGCTCAATTTTGGTCAAGTCATACCAATCATCGAAACGACCAATACGGCGGAACGTTTGAGAATCGAATGCGTTTTATCCTTGAAATTATCCAGCGGATTTGGAAGACGACAGGGGAAGACTTTACTGTCGGAATCAGGATCAGTGCGGATGAAATGACAATGGATGGTAATACCGTAGCAGATGCCATTAACATAGTTGAATATTTGGTCGAACGTGTTCGAATTGACTTTATTAATGTTACGGCAGGAGATTCAAGTACCTATTCGGGTTCTACCCATATAGCACCAGGATCTCCCATGAAGCATGGATATAATGCACCTCAAGCTTTTAAGATTCGGATGGCGGGAGCAGTCCCTGTATTTGTAGGAACGCGAATCGTCGATCCTGTAGAGGCTGAACAGATTATCAAAACCGGAAAAGCGGACATGGTGGGAATGACCCGTGCCTTAATCGTGGATCCCCAAATGCCAAATAAAGCGATGACTGGAGAAATTAATGCCATTGATGCCTGCATTGGATGCCTCCAGGCTTGTATTGGCCACTATCATAAAGGCCTTGCCATTGGCTGTGTCCAAAATCCTATTGCAGGTAAGGAGAGACAGCTGAATCCCATGCTCCAAAAGGTAAAAACCAAACAACATGTCGTCGTCATAGGTGCGGGTCCCGCGGGTCTGCAAGCAGCCATAACTGCGGACCAACAGGGGCATCAAGTCACACTTGTGGAGCAGCAACAGATGATTGGCGGTCTCCTGCAAACCATGAAAAAAGCCCCCATGCGGCAGGAACTAGCCGAAACCATGCTGGATAACTATTCTAGGAAGCTAGAAAAAAGCAATGTAAATGTTCAATTAGGAAAAAGAATCTCCAGTGCCGATTTAGTAGAATGGAAGCCTGATGTCATCATTTGTGCGGCAGGGTCCAGACCATACCTTCCACATGTGCAGGGTATTCATGATGACCGAATAAAAACTGTAGATGAGCTACTTAGCAGTAAACCGACGCAAATAGGAAAACGGGTACTCGTGTTTGATTTTTCCGGAGACTGGCCGGGAATGGAAGCGGCTATTTTTTTACAGGAAAAGGGCCATGAAGTAACTCTGTTTTCTACAAAACTCCATATCGGACAGGAGGTACATCAGTACCTTAGAAACGAATATATTAAGAAGCTTTACCAGTTAAATGTTAAAATGCGTCCCCATTTTGATTTCGGAGGAATCGAACAGGACCAAGTTACCATACGAAATCTATTTACCCATGAAAGGGAAGCTGTGGGTGACTGGGATACTATTGTTTTAGCTTATGGTCGAATCCCTAATACCGAATTGTATGAGGAAGTAAAGGGTTTAGCTCCTGTGGTTCAACAAATTGGTGATTGCCTTGCACCACGCACCCTGGAAGAAGCTACCTATGAAGGATTAACGACTATTCTAAATCTAGGGTCCATAGAAGTAGAAATACCAGGTTAGAGGTCCAATCACTATATTTACTTTAAAAATATAGTGATTTTTCCGAAAATTCAATGTATTATTACTTTTGATGAAAGCCCTTACAAAACTAATAATCTAAATGCTAAACCGTTACCCTTATATTCTTTATCAAATTTAGGGGAGGTGAACATGAAATCTAGCACTTAAAATGGATGGATGGCTCTGGCGGAATTTGATTATGTTTGAAGGGGGAAAGAATATGACTGATCACTCAAATGTTGAAATTCATTCTGCTTCCGTGCATTTACCTATTAACCCAGAAGGATCACAGAAATTAGAAGATATTTTAGCAGAAATGTCTGACGAGAAGAACCTTGGCGATGATTTCAGCAAGAGGGATTACTTTTACCTTGTCCTTGTTGGACTCGTCATTCCTTTCATCCTAATGATTTGGGGGTGGTTCTTATGAAAATAAAAAATGTTGAGCTATCTATTTCACAAGAAGTAGCCCAAAGCAGCTGGCCTTTACCGAAAAATCAACGAACATGGTCTTCTTGGGGACTCATGGGAGTTGCCCTTAGTGCGGGAGTTGCAGCCTGGAGTTATTCGATCGGGGGTTATGTAGCCTACTACTTAAATGCAACCATGGGTACGATTGCCATGATTGCAGGATGTTTAGTTGGAATGTTTTTTGTCGCACTTGCTACTGTTCCGGTTAGTATAAAATATGGTGTAGAAAATATTGCTTCCAGCAAACCTATTTTTGGTGAAAAGGGTTCGATATTTGCCATTTTTCTTCAATATGCCTCGATTGTCGGCTGGAATTGTTTGTTAATTATTTTATTTGGGAAAGCCGTAAGTCAAGTTTTAATCGCTACCGGTATACTCCAATCATCCTCACAGCAAATTGTAACAGCCGTTAGTTCTCTTGCCGCATTAGCCATCAGCTGGATCTCGTTACGAGGCGGTTCAGCTTCTGTAAAAAATTCTTCTCTTATTATTAGCATCCTAGTTGCTTTAACTGGCATTTTAATTATGTATAAATTAGTCAGTACTGTTGGCATTAGCAAGATTTTTACTGCAAAACCGCAAGCATCCTCAGGGGACCGCCTTTTGAATTACACGACTGGATTTGAAATATTAGTAGCAAGTGTCCTTTCATGGTGGCCCTATATGGGCGGTATTGTCCGAATGGTTCCAAGTTCCGGGAAAGCTTTATGGCCGACGATCCTTGGAATGGGCCTACCTACTGGTGTTATTAGTTTAATTGGGCTCTTTTCCGCGCTTGCAACGGGAAACTATGATCCTACTAAATGGTTTGTAGAAGTAGGCGGAATCGGCTTTGGAATCATTGCCCTCTTGTTTTTAGCTCTGGCCAATATCGGCACTGCCATAGTGGGTGCCTATACGACAGGAATTGGTCTAAGGCAAATTAAATGGATCGAAAGGAAAACGACATGGAATCAAACCACTCTGATTGTCCTGCTGCCGGTTGCACTCATCAGCTCCTTTTTTCCAGATCAATTTTTAAATTCGATTCCATCTTTTCTTGCCTTTCTTGGTGTTGCTTTTGCGCCTGTCATCGGTATTCAAACTACCGACTATTTCCTTCTAAGAAAGCAGAGAATTTCTCTTGATCAGCTTTATAAGAATGGTCAGCAATCCGACTACCATTTCTGGAGCGGCGTAAATGTGGTTGCGTTTATTTCCTGCATTATTGGATTTTTCTCCTATATTTATTTACTTGATCCTATCAGCTATGAATCGGCATCCATCTTTAAATATATCAGTGCTTCGATTCCTGCCATGCTAATATCAGGAGTTTGCTATTACCTTCTAACCAAAATCATCGTGATTCCGATGAAGAAAGGTGGATACGTCATTAAGGAGTAGAATCGCAGTTATTTTATCAAAAATTGGTGCTATAAAAAGATGAGGAGGAACTTTATATGAAACAAACCGCTTCAAAAACGTTATACGCTAAGACGTTTATTAATGGAAAATGGATTGATGGTGAAGGTGATCTTGTCAACCTTACTAGTCCCGTTGATGGAAATGCTCTAGGTTCCTATCAAAATAGTTCATTGGAACAAGTGGGGTTAGCGATTAAGAGTGCAAAAGAGGCACAAAAAAAGTGGGCAGAGGTTCCATTATTGGATAAATTGGATTTACTGCAAAAAGCCCATGAAATTGGAATGAAATACGGGGAAGAAATAGCTCGAACGATTACATTGGAAATGGGGAAAACGATTACTGAGGCACGGGAAGAAGTGTATGAACTCGGGATTTCCAATTTTGAACATACGATCGGGGAAGTCCAGCGTTTTAGGGGATGGACCTTGCCAAGTACGTTTGAACGAACCAATAATAAGAGAATCTATGTAACCCATGCACCAATCGGGGTGATTAGTGCGATTACCCCATGGAATTTTCCGATATCGCTGGCAGCTGAAATTATCCCTTATGCCTTGGCGGTCGGCAATACCATCGTCTTCAAACCATCTGAAACGACTCCGTTTAGCGGGGAATGGTTTGTGAGGCTGTTTGATGAAGCCGGTTTTCCGCCAGGAGTAATCAACTTGGTCCATGGGAAAGGGGATGTCGGCAATAAATTGGTCACTCATCAAGATGTCCGGGGTGTCTGTTTCACAGGCAGCGCGGCGGTTGGAGAAAAAATTGCTCAAGCGGCAGGGTTAAGAAGAACGTTGTTGGAGCTTGGCGGAAACGGTCCGCAAATTGTGATGGAGGATGCAAATCTAGAAGAGGCGGTAGAAGCTGCGGTTAATGGCTGTTTTTATAATGCCGGCCAGGTATGTACGGCAGCGGAACGTGTTCTCGTTCATGAAAGTGTCCATGACAAATTTGTAGAGTTATTAATTGAAAGAACGAAAAAAATCCGTTTGGGCAATCCTTTAGAAGATGACACGGAATTGGGGCCTTTATCCAGTCAAAACATTGTAAATAAGATGAATGAGCATATTGAAGATGCCGTCAGCAAGGGAGCCCATGTAGTTTACGGAGGAAATCACGACGGTCTTTACTATAAACCTACCATTCTTATCAATTGCAATCAATCTATGCTTCTGGGAAAAGATGAGACGTTTGGTCCCATTGCTCCCATCATTAAATTCAGAACCAGGGAAGAAGCCATCGAGATTGCCAATGATACTCAGTATGGCTTAACTTCTTCTGTCTTTACATCCAACCTAGAAGATGCCTGGTATATGGCCGACCATCTTGAGCATGGCACGGTTCATATCAATGAATCTACCAACTACTGGGATTTCCTTGCCCCATTTGGCGGAATGAAAAATAGTGGAAATGGAAGAAATTTGGGTCAGTGGGTTTTCCAACACTTGACTGAGATTAAACAAATTACCTTTGACCCGTCCAAAACGAAGAAAAGGTAAGAATTTATAAAGAAATACCAGTTGCTTCCACTTTGTTTGTGGAGGTAACTGGTTTTTTCCATTATTATAAAACTACATATCTCGAAAAAATAGCAGAGGGGGGCAGGGATATGAATCTTGAATATCAGACGGCTAACACCATTTTGAGTCAGACGACATTAGGAGAAGTGAAAGATTCAGTTAAGCATTTATCTTTTCCTTTAATAATTGTTAATTACAATCACGAAATCCAGGGGATCGTCAAGGAGGAGCATTTTTGGAGAGGGGCTTCCCTACATGGTTGGGATGAAAAAGTAGACAAATATATCGACCCAGATTTTCGGGTTTATGATTCATGGAACCAAATGCTTTCTGAAAACGGTCAGTGGTGTACCTATTCGATTTTAAAAAAGATTCACGAGGTTCAAATTTATTCAAAGGCCTTTTTACTTCAATATGCATATGTGGAATTAAAAAAGGATTTTGCTAAAGCTGAAGAGGTGCTTGAAGAGGCGCAACAGGAAAATAAGGATTTTCTTCAAATCATAAATGCTTCCTATGACGAAATCTTCGTCTCAAATGGCGAGGGTGATGTTTTATTCGTTAGTGAGGCCAGCAAAAAAGTAACCGGGTATCCACCTGAAATTTTTATAGGAAAGAATATGGTTGATTTGGTTGAGGAAGGGATTATTTCTAATTCTGTGACCTTGAAAGTATTAAAATCTAAGAGGACCGAAACGGTTCAGCAGGAGTATCAAAATGGCAGGAAAGTGATTGTAACCGGAAAGCCTATTTTTTCTCAAGATGGGGAGCTTCATCGTGTGATTATCAATACAAGGGATATTACAGAGTTAATCGAATTACAAAATAAGCTCGACGTGGCGCATGCAATTATGAAAAAAAAGAATGTTTCTTTTACAAAGGAAGGGAATTTGATTACGAGATCAAGGCAGATGAACAAAATTCTTGAATTAATGGAGAGGGTGGCACCTCTTGATTCGTCCATCTTAATAGAAGGAGAATCCGGAGTTGGGAAAGGGGTCCTCGCCAAATTCATTCATGATTTAAGCCCTAGAAAAAATAAAGAGTTTGTACAAGTGAATTGTGGTGCTATCCCTATATCATTAATTGAATCAGAACTGTTTGGGTATGAAGGAGGAGCTTATACCGGGGCAAAAAAAGGCGGCAAAAAAGGGTTGGTTGAATTAGCGGATGGCGGAACTTTATTTTTGGATGAAATTGGGGAGCTTCCGTTGGACGTCCAGGTAAAATTACTGAATCTGGTTCAAGATAAAGTCTTCAAACGGTTAGGAGGGAATTTAAGTAAAAGAGTGGATATCCGGATCGTTGCAGCCACGAACCGGCAGTTAAAAAGTATGGTAGAATCGGGGAAATTCCGTGAAGATTTATATTATCGTTTACATGTTGTTCCTGTAAATATTCCTCCTTTAAGGGAAAGAAAAGAAGATATTGAACTCTTGGTGCAGCGTTTTCTTTTTAAATACAATAAAGATTATCATTTAGATGTCTCTTTTGACGAATCTGTTATTGATGCCTTAACTGAATATAACTGGCCGGGGAATATAAGAGAATTAGAAAATTTAGTCGAACAGCTGGTCGTAACCTCCCAAAACCAACTGATCCATCCAGAAGATTTGCCTTCCTATTTACAACCGAAGATGAAAGAAGAGTCGGTAACAGCAAAGGGAATCATTCCTCTTAAGCAGGCAGTGGAAGAGGTTGAAAGGCAAATCCTAAGACAAGCCTTAAAAAAGTACCATTCCTCAAGAAAAATCGCACATGCTCTTGAGGTTAATCAAACGACGATTATAAGGAAGTTGAAAAAGTATAAGATGAATGTTCATTTAGGTGAATAAAAAAGACTTGAACTATTCAGAATATTTCTGTAAAATAGGATTAAGCTTCATCCTATCCGCTTAACCAGCTGAAGGCAGTGAAGTAAACCTTTTAAACATTTGAATATTGACTGATCAGTTTCCACTCCCAGCCGTAGCAGGCTGGTCACATTGGATCGTAAAGCCAGTCCATATTACACAATCGTGTGTATTTGGGCTGGCTTTTTATGTTTTTTTAAAGGAAGCCTGGAGGTGGCAGTATGGGAGGAGCGTTAGAAGGAGTTAGAGTATTGGATTTAACAAGGGTGCTGGCTGGACCTTATTGTACGATGATTTTGGCAGACCTTGGTGCAGATGTCATTAAAGTAGAAGGCCCGGGCGGAAGCGATGAAACGAGGAGCTGGGGGCCTCCATTTCAAAATGGTGTAAGTGCCTATTATCTTTGTGCCAATCGAAATAAGCGAAGCCTTACTGTCAATCTGAAAACGGAAGAGGGCCGAGAAATTATTCGGACATTGGCAAAGGATGCTGATGTTCTAATCCACAATTTTAAATCAGGTTCTATGGAAAAATGGCTGCTAGACTATGATTCTTTGCAAAAAATCAACCCGCGGTTAGTGTATTGCTCTATTACTGGATTTGGGGAAACAGGGCCATTCCGCCATTTACCCGGATATGACTATATTATTCAAGGGATGAGCGGACTAATGAGTATAACCGGGAGTGAAGAAAGTGGTCCTATAAAAATTGGCGTAGCTATGGTTGATATTTTGACAGGTTTATATTCTGCCATTTCCATTGAAGCGGCGCTATATGAAAGGGAAAGATCCGGTCAAGGTCAACAAATAGACATGTCACTTATGGATACTGCCGTCAGCTCGCTGGCGAATGTCGCCAGTAATTATCTGATTTCAGGAAAAGTACCGCAAAGATTGGGAAATGACCACCCGAATATCGTCCCATACTCCATATTTAAGGCTTTAGATGGTGAAATGATTATCGCAGTCGGAAATAACCGGCAGTTCACTACCTTATGTGAAGTGGTGGGAAATAAAGAACTAGCCGACGATGAAAAATTCCGTACCAATGAAGCCAGAGTTAAAAATAGGGCTGAACTTACGAGAATATTAGAAAATCTGCTTCTAGCTAAAACAGCAAATGGGTGGCTGGAGCTATTGTCGGAAAAGAACATTCCGTGTGGTCCCATTCATTCCATGGATCAAGTGTTCGAACATCCACAGATGCACGCTCGAGAAATGGTTGTAGGTGTAGATCACCCGGAAGCAGGACCCGTAAACCTTGTCGGATCACCTATCAAACTATCTAGGACGAAGGTGAAAATCGACAGACACCCTCCGATTGCGGGGGAACATAACAGTGAGATCCTTCAACAAGCTGGCTTTTCCAAAGAAGAGATCACCCGATTAAAAGAGAACAAAATCATTTAAAACTTGGCTGTATTAAAAGCAATTGTTAACTTATAACAAAGTTGATTGGAGCGGAAGGCGCGAAGAATCCTGCGGGAGTACGGGGCAGGGAAGACCCCGCAGGCGCCAAAGCGCCGAGGTGGCTTCCCGGCACGCCCTCGAACCGCTCGCGCCTGGAGCGCAAATCAACAACCAATTATAACAGATTCGAAAACTAAAAAATCCAGGAGGTAGTAGGTCATGAATTTTGAATTCACAGAAGAACAAGAGATGTTAAGAAAAATGGTAAGAAGTTTTGTCGATAAGGAAATTATCCCAAATATGAAGGAATGGGATGAACAAGGAAAATTTGATCCTGTCATATGGAAACGGTTAAGAGATTTAGATTTGATGGGGGTTTGTATCCCTGAACAATATGGCGGCAGTGGTATGGATTATAATTCACTTGCGATTGTTTGTGAAGAGCTTGAAAGAGGCGACACTGCTTTTCGTACGGCAGTTTCCGTTCATATCGGTTTAAATAGCTTAACCCTATTGCAATGGGGATCAGAGGAACAAAAACAAAAATATCTCGTCCCACAAGCCAAAGGTGAAAAAATCGGGGCCTTTGGTTTAACAGAACCAGGAGCTGGTTCAGACGTGGCATCCCTTGCGACCACGGCCATAAGAGACGGTAATGATTATATTCTAAATGGGTCCAAAACATGGATCTCTTTATGTGATATTGCGGATCATTTCATCGTATTTGCTTATACGGATAAAGAGAAAAAACATCACGGCATTTCCGCCTTTATCGTGGAACGTACCATGCTCGGCTTTTCATCCAAAGCGATCAAAGGGAAGCTGGGAATTCGATCTGGCAATACAGGTGAATTGTTCTTTGATCAAGTAAGGGTTCCAAAGGAAAATTTATTAGGTCAAGAGGGAGAAGGCTTCAAAATTGCCATGGCTGCATTAGATAATGGCCGCTTCACGGTTGCCGCAGGAGCCGTTGGCCAGATTATGGCTTGCATAGAGGGAAGTGTAAACTACTGTCATGAACGAAAAACCTTCGGGAAAGAAATTGGCAAACATCAGCTAGTTCAGCAAATGATTGCCAACATGGAGGCTGGATTTCAAATGAGCCGTCTATTGGTTTACCGGGCAGGAGAACTTAAAAACAAAGGGAAGCGGAATACCAGGGAAACTTCACTTGCCAAATGGCAGGCATGTGATTTTGCGAATAAGGCTGCTGACGATGCCGTTCAAATTCATGGAGCGTACGGATTTTCTAGTGAATACCCTGTTGAACGTTTCCTTAGAAACTCAAAAGCACCTGTTATTTATGAAGGAACGAGGGAAATTCACACGATTATGCAGGCAGAATATGTTCTTGGTTACCGTGAAGACAAAGTATTAAACAAAGTGCTGCCAGCCTGGCCATTAGAAATAGAAACTGTCAAAAACAGTTAAGTAAATAACAAATAAAAAAGCAATGCATTTCATTTCACATATGAAATCGCATTGCTTTTTTATTGATAAATTAAACAGTAATTACCACTTTACCTTGAGCATGACCTTCCTGAAAATATTTGAATGCTTCAGTTATTTCATTTAACCTATACCGTTTATCAATTATTGGTTTAACCTTGCCAGTCTCAAGTAATTCTTTTACATCATTTAAGTCTTTTTGGTTTGCTCTCTGTAACAGGTTACTTATTTTCTTGCTTCCAGTTTTTGAAATAAAAGGTCCAAGAAATAATGTTTGATACAATTGGGATTCGGAACCTCCTACGTGAACAAATTTCCCATTTGATTTTAGTGCACGTTTATAAGCTGACATGGAATTAGAACCATTCACACCAAGGATCAAATCGTAACACTCCTCATTTTGAGTGAAATCCTCTTTTGTATAATCAATGATATGGTCGGCTCCTATTAAACGTACAATCTCTAAATTTCTCGTACTACAAACCCCAGTTACTTCAGCCCCAAATGATTTGGCAATTTGTACAGCAAAAGTACCGACACCACCTGATGCCCCATAAATTAATACCTTCTGTCCCGATTTGATCTTACCTTTATCACGTAGTCCCTGTAAGGCAGTCACACTTGCCATAGGTGTCGCGGCAGCTTCCTCGAAGGAGATATTGGCTGGCTTTATGGCTAAAGCATTTTCGGGGACAGCTACATATTCAGCAAAACCACCCCAGCCACAACCAGAGAGGTCGCCAAAAACTTCATCACCTACTTGAAATAACTTAACGTCCTTACCAACAGATTCAACTGTACCAGATATGTCTCCTCCTGGTATGGCGTATTTTGGTTTCGTTAGTCCGAAGGCAAAACGGGCTAAAAAAGGTTTGCCTTTCAAAAGAACCAAGTTACCAAAGTTCAAGGATGCTGAATGAACTCTTACCAATACTTGATTATCGGCGGGTAAAGGTTTTTTTATCTCTATTAATTTAAGTACATCGGGTGAACCATATTTATCACAAACGATAGCTTTCAAAAAACTCCCAGTTTTTTATGGTGGTTATTTGAAGATTTGTTTGGTTGCAGCTTAGCGGTGGGGAATATTGTGAAATGTGGATTTCATCTATTGTAAAATTTATTTTTTTTCATTCGCTTTTTTATTCTACTTAATGATTCAGGAGTAATCCCAAGATAACTAGCCAATTGATGCTGTGGAACACGGTCAACTAACTGAGGACGGTTCCTTACAATGGAATCGTAGCGTTCTTCCGGAGAAGAATAGATAAATTCTCCAAATTGTTCTTGTATTTCACCAAGGTTTATCTCCATCATTTTTCGTATCATTGTTTCAAGTTGTGGATATTTGTTATACATCGTTTTTTCAGAATCAACGTCGCCTACAACTAATAGGCAGTCTTCGACACACATTAAGGAATACTTTGATAAATCATCTTGATTCTGTTGGTTGATAATTGGAATAGCTTGTTCTTCCGTAAAAAAATTTGTTGTGACCTCTTTACCTGATTCATCTATAAAAAACTGCCTAACACATCCCATTAATACGAAATAACATTTAATAGCAGATTTTTCCCCTTGTCTAAGAAGGTATTTTCCTTTTTTAATTTCATCAATTCGTATACTTTCAGAGATTGCCCGTTGTTCATCTTCGCTGAGTGAAGTAAAATCAGACATGTATTTCAAGAGAATTTTCTTCATATTACCTTCCCTTCTAATTGAGTTAAGTTAAATGTCCCTTAATCATTTTAACATTTTTATCCATATTTTTGTTTATAAAAATCGAGGGGATGGAAGGAAAACAGTTCCTTCCATCCCCAGGGAAAATCGTCACCATCCCAAACTCAATTAAGTAAGAGATTCATATTGCTTAAAAAGGTCTTTTAATGCAGCAATCAGGGCATTATTTGCTTTTCCTAAATAGCCCTTTTTTAACTGATCAAGAGGGGATTCTATTCCATTGCGTAAGCTATGGCCTTTTAGGAGCCTGGAGACATAATCCCTGCCATGTTCGGTGGCCAGTGTACATGATGCATCGACAATGACTCCATAATGTTTATCAATTTCGGCAGTAATGGTTAATGTTTCGAAAACATTTTTGGCAGCCATACCCGTAGGAAGCTTAGCATGACCGGCAATAAAGATTGTATTCATTTCATCCTACTCCTAAAAACTCATTTTATTTTTATGAACGGCTAACACCTTACATATTTGCGTTTGAAACCAAGCTTTCCTCTATCTAATTCTTTTTGAATATTTTCGGAAGCAAGCAGGATGCTGCTCTTTTTCTTGTCCCGCTTGATTTCGACTGGGCCAACAGCCTTAGCAGTTTCAACCGCTTTTTCATGAAGCGGAACATAGGAAATCGCGACGGTATAGATAAAATTATTCATAGCTGATTTAGTTCGATCAGGAGAATTATGAATCGACTTTTCAACCTGATCGAGCATATCAGCAAGCTTGCTTGGGTTAAATTCACTGTCTTTGCGATTACCCAAAAGCCAGCAGTAACAGCTCCAACCTGCAGACATTTTCAGTTCTTCACCGCTTGCAATCCATTTATCGGCCACTTCCTGTGCAATATCGGTTTCTGCCAAAGTTACGGCAACGACATAATCGGAAAGCATATAAAAATACGCCGCATCGATCCAACGGTCAAAATCTGCCTCCGTCATGGACTTCGGGTCCGCAATGACGCCGGCAAAATACATGGCATCATAATTTCCGGTGGAATAAAGCTCTTCGGCTAAAGGCTGATTTTTCTTGATTTTCTTTGTGATCGGCTTCATGGCCCCTGTTGCCACGCCAAAAAGCGGTTCGTGTGCACCATTGCTTATGTAAGTCTTTTTCATTCGTTCCTTACCGAGTGCTTCTAGTTCCTGCATAACCATTTCGAAATCCATTGTTTTGCACTTCCTTCCTTCATAATCATATCTTCATAATTTCTTGAAATTAAATCCGTATTCCTGCCAGTTTAAAAAAAGTTGCTCCATAAACAGCATTCAGAACGTATATTCGTAATATACCATTTATTGCACGTGTATGGAAGAACAATAAGAGGGGCCAGGTCAATAAACATCCAGGGAATATTTAAAATGAAACAACCATAGAGATATTTGGTAGTCTTCTATTTTAGAAAGTTTTGGAAAAAACCAAGAAGGTCCAAAGGAGTTTTGGGCATCAAAGAAGAATACATTTGGTAGCGCTTACAATTATAAACTCCATTGTACCATTTTATTTTAAGGGAGTGATTTAAGGATGGCATTAAATCAACAATCCGCAGGCGTGGTTTATTTTAAAACAATTAGAATCTGCCGGTGCGCCGCCATTAGAGTTGCTGACACCTGAACAAGCGAGGCTGGGTGCTGATTTCCGCCTTTTAGCTGGAGCTCCGGAAAAGGTAGAGAAGGTCGAAAACAGGACGATTCCGGTACCAGGAGGGGAAATACCTGTCCGGATCTATACGCCTGCCGGGGAAGGGCCATTCCCAGCATTGGTTTACTACCATGGCGGAGGCTGGGTGATCGGCAATTTGGATACTGTTGATGTACCTTGCCGAATGTTAGCCAACAGGGCTGGCTGTGTCGTGGTATCAGTTGATTACCGATTGGCCCCGGAGCACAGATTCCCGACTGCTGCTGATGATTCATATGCGGCAGTTAAGTGGGTAGCGGAACATGCTCCATCCATCCAGGTAGATGCTGAACGGATTGCCGTTGGCGGTGATAGTGCAGGTGGAAACCTAGCTGCTGTCGTAGCCTTGATGGCCCGCGATCAAGGAGGACCATCTCTTGCGTATCAAATGCTTATCTATCCGGTGACTAATCACTCTTATGACACGAAATCGTATCAGGAGAATGCTGATGGGTACTTTTTAACCAAGAATACGATGGTATGGTTCTGGAATCATTATCTGCGTGATCAGCAGGATGGTCAAAATCCGTATGCTTCGCCTTTATTGGCTGAAGACTTAAGCGGACTACCGCCAGCGCTCGTGATCACGGCCGGTTTTGATCCGTTGCGGGATGAAGGAGAAGCCTATGCCGAGGGTCTAAAGGCAGCGGGTGTACCAGTTGAAGCGACGCGCTATGACGGCATGATCCACGGTTTCTTCTGGATGCCAGGGGTGTTGGTACAGGGGAATGCGGCCATTAATCAGGCAGCAAATGCTCTTAAGCATGCTTTTCAAGTTGTAAAAACGATTAGATAGATTATAAGTTAAATAAAATCATTTAACCCCTTGAATTAGCAAGGGGTTTTTCCGCTCTTCTCAGTTATCTACTTTTGTTAAAATCCCACTTAAAATCGTCCTTATGAACTTTTGACTTTCTTCTACAAGATCAAATTCCTCTCCAAATAATGCCCAATCGTATAGGGTGCCTCTCATACAGCGTGTAATCAGCATCGTAATTTCCTGGGAAGATAAATATTTCTTAAATTCTCCATTTTCTTGACCTTCGTTAACAAACGAGTGAACAATTTTAAAAAGAGTCCGATCCGTATTAGAAAGGAATTTGGGCTGATTGGGAATCAAAGCAC
This sequence comes from Neobacillus sp. DZ-9, assembly GCF_059587065.1. Taxonomy (NCBI): domain Bacteria; kingdom Bacillati; phylum Bacillota; class Bacilli; order Caryophanales; family Bacillaceae; genus Neobacillus; species Neobacillus sp. DZ-9. The sequence goes on from NZ_JCAIOL010000006.1 coordinate 52,263, forward strand.
TCATATAAACGGTTCTTATTAAATCGATTCCTAGGCAGTCTTTTAAATAAATCATTTGAGATTTAGTTAAAAGTAGAATTTTTTCATAAGAACCAATTTCCTTTGGGAGTGTTTCCGTGAAATTTTCATAAAACTCGTCGATTTCTTTGAATTTTTCGAGGAAGATTTCATATTTCGAATTAAAGTGTACATAGAATGCACCTTTGGAGGTGTTACTAACCTGTACAATTTCATCCACGGTGACATGATCGAATCCTTTTTTGCTAAAGAGATCCAACGCTGCCGCCACAATCCGCTGCTTTGTTTGCAGCGCTTTTGTTTGTCTAAGGGAAGGTGACATTCGAACTCTCCTTTTTACTTTACTATGTAAAGGCTTACATCTATTAAAAAATGAAATCCAATAAAATTCAATACTATTAGATAAAAAAGTTCACTCAATAAAGATTCGCAAACCTATTTAAATATATCTAATTTTATTATAATTTAGAATATTTGAAAAATATGTTGACGCTATTAAATCGGTTATATAATATTAATTACAGACTATAGTCTGTGAAATTCATTTTCAGTTGTAATGTAACCGCTTTATACGAGTTTGAGCGACAAAAACTTGGAAACGAAAAGGGGGAAAGGTCTATGGATATTGTCGGCAATAGGACGTTACGAGATTTATTAAAAGAAAAAGTAGAAATGAATCGTGATAAAACGTTGCTTCTATTTGAAGATCAAGAACAAAAAAAGTTCGAGCTAACCTACGGTGAATTTGCTGAACAAGTGAATCGTCTAAGTAATGTGTTCCTTCAATTGGGTGTAGTGAAAGGCCAACATGTAACCTTGCATCTTCCAAACTGCCTCGAGTTTATGACTTCTTGGTTTGCACTTGCCAATATTGGAGCAATCATGGTTCCAACAAATATTTTGTCTTCTGGAGATGAAATGGAATATATCCTAAACCATTCAGAGTCCGTGCTTCTAATTACAGAAGAAGAGTATTTGGACAAGTTTATCAATAATCGTAAAAATCTGCCGTATCTAAAAGAGATTTTATTAGCGCGCTACGAAAAAGAAGAACGTGAAAAGCAAAATTTAAAACACTTGATTGCCTATGCAAGCTCAGAGACTCCTACTATTCCTCTAGATTCAGAAGATGTTGCGGCAATGCTTTATACTTCTGGTACAACTTCAAAGCCAAAGGGCGTTCAAATCACCCATGCAAATTATATTTATACTGGTGAGCTAATGTCGAAATCGATCAGACTGACTCCAGATGATCGGCAATTCATTGTTCTTCCTTTGTTCCATGGAAATGCACAGTATTATTCTACGATGTCAGCCCTTGTGATCGGAGCAAGTATTGCCTTTACAGAAAAATTTAGTGCATCACGGTATTTTAAACAGGCTATTAGCTTCGGAGCAACGGTTGGCTCCCTGTTTGCTGCTCCCATCCGGATGATTCTTGCAAAAGAATTTGACCCTGCAGACCGTCAAAACTCCTTAAGGGCGATTTGGTTTGCTCAATCCGTTACGGAAGAGCAATTAAAGAGGTTTGAGGAAAATTATCAAGTCAAATTATTGCAGATGTATGGAATGACAGAGACTGTAGGTGTCCCTTTAATGAACCCAATCGATGGAGCACGTAAAAACATGAGCATTGGGAAACCCACCATTGGGTATGAAGTAAAAATCGTCGATGAAGACGGTTATGAAGTTCAAAATGGTGAAACCGGACAAATCACCGTAAAAGGAGTTCCGGGACGTACCTTGATGAAAGGGTATTTTAAAAATCCGGATGCAACGGCAGAGACCCTAAAGGATGGATGGCTGTACACCGGTGATAATGCAAGATTAGGAGGGGACGGTTACTTTTATTTTGTGGACCGTATTAAGGATATGATTAAGCGCGCAGGAGAAAATGTTGCTGCTAACGAGGTTGAAAGTGTTCTTGCTGATCATCCGGAAGTTTACGAAGCGGCTGTCATTGGAATCCCTGATGAGATGCGTGATGAAGCCATTATTGCCTATGTGATTTTAAGAGAGAACTCTTCCATTTCAAAAGAAGAAATGATTCTTTATTGTCGTGAAAGATTAGCAAAATTCAAAGTACCCGATACAGTTGAGTTCATTGATGAGTTTCCTCGCACTTCAGTAGGTAAAATTCAAAAGCATATTTTACGAAAAAATCACCTTGAGGCAGCTCAAACTTCAAAATAGTCATAATTTTATTATTTACAGCTATTATCCTATTTATCTATTGAAAACATTGAATCTTATTCAAAGCAGTTATTGCTGAAAGGGGTAGCTTTATGAACAAAGCTCGTGTTCTATTTGCAAGTGTTTCTGGTTCAGTCATTGAATGGTATGATTTTTATTTATATGGTACTGCTACTGGATTAGTATTTTCCAAACTCTTTTTTCCAAGCGCAGATCCTGCCATCGCACTTCTTTTAGCTTTTGCTACATTCGGAGTGGGTTACGCAGCGAGGCCAATTGGCAGTCTGATTTTTGGCCATTATGGAGACCGTTTAGGAAGGAAAGCCAGTCTCATGTTAACGCTTCTAGGAATGGGAGGCAGCTCCTTGCTGATTGGTCTCGTCCCGACCTATGAACAGGTCGGCCTCCTAGCCCCTATTATTTTGGTTCTCCTACGTCTGATCCAAGGAATTGCCCTTGGAGGGGAATGGGGAGGAGCCGTGTTGTTGGCCACCGAATATGCCCCAAAAGGACTTCGTGGACTTTATGGCTCCATTCCTCAACTCGGTGTACCATTAGGATTAGTGCTTGGGACGTTTAGTTTTACCTTTATAAGTTCCTTAACGACAGATGCTCAATTTTTGGCATGGGGTTGGAGGGTTCCTTTCCTTTTTAGTGCAGTACTCATTGTTTTAGCACTTTGGATTCGAAACGGTATTGAAGAGACACCTGCTTTTAAGAAGCAAAAAGAAAGCGGGGAACTGGCAAAAGTTCCAGTTGTTGAAACATTTCGCAACAATGCGAAAAGCGTATTTCACTTAATCGGTTTAAAGCTTGGTGACGGAATGTTCAATGTCTTTTCAATGTCTTTTATTCTTGTCTACGCCACTACTCATTTAGGTTACTCTAGAGAAGTTGCCTTAACCGGTGTCACAGTCGGCTGTGCCACCATGATTATTACGATCCCGTTAATTGGTTATCTTTCCGATTTTATTGGCAGGAAGATTATTTATATTAGCTCGTTAGTTTTGTTCCTTGTACTTGCTATTCCTTACTTTAGCAATATTTCAAAGGGTCCTGTTTCTTTCTATTTTATGCAGGTGATTCTCCTAGGAGTTGTCTGGGCGTCGATCTTTTCTACACAGGGAACCATCTTTTCAGAACTGTTTCCTGCGAAAGTCCGCTATACGGGGTTATCATTCGGTTACCAGGTTTCCGCCGCGCTAGCCGGTTTTGGACCAATGCTTTGGACACCAATGCTAGAAAAGTATGGAGCTTCACCAATGGCCTTTGGGGGATTGATGATGGCAGGGTTTGCCTTTTCTCTCATCCTATCTTTCTTTGTGCCTGATACGAGAAAGATTTCTAAGTATGAGGATAGTAATGTAAAACCAATTAATAATAAGAAAATATCAATCTAATAAATTAGGTTAGAGAAAATTCCATCAGTGTTCATCCACTGATGGAATTTTAATAAGAAGGGTACGATTGCCCTGAAGGAGAGTACCAAATGAATAAAGTTGCAGTATCTGGATTGGGGATTACCCCATTCGGTAAACATGAGAACACCTCATTAAAAACATTACTCCTGGACGCTTGTCTGGATGCATTAAGGGAGGCGAATTTCCCTAAAATAGATGCTGTTTATATCGGAAATTTCATGTCCGGTTCTTTATGCAATCAAGAAATTTTAGGAGCAATCACGGTGAATGATTTAGGGTTGGGTCCCATCCCGGCTGTTAAAGTAGAGGGGGCTTGTGCATCAGGCGGCATTGCTTTTCGACAGGCATTCCAAATGATTCAAAGTGGTGAATATGATCATGTTTTAATAGCAGGTGTGGAGAAAATGAAACATGCCACAACAGAGGATTCGACAAGGGCCATAAATGCGGCAATGGATAATGATTCGAATGAAAAACATGCCGGATTGACCTTTCCAGGATTTTTTGGCATGCTAGCCAATCGATATTTTTATGAAACAGGTGCTTCCAAAAAGCATTTAGCGATGGTCGCTTTGAAAAATCGGGAGTACGCGATGAACAATCCCATTGCACAATTTAAAAGCTCGACAAGTTTGGAAGAAATTATGAATGCCAGGATCATTACTGACCCTTTAGGCTTATTTGATTGTTCCCCAACAACTGATGGTGCTGTTGCAGTTGTCCTTTCAAAGGGAGAAAAAGGGGTAATTGTTCGGGCATCCGCACAGGCATCCGGTATGACCCAGTTGCAGGAGGCAGAGGATATATTAAGTTTTCCAGCGATAAAAGAATCAGCGAATCGTGCCTATCAAATCGCCGGGCTTGGTCCTGAGGATATTGATGTAGTAGAGTTGCACGATTGTTTCTCGATGACAGAAATAATAGCCATTGAAGAACTGGGCTTTTTCAAAAAAGGCACTGGCTGGGAAGCGGTAGAGCTTGGACTAACAAAGCATGGAGGAAAAGTACCTGTGAATACAAGCGGTGGTCTGCTGTCTAAAGGGCATCCAATTGGGGCGACAGGCCTTGCACAAATCTATCAAATTGTTTCCCAGCTTCGCGGTACAAGCTGCAATCAGGTTGAAGGGGCAAACATTGGATTGGCTCAGAACCTAGGTGGAACGGGGGCATATTCAACCGTCCATATATTCGAAGGGGTGAGATCGTCATGGAAATGATTCAAGTATATGAATGTGCACAGTGTGAAAAAAAGTTTATACAACGTAAATGGATTTGTCCAAACTGTAAAAATAGCGAATTTCGTCAAAAAAAGATTAGTAGTGAAGGAAAGGTTTTTTCACATACAACGATCCATGTTTCTTCAAAAGAGTTTTCTCATCTCACACCTTATTCAGTCGCTTTAATCGATTTATCAGAAGGACTTAGAGTGACTGGACGGGTAACGGATCAAGTTGTGATCGATGATAATGTAAAATGCATTTCATATTTAGACAATACTTACGTATTTGCAAAATGTTAATTGCAGACATGCATAGGGAATAATATTTTTGTCCAACTCATGGAGTGTTTCCTTACGGTCGATTAATTAACCAGAAAAGTTTATCACGGAATCTGAAAAGCCGTTTCCTGTCGGAAACGGCTTTTCAGTTTAAAACGAAGGTTTTAAAATCAAAGTCAAAAAAGAAGAAAGTTAATTGATTTCCATAAGTTCAGTCTTCAACAAGTGGGCCAGATATTGGGATAAACTAAAAGGACAGTTAGATAGGGTTTCTTTATCACAAAACCATTCAGTTGCTTACATTTGACGATCAACTGTAAAGTTACATATACTTGTCAGATTACTGCAGGGATGCTTATTTTCAAGGAGGTAAGACATGGATTACATTTCACCGATAGAAGCGGTGTTAAAGGCGAAACGGTGGCCTAAAGCTACCATAGCGGCGGGGCGTCGTCATACCGTAGGGCTTAAATCGGACGGTACGGTGACGGCTGTGGGTGATAATAAATATGGCCAATGTGATGTAAGCGGCTGGCGCGAGATTGTGGCGGTCGAGGCTGGTAATGTTCATATGGCGACGAACACGGGTAATGCTCATACAATCGGTCTTAAATCTGACAGTACTGTGGCGGCTGTGGGTTGGAATAAGCATGACCAATGCGAGGTAAACGACTGGCGCGATATTGCAGCGGTTGCGGCGGGTTGGTGTCGTACCATTGGGCTTAAATCGGATGGCACGGTGGTAGCAGTGGGCCGAAATAATGAAGGTGAATGCAATATAAGCGGCTGGCATGATATTGTGGCGGTCGCGGCGGGTGACTGGCATACCATCGGTCTTAAATTGGACGGCACGGTGACGGCTGTGGGTAATAATCGGTATCGCCAATGCAATGTAAGCACCTGGTTCGATATTGTGGCGGTTGCGGCGGGTTATCTTCATACCATCGGTCTTAAATCGGACGGTACGGTGACGGCTGTGGGTTTGAATAAACATGACCAATGCGATGTAAGCGGCTGGCACGGTATTGTGGCGATATCTGTGGGTAGTAATCATACCATCGGCCTTAAATCGGACGGTACTGTGGCGGCTGTGGGTTGGAATGAGTATGGCCAATGTAATGTAAGTGATTGGCGCGATATTGTGGCGATTGCGGCGGGGTGTGCCCATACCGTCGGTCTTAAATCGGACGGCACGGTGCTTGCTGTAGGTGATAATAAATTTGGCCAATGCGATGTAAGCGGCTGGCGCGGCATCCAACTCCCCGACATTGTGTAAGATCTATTTAATGGACTGAACGGTAATTCCGCTCAGTCTCTTTTTATGATCAAATGGGTTTATCCTATTAAAAAACTTTCAGCTACTTGATTTTACAAAAGAAATTTTTTGAAAAATTAACAAATACCTATTATAATAAAACTAATCATTTTTTATGACCAAGTCCTAATATTTAGTAATAATTTTTAGATAACTGGAGATCAAGCATGCCAATCGAGACGAAACAAAGGAAACCAAGTATATCATCCTATTATAAGACACTGAGAATCAAGGACTGTAAAAGCAAGCGCAGCTATTGGAAGCACGTTAGGGGAGTAGATTCAGTCTTGGCCGAGGAACTTGAACCGTTACTTTGCCGTGAGAAGCAGGGGAACTTTTATGAGGTAAAGAATGCTTCACTGCCTTTCAGTTTGGCAGTGGAATCATGGACGATGTCCTATCATAAGTCTATCCTGACTTGGATTAACCAGCAAAAACAACTGAAGCCCAAGCGAATTTTGGAAATCGGTTGTGATAATGGGTTATTGGCATGCTGGTACGCTACTCGTTTTCCGGATGCGGAGATTATTGGAATTGATCAGTCGGAGAATGGAATCCAGTGTGCCAACGAGCTGGCTAAGCAGCTCGGACTTGCAAATGTGAGCTTTTATACAAGTGAATTTTTGGATTTAAGGGACCGTTTTTTGATGAATTCTATTGATCTCATTATTTCTGTGCGAACCTTTCATGAGATTATGGGGCCAATATTCTTCCCAAAGTATTGGTCCCTGCCAGATTACTTGAAGGAAAATCCAACGTATAGAAACTGGAGATATTTACAAATAGTCGATGATTTGTTAACTGCGGATGGCACCTATCTCTCTTTTGAGCGATTGGAAAATCCCGCAGATCTTGGGAAGTGGGCAAATTCACTGAACCAAGCAAATCTCCATATCCAATGGGATAAATGCGACATTATCGATTATAATGAGTTTGGAACGGATAAGTGTTCTCCGATAGTTGTGGTGTCAAAAAGGGAGACAGGATTAGCAACCCTAGAAGGTATGGAGTGCCTTTATACGAAAGATCATTCAATAGTATTAGAGGCCGGGAAATCTTACAGCGGGGCAAAAGCTGAGATTACCTACCATCGGTTGGGGAAGAAAACATTTAAATCAGGCTATTACCTGGATGTGCCCAACCACTGGCATGTGTTTCGATTTGAATTTTGGGAGACTAAGAGTTTTCTGCTTGTCTATAGTTATGGGAACATGGGGCATCGTCATTTGGAAATTCTTCCTGCCGGGGCATACGAAGATGCCCAATCGCTGATAGAGGAAGTAATGGGGCAGTTTAGTCACTTGGGACCAATGGTTCAGTATGATAATTTAGAAGACAATAAATATATTATGTTAACTGATTAACTGCATTTAAGATCTAAAGTCATGTACTCGGTATTTTCCAAGCATTTTTGGAGGAGATACCGGGTATTTTTATTAAACGTAAAAAGATAAATCCTTTTCCAACAACAATTTTTAAGTTAAATTTATTATTAATAGGAAATACGGTTTGAATTGGATGGTGAAAGTGTATGAAGGAAACAAAAAAGCTGCAAGAAAAAGATTTGTATAAACCAATTCAGACGTTTTTTGTAAATGATGGGTATGAGGTTTACGGTGAAGTAAAAGATTGTGATATGGTTGCTGTTAAAGGTGAGGAGTTAGTTGTTATTGAATTAAAGCTTACGTTAAGTGTTGATTTACTTATTCAGGCTGCCAAACGTCAGCGTCTGACCGAAAAAGTTTATATCGCCATTCCAAAACCAAAGCATCGATTAAATTCTAAACGCTGGGCAGATAAATGCCATTTAATTAGAAGAATGGAGTTGGGATTAATTTTGGTTTCGAGCCCAGGGAAACGGGCAAAAGCAGAAGTCATCCTTCACCCAGCTACGTTTGACCGGCGTAAAAGTATGGGGCAAAGCAAGTCAAAGAGAGAATCTGTTTTAAAGGAAATCAATGGGCGAAGTGCCGATTTCAATATTGGCGGAAGCAATCGGACCAAAATCATGACCGCCTATAAAGAAAAATGTATCCAAATTTCTTGTTACCTACAAAAATTTGGTCCCTTATCCCCAAAAAACTTAAATAAAATGGGCACAGGAGACAAAACTTCATCCATTCTAATTCAAAACTATTATGGCTGGTTCGAACGAATCAAGAGAGGGACCTATGTAATAAGTGAGAAGGGCATAGAGGAAATAAAGGAGTATCCTGATCTTATGAATTATTACTTGAATGATAGTTTCAGTGACGAAAAGCTACATAATTAAATTTTAAATCCAAGATTTGAAGAAGCGGGATATGAAAATTTATTTAACTTCCTTAGGACTTTTTGATTAAATATCGTGAAAAATGTGGAATTTTGGAGAAAAAAGCAGGATTTTTAGCTTTAAAAAGGAATATATAAAATATTCAAATAATCATATAAATTCTTTCACCATAGAAGTAATTTGACCTATTAAGACAACAACTTCGAAATAAAAAGATAAGGTGTAGTGCAATTTTTTTCATCAATTCTATCAAAGTTCGAAAGAAGGTATACGAATGATTGAAAATTTCTTTGCTGACTATAAAAAGTTTATTGTTGTACCGGAAGATGAAAAGCGAGCGGTGAATAAAGTCTTTGACCCCAAAAATTATGCAGCTTATTATATTTTAACTCTGTCTATTTTTGATTCTCGTTTATTATCCTGGAGAGATGCAAGTAAATTTGATATAGATATTGAAAAAAGCATCAAAACAGTCCTGAAGGATTTCAATCAAAATCAGCATGAGAACTATCATCTTCAATTACTGGAATTAGATAAGTTTAAAAACTATTTTATTCTAGCGCTATCTTCTAAAACTAAATTTAATCCAGGGGAAGAAAAGGGTCGAATCTCTTTTATAATTGATCGATTGTTAACGAATCCATTTTATGTGGCCCAAAATTGGTTCAATCTAATTGGTGAGAAAGGAAGAGTTGAACGGAAGCTTTTTTGCTGCTCTTTTAAGGAATATGAAGTGGAAGACAAAAGAGATGAAGGATATGAAAACATTAGTGAACTGGTCCCGAAACATGGAGAGATTAAGTTGATAAAAAACTCACCAAAAAGAGAAATTCTTTAAAATACAAAACAATGTAAACCCATTATTAGCCTTCCTTAAGAAGGCTTTTATTTGTTTTTATCTAAAATTTATTTTAAAATATGGCAATCCTATAATATATCTATGCCGATTGATAATAAGCATTAAAAATCAGAAATATAGATAACTTCAGTGCTAAACATTTAAGGTTATCAGGATAGATTCTTACATATATAAATGGAACTCTTTAAGAAATGAGGAAATATGATGATTGTCATTGAAAATGATTGGTTAAAGGTTGATATAGCAAGGAATGGAGCAGAAGTACGTAATGTGAAGCATAAGAAAAATGGGCTCGACTATATGTGGACAGGGGATAGCGCCTACTGGGGACGCATTTCACCGGTCTTATTTCCGATTGTTGGCCGGTTAAAGGAAGATCAATATCATCTGAATGGTCAAACCTACAAGATGTCACAGCATGGCTTTTTACGTGACGTTGAATTCGATGTAGAAAAACAGACAACAACTAACGTTTCTTTTGTGTTTGAATCTGCTGGACGCTTCATGGATATTTACCCTTTCGAATATAAAGCTACTATTCACTATTTACTAAAAGAGGACTCACTAATTGTAGAATGGGAAATAGTGAATGAAAACCAGGAAGAGATGTATTTTTCCATAGGCGCCCATCCTGCTTTTAGGATTCCGCTTGTAGAAAATGAAACATTAGAGGACTATGTTTTGCAATTTACACCTGCTGCAAATAAGAATGTAATGGAATATGAGCTTGAGAATTCCATCATTCATGAGAAAGGAACGGCTAATGAAATCTCAACGATGCAGCTTACACCATCTTTATTTGCACATGATGCTTTAGTTTACAGCAATATCGATCAAGTTACATTGGTATCGAATAAATCAAGTCATGGTATAGAGGTCATGTTCAAGGATTTTCCTTTCGTTGGGATTTGGTCGAAGTTTAATGAAACTGATGGTACAATGGCTCCATTTGTTTGTATTGAGCCTTGGTACGGCATAGCTGATACCACTCATGCATCCGGGAACTTGAAGGAGAAGGTTGGAATAAATAAGCTTTACGCAGGAAAAACCTTCAAGGCTGAATATAAAATGAAGTTTAAATAAAAGAAGTAAGCACTTAACAAAATATTCAAAAAATATTGACAACTATTTGAAAGGGAGGTAAATTATATATAAACAATGTAAATAGTATAAGATTATAAAGTTATAATATTATAAAAAAGGTGACTAAATCATGAAAATTGATAAAAATAATCACGCACCTCTTTATCGACAAGTGGAACAGGTGCTCGAAGAGAAAATCATGTCAAAGCAATGGGAAGTAGGCTATCAGCTGCCGACAGAGCATGAATTGTCTGAGCTTTTTGATGTAAGTACGATTACAGTGAAACGAGCTGTAATTGAACTAGTGAATAAAGGATATCTTTATAGACAGAGAGGCAAAGGGACTTTTGTTGCTGGCTCCACAAATGAACAAGACATCAATGCCATATTTTCATTAACAACTGATGAAGAGGAACATCCTCATGAATTAATCAGTTTTTCCATTGAAGATTCAGATAACGAGGTAGCCGAAAAACTGGGTTTGAATCCAAGAACAAAAATCTTTAAGATCAAGCGTGTAAAGATCGATAATCATGAACCAGTAACCCTTGAATACACCTATCTTCCATATGAAATTTGTCCCGGTCTAACACCTGATGATATTAATAATGAACTTATTTACAATATTCTAAGAAAAAAATTTCATATTTCCTTAGGCAGAGCCAAATTAATAGTGAAACCTTACATTGCGGAAGGGGAAAAGGCAGAAAGGCTGCAAATTGAATCCGGTACACCCGTTTTTAAATGGGAGAGGTTTACCTACACGAAACAGGGAGAGATCATTGAATACTCGAAATTTTATGACCACCAGGATAAAACCACCTACTACACAGAAATCAATTTTTAACATAGACAGTTGAAAATTTATAAAACTATAAAGTTATAATATTATATCTTAAAAGATTATAATATTATATTTTTTTAATAGTTAATTTCTGAAAATTGGCAATATTATATTGGTATAAAAAATGTTGTCCTAAGTTGAAAAGGGGGAGTGAAACAGTTGTAAATACCCTTCAAGGTCACAAATCTAAAAAATGAAATGAAATGAGGAGGAATTAGGATGAAGAGAAAAACGTTGCTTTTTGGGTTCATTTGTTTATTGCTAGTTGTTGTATCTGCATGTAGTAGTGAAACAGGCAGCACCTCCAAAGAAACTGCGGGAAAAGCTGACAAAACCTTGGTGTTGGCGGCTTATGGGGGAAGCTATGAGAAAAAAATGAAGGAAACCGTTATTCCTAAATTTGAAAAGGAATTTGGTGTCAAGGTCCAATATATTACCGGAAGCTCTGTTGATACATTATCTAAGCTGCAAGCACAAAAGGCTAAACCTCAAATTGATGTAGCCTTCATCGACGACGGTCCACAAGCCCAGGCAAAATCCTTCGGCCTGCTTGCACCATTAGATAAAAAACTGGTTACTAACTTAGCCAATGTTTATGATATTGCCAAGGATAAGGACAATGTCGGTGTCGGTTTTGGGATTATTACCACAGGACTTGCTTATAATAAAAAGGTTTTTGAGGATAACAAGTGGGATCCTGTCACATCCTGGAATGATTTAGCAGATCCGAAGTATAAAGGAAAACTTGTCTTACCATCCATCTCTAATACTTACGGAGTCCATATGCTTCTTATGGCTGCTAAGGCAAATGGCGGTAGTGAAAAAAATATCGAACCTGGATTTGAAAAACTAAAAGAAATTGCTAAGAATGCTGTGACATTTGATAAAACAGCAGATGTATCCAATTACTTTTTGCAGGGACAGACTGTTGCCAGCGCGTGGGGCAGCAGCAGGGTATTCACGTTAAAACAGTCTGGATTCCCTATTGAGTTTGTAATTCCGAAAGAGGGCGCACCTGCATTGATGTCGACTGTTAGTGTCGTTAAAAATGCTCCGCATCAAGAGCTTGCACAAAAATTTGTCAATTATGTTTTAAGCGAAGGAGTACAAACAGAATTTGCTAATTCCTTATTTGATGGTCCAGTAAATAAAAACGTGAAATTAAGTGGCGATATTTTAAACCAAATTATTTATGGACAGGATGAAATTTCGAAGCTCGTGAAGGTAGATTGGGAATATGTGAATCAAAAGCGATCTGAGTGGACTGAAAGAGCAAACAAAGAAATTGAAGTGGCCCACTAATAAAGGGGAGATACGATGAGCTATTTATGTCTTGAAAATGTAGTGAAGACGTTTAATAAAACAGAGGTCGTCAAAAAGATGAACCTGGAAATCAAGAAGGGAGAGCTTGTTTCCTTTCTTGGTCCTTCAGGATGCGGCAAGACCACGACGCTAAATATGATTGCAGGCTTTTTGGATGTTGATGGCGGAAGTATTGTGGTGGACGGGAAACCCGTTCACCTGCTTCCTCCCAACAAAAGAGAAATGGGCATGGTTTTTCAAAACTATGCTCTTTTTCCCCACATGACCGTGTTCGATAATGTAGCCTATGGACTTAAACTTCGCAAAGTCCATAAAAGTGAAATCAATCAACGTGTGTTGGAAGCGCTAGAAATGGTCCGATTATCCGGGTATGAAAAACGGTATCCGAAGGAGCTTTCCGGTGGACAGCAGCAGCGTGTCTCATTGGCCAGGGCCTTAGTCATCAAACCAAAAGTGCTGCTCCTCGATGAACCATTAAGCAATCTGGATGCCAAGCTACGCCAGGAAATGCGTGAAGAAATCGTGGAAATTCAAAAAAAGGTGGGCATTACCACCATATTTGTTACCCATGACCAGGAAGAAGCACTGGCTATTTCAGACCGGATCGCGGTTATGTATGAAGGGAGAATTGAGCAGGTTGACAACCCAGTGGCCATTTATAACCACCCACAAACCGATTTTGTTTCGAGGTTTATTGGAGAAGTGAATCAGATCCAAGGCCATGTTGTTGAAACGTACAGCGGTAAACAATGTAAGGTATCCTTTCATGGATATCACCAGGTGCTTTCATGTCATGGTATGAAAGATGCATTGGTCGACTTTTATCTAAGACCTGAAAAAATCCAAATCTATCAAGAACATAGCGAGGGACTTCGTGTTCGCGTAGAAAGAAAAATGTTTTTAGGTGCAAAAACACGATATATTTTACAACTAGCAGATCAACAGTTAATTGCGGATATTTCCAATACTGTTCTAAACCCCGATCAAATAATAGAAGGGCAGGACGTATTGGCTGTATGGAATCCAGAGGAACTATTAGCTACTAAAAAGTGAGGTGACTTCGAATGCAGGCTGAACTGGAAATGAATCAGGAACAAGAGATTCAATACAAGCAAATGAAAAAGAAAAAGTCGAAGAAAAGGCTTGATTCATGGTTATTATTACTTCCAGCGCTCAGTATTTTTATTTTTTTCTTTCTGCTGCCATTGTTTTTTCTTTTTATCACAAGCTTTAAGACCTTCGATGCAGCCACTGGAATTGGTCATGACTGGACCCTACAAAACTATGCGAAGTTTATTACAGATCAGTTTTATCTCGGTGTTTTATGGAGAACAGTAAAAATTGCCTTAATCACCACATTGGCAGCAGTTGTCATTTCGTATCCAGTAGCTAATCAGATTACGAAAGTTAGAGGAAGAATGAAAAATTATTTAACTCTCCTCGTCTTATCTCCGTTGTTAATTAGCATGGTTATCCGTTGTTATGGCTGGGTCATTTTGTTATCCAATAATGGTGTCGTGAATAACGCCCTGATGAAGATGGGCTTGATTGATAAGCCGCTTACCTTACTGTATACAGAGTTCAGCGTTGTGATTGGCATGGTCCACGTTTTATTTCCATACATGGTGTTAAGCATTATGGGATCACTTGAAAGAATTGATCCTAGTGTCATTAGAGCTTCGCAAAATCTTGGTGCAGGACCTATTCGAACCTTCTTTTCCGTTATTTTGCCGCTGACACTGCCAGGTATCTTTGCCGGTTCGGTCATGGTGTTCAGCCTAGCGGTGAGCTCCTTTGTTACTCCGGCCATTCTTGGAGGTCCTCAGGTGAAGGTGATGTCGTTCCTTACATATGAACAGGTTTCGACTATTTTGAATTGGCCTTTTGGTTCAGCTATCGGCTTCCTGCTAATCTTTATTGCTACGATTACCATTATTATTTATAGCAAGTTACTTACCAGATCTGAAAAAGGAGTGGCCATTCAATGAGAAAGGTATTACCAAAAGCCGGCTTGAATTTCTTTTGTATCCTTGTCTACATTTTTCTGGCTGCCCCAATTGTAGTGGTTCTATTATCATCCCTAACCACAACGGAGTACATCGTCTTTCCTCCCAAAGGGATCACGCTCCGGTGGTACGCAGAGCTGATCAACCATCCAGAGTTTATGCAGTCCTTCACCCTAAGTATTATGGTCGCTTTGGGAACTTCAATTATTTCGACGATCATCGGAACAATGGCTTCGATCGCTGTTGTTCGGTATGAGTTTAGAGGAAAAACAGCCATAACCCAATTAATCGGGTCACCCTTATTGATTCCATCTGTCGTATTTGGGGTAGCTTTACTGCAGTTTTATTCCTGGATCGGTTTGGCAGCAAGTCCCATTGCGTTAGTGATCGGGCATTTTATCTTAACGATTCCTTTTGTCATGAGATTGGTTGTGGCCAGCTTAGTAGGTTTCGACCGCTCGATCGAACTGGCGGCCAAGAATTTGGGTGCTGGAAGTCTTAGAGTATTCTTTCAAATTACCCTCCCCGTCATAAAATCAGGCGTGATTGCAGGGGCTATTTTTGCCTTTATTACCTCTTTTGACGACTTAACTGTCGCTTTGTTTATTGTCAGCACAGATGTCGTCACTCTGCCGGTTCGAATTTATACCTATATGCAATACCAATATGATCCTATCATTACATCGGTATCCAGCATCATGATTTTACTAACCGTCATCTTAATGGTGGTCATTGAAAGGATCCTTGGTGTTGGAAAAGTGTTTTCGTCGAAAAATTAAGAAGAAGGTGTTTGTAAATGCATATTCAACATCATCCTGTATTAGGCGGGCAGCTTCAAAAACCGGTAACAATCTTTTTTAATGATCAGCCCTACAAAGCATATGAACAGCAAACCGTTGCGGCCGCCTTAATGGCTAATGATATTAAAAGGCTGGGGTTAAGCAGAAATTTGGTTCAGCCAAGGGGTCTTTTTTGCACACGGGGGAGATGCTGCAGTTGCTATATGACGGTAAATGGGGAAGATCATGTCCGAACCTGCATGGTCAAAGTGGAAGAAGGAATGAAAATCTATCCGAATGATGAAGATCCGGACGTAAGGAGGGAGTTCTGTGGAGACTGATATTCTAATAATTGGCGCCGGTCCGGCTGGTCTTGCGGCTGCCTTTGAAACGGCTTCGAAAGGATTAGATGTAACGATTGTAGATGAATCCTTAACAATGGGCGGACAATTAAACCAGCAAACGCAAGTTATTCCTTTCTTACCTTCCTCGTTTCAATCGATGCGCGGGTTTGAATTGGCAGCACATTTAACCAAACAGTTAAAAGAATACGATATTCGTTATTTGCTAGGCCATCGTGTCATTGGTTTTTACAAGGATGGCGGTGTTGGCATTACGGATGAGCGGGACGTATTTCCAGTTAAAGCCAGGAAAATCATTGTGGCTACTGGAGCGGCAGAAAATGCAGT
Organism: Neobacillus sp. DZ-9; assembly: GCF_059587065.1. Taxonomy (NCBI): domain Bacteria; kingdom Bacillati; phylum Bacillota; class Bacilli; order Caryophanales; family Bacillaceae; genus Neobacillus; species Neobacillus sp. DZ-9. The sequence goes on from NZ_JCAIOL010000006.1 coordinate 68,563, forward strand.
CGCCTTTCCAAAATGGACGCTTCCTGGGGTGATGACCATCGGAGCGGCTCAAACTTTAATCAATCGGGATTTTGTTCAACCGGGCAAGGAAGCAGTAATCGTTGGCTCAAGTGATTTTGCCTTGGATGCTGCCCTGCAGCTTTCTGAAGTGGGAGTTCACGTCAAGAGCTTTATCGAAAAAAATGCCGACATTCTTTCCAGGGATTTAGAAAAAATAGAGCAGGTAAAAAAAATGGGCATTCCCATCTATTTAGATTCTTTTATCAAGGAAGCTAGGGGAATGGGTGCCGTAGAAGAAATTGATATCGAGATTGGGACACGTGTTTTAACGGAAAAAGTGGATTTAGTTTGTGTAGATGGGGGAAGATCTCCAATCCTTGATATCTTTTACCAGTTGGGCTGTTCCTTTGGATATCAAAAAGAACTCGGTGGCTGGGTTCCGCAATACAATCACCATTTTCAAACCGACTGTGAGGATATTTTTTTAGCTGGGAATGCCGCTGGAATTAGTACACAGGGAGTTCTATTAGTAACCGGTATGCTGGCAGGAATTAACGCTTGTGAAGCCTTAGGCGCTATAACTAAGACCCAGGCAGATGAAGAAAAGTTCTTTTTTTGGAAAGAGTTGGAGATTCTTGAAACGAAGTACAACCCAGAAATCTGGGAGGCAAGAAACTTGCATATAGAAAACTTCGCGCATCCGGTGATAAAGGAACAATTTCTCTCTTAACTCAAATAGATGAAGAGACAGAAGGTGAATGAATTGGATAAAAGCACGATAATTTGTCGATGCGAAGAAATTAACTATGAAGAAATTGAGGATGTCCTGACCAATGGGGCAAAAACATTTGATGATATTAAACGGTTAACAAGGTGCGGCATGGGGCCATGCCAGTCAAAAATATGCCATTCTCTCGTCGCCGCCATGATCCACGAAAAAACAAAAACCCCTATTTTCCAGATACCGCTGCCGCGAATGAGGATGCCGCTAAGTCCTATTAAACTTGAGACATTAGCGACCAATAGCACTTCGTTTTCATCTGTAAAATCAGTTATGGATGAGGTGGAATTAGAGGACGGGAAGGTGAGATAATTGGATACAAGTTACGAATCGATCATTATCGGCGGCGGGGTGGTAGGCAGCAGTATTGCCTATCACCTCTCAGAACAAACCAAAGAAGGAATTCTTGTTCTGGATCAAAAATTCCCATTGTCAGGCACCTCCGGATCCACCCAAGCCTGGGTATGGGTTCACAACAAAACCCCTTCCTGGTATGCTGAATTTAGCATGTATAGCGCCGAGCTTTACTCCTATCTTTCCAAAAAAATCGGCGATGTGGAGTTTAAACGAACAGGAGGTCTTTCACCGATTTTCAATGAAGCAGACCGTGAAAAGGCTGTGCGGCTGGCTGAGGCGTACGAGTCGATTGGGATAAAGATTAAGGTTTTATCCCGGGAAGAGGCACTTGAAAAAGAGCCATTTCTCAACCCGGATGTTGTCGGTGCGACATATAGTGCCATTGACGGCAATGTAAATCCTTTTCGGTTAGTTGATCGTTATATGAGAGCGGCAAAGAAAAACGGCGTTCAATACTCTACCTATAATAAAGTAACCGAAATTCAAAAGCTGCCTGAGAAATTCATTGTGGTGTCAGAAAAGGGAACGTTCGCTTGTAAAAACCTTATTCTTGCTGGCGGTACATGGTCTAGGGAATTAGGGAAGCTGGTGGATGTAACTATTCCGATCAACCAATTAAGAGGGCAAATTCTTGTGACTGAGCCCTTGAAGCCTTTTTTAAATTATACGATTAGCGGATTAAGACAGGCTTTTAACGGAGAGGTGTTAATTGGTTATTCAATGGAACAAGAAGGGTTTAATAGGGCAACCACACTTGATGTGATTCAAGAAACCGCCAATATGGCTGTCCATTATGTCCCATCATTGAAAAAAGCGAAGGTGGTTCGAGCTTTTTCAGGTATCCGGGCCATGCCGGAAGATGGTTTTCCGATTCTCGGGAAAATCCCAGGAGTTGAAAATCTTTATGTTGCCGCTACGCATAGTGGCGTAACGCTTTCTCCACTCATTGGAACGCTTATGACGGAGTTGATTTTGGAGGGAGAAACCTCGATTCCAATAGACCGATATTCAATCAGCAGGTTTGCATGATGAAATTTTTTAAAAGCTTAGGAGGAAATTAGAGTGCCCCATTTATTTATTAGAGGAATTTCAGTAGAACAGGTTAAAGCGGTCAGCCGACCATTAGTACAGGAATTAGCTGAACTTTGTGAATGTGGAACAGACAATTTTACGTTAGAGGTGGTCAACTCAACCTTTGTGTTTAATAATGACGAGGTACCTGGATATCCGTTTATTGAAGTTAAATGGTTTGAAAGAGGCCAGGAGGTACGAGACCAATTTGCTAAAATTGTCACGAAACAAGTTCACTCGCTCGAAATCCCGGAAGTAGAAGTTGCCTTTAGTACCTTTAAAGAGTCGGATTATTATTTTAATGGGAAGAGTTTTAATTGAAACTAAATGTCTAAATCCCTTGAAGGGAACCGTTTATTTATGGACCGAACCATGTTGCTGCATGTTCGGTTTTTCATTTAGTTCCTATTTTTGAATCAGTTAATATATTTAAGGCACGATAATATTTGTAACGAAGAATAAATAAAGGGGCAACTAGTATTGGACATTGAAAATACACAAAAAGTCACATTTAAGCTGGAGAATGACATTGGGAAGTTAGAAGTAAAAGGTGAAATTATGGGGGAAAGCCAAATCCCATTTTTTGATGATTTAAAGTTTAAAGGGGTAATTGCTTTACTTAATTCCATTGATAACCAAAACTTTATCGAATCAGGGAATCATCAACTATTTGATCATTTTATCACGGAAATAGAAGAGACCCTCGATGAAATGAAAACATATGACCAATTTCAGGGGAAAATTTTTTAATGGAATAAAAGGGACTACTACATAAGTGATGAAAAAAGGGAGCCCATTGCAGGTTCCCTTTTGAAGCATTAGTGCATGGAATTCATCGCCGCTTGGTTGACTCCCATGTGAATTTGGCTGATTTACTCTTCTTCCAAGCCATCTATTGGGACAAGACGTTTCTCATCGTGGGTTCCCCTTTGAGTGACAAACGCCATGCCAGTTGTATCTTGAATGCTTTCGATCCATACAGGAATACCATGATATTTAACGGAAATCTCTTCATCTGCTGCAAAAATCTCTTTCACTCTATTTAGGTTCATTATTTTCACCTCAAAGTTATTTTTCCAAATTTGTTTCAACAATATAAGTAAAATCATATTCCGTATAAGGAACGGTATTTAACACAAAATATGATAAATTTGAGTTAAATGGGGGATTCAAATGTTAAATGAGAACAATAAACCCGAAAATTCTTCGGACCCGAGCGTTATGGAGCAGCCATTACTATCAACTGGTTCTACTGAAGCAGGTTTTAATTGGAACCCTGACGACAAGGAAAAGGCTCAAAAACCGAGGATTGGTAATACCGTAGTTGGGGATGAAGGGCAGTAGTGTTGACCTTAAAGTTAAAAAAACTATTTACGTATTTAAAAAAAGATATTGAAAGGACAACAAATAATCCATGAAAAATCAACGAATTCCAGAGCATAAATTGAATACAACAAACACGGTGGGGCAGGCAATTGAAAATATAACAAGCAATGATTTAACTGTATCAAATTCAACAGAAAAAATTAATAAACAAAGTACTAATAAAGCTAAATAAGAATGTATGTTCTAATAAATATTTTAGACTCTCTCTTGAACTTGCCTTTGAAACGTGATGTTAATCACAATCAAGAACTGTAGTTTGCACTATAATGATAATAGAAACTACACTTTCAAGGAAAAAGAGGGAATGGTTTATGGCTGTAATATTAGAACAGAAAAAAGTGAATGAGTTGGTAGACCGCTTCTACGAAAAGTTACTAAAGGATTCCTATTATGTAACCATGTTTAATGAAAGAAACGTGGATATTGAATTGCTGAAAAATCGGCAAAGAGTATTTATAAACCGCTTAGTTTCTGATGAGTCTGCACAGGAACAAAGTAAGCAGGAATCACAGGTAAGGGAAAGACATCCGTTCCAAATAGATCCGGAAAGGGCCGAGGTTTGGTTTGGAAAAATGAAAGAGACAATGGATGAAATGGAACTAGATCCTGATGTAAAAGAGCATCTTATTGAAAAAGTAGATGTTTTGTTAAACAAGATAATAAAATGAGCTAATTGAATAGATTAAATTTATTGGACCGGACATATTGTTCGGTCTTTTTATTTTATCGAAAAAAAATAATCCACCCTCGACTCAGGTGGATTACTTTTATTTTTCTATTTATTCATTGGTTAGTTTAACTATATTTATAAATGCTTCTAAAACGATCATATGCTCATGAAATGGCTATAAGCCAGGTTCTGTTCTTCCGTACTGCAATCGGCAGCAAGCCTCGCACTGGAAGTAGCAGTCATGTAACTATCGGCCTATGACCGATTCATCCGTTAGGTTCATTTTCCGCAGGATGATGCCCCTACCTAAATTTGGGTTGCTCGCTCGTGGGGTTTACCCGTTCCACCTTTTCCGTTTCCAGAAAAGCCTCGTCACTGTGGCACTTTCAGGTTATTCTCAGCATATCCCAAAGGACTTAGCATGATTTCACCGCCGTCTGTCAATATCAATATCGACAGCCCACCTTTGCAGATGGCACGAACACTACAGGCATCTCAGCACTGTGCGAGCCTGGACTTTCCTCAGCTCCGTAAAGGAACCGCGACTACTCACCATTTCATGTTTTTCATTCGTTCAGAAGCGACAATGAATACTATATCAGGTTGAATCGGATAAATCTTTAGTTGTTTATTTCCAACTTTTCCAATCAATAAACCCTTATATACTTGTACATATTTAGTATTACCAATATAGTTTTATGGATATACAGGACTTTTGGACTACCAAAATTTACAGCTAGTCCTCAATTCTTATAGATGATATATTTTTGTCATAAGTTCTTCACGGAACTTTGCGATTTAGTTTTTAATAAAGAGAAGTACTGAAGAGGCGCCCCTGCTAAGGGTGTAGGTCGGGTAACCGGCGCGAGGGTTCAAATCCCTTCTTCTCTGCCATAATCATGGCGGCTGTGGCGAAGTGGTTAACGCATCGGATTGTGGTTCCGACATTCGTGGGTTCGATTCCCATCAGCCGCCCCATAATATTTCCCAGTAGCTCAGCGGAAGAGCTATCGGCTGTAAACCGGTCGGTCGTAGGTTCGAGTCCTGCCTGAGGAGTCATAGTCCAACAAGGACACTAAGAACTTGGTCAGGGCGGGAACGCAGCAGCCATAATTAGTGAAATTGTGTGGACTATTACATAGACAGAAAGAGAAAAGGGCTAAACTCTATCTATTTTGAGTTTAGCCCTTTTTATTTGTATAAGAAATTTCCACTTTACCTATGTCCCTTTTTTGAATCAAGAATAATCATAGACGCATCTTGTCCCATGAATATTTTATTTCCTGTATAAAAAGTTTTGAATTTAATATCCCTAAACCCTATTTTAGTCATAATGTCGGTTAGCTCTTCTGGATTAAATCCGTTATGAACAATATCTGAAACTATTTTTTCATTTTTATTAAAATCTACAACCAGCAGATGTCCTCCTTCATCAAGAACATCAAATAATCTTGATAAAACTAATTCAACATCATGAATATGGAGTAGAACCTGAGCCATAAAAATATAGTCGGCATGTAAATTCGATAGACTTTCCTTTTCAATATCAAAGCATAATGTATCTACATTCTGAACATTAAATTCAGTTATTTTTTGGTTTATTTGATTAATCATGTTTTGTGACGTATCCAAAAAAAGCATAGAATTAAACTCGTTTAACAAGTTCATTCCTACAAGACCAGTTCCACACCCAAAATCAATTGCATTCTTACTTTTAGTGTCAACCAAATACTTACGGATGGCATCGGATGATACCTTTGCGATTTGGATTCTTTCAGGAGTATCATATTTATTAGCTATCATTTCAAACTTATCAGTATTTCCCATTATTATCTCTCCAATCAGGCTTATTAAACAAACCTAAACATAAAAAACTTGTCATTATATAGGATACGATTCTGCATATCACAATTCAACTAATTGCTTCTTTAGTTGAATACCCGATCCTATGGCAACGATATATAGGGAAGAAGATACTTTTCCTATAATTAATACATGAAAAAGGACAATCCACAAGGACTGTCCTTTTTTGACGCCTTTATTCTTTAAGCAGGAACCCATTTTGTAATATCGTGTTCCTGATTTTTTCTTGGGAAAGTTCATTCTCATTGTACTCTATTTTTACTTCTCCATCTTCAGTATCTACTAATGCCCTTTCAATGCCATCCATTCCGGATAGAATCGTTTCCAGCGTCTGAATAGACTGAATTTTACCTGCTTCCTTTAAATTAACAGTCATGTCTGCCAATGGGGATCATCCTTCCAGATATTCTACATATTGACTGGATTTATTGCTTTTTTTCATTCACAGCCTTGTTTAGTAATCGGTTATTTTCTAATCCATTTTCGCTAAAAGCGTTGTCGTTATCTAAGCTATTGGTTATACTTGCTTGATCTAAATTAGTATCTTTGTCAGTTGGTTGAATATTTGTTGTTTTCGCCATCTGTCTTCATCCTTCCTATCTTATAATTTTTGCACCTTTTAATTTTGCCTTTTTTGAAGCTAAAAATGTAACAAGTTTGAAAAATTGACTAACTTCCTGTCAGAAAATAGATAAAAGGATTTGGAGTTTTACACACCAGCTGTCATATTGATAGCTTTTTTTATTTGGCTCTGTTAAAGGTAAATGTTGATATTGATAGCGTATTCCGCAGAAAACTCAAGCAAATATACAAAAACACTGTTACTTACAATAGCTGAATTGGAGGAACATTGTAAAAATGGATCCGAGTTTTACTAAATATGTGTTGGTTCACAAGTAAGGAGAACCTTGACAATAAAGATTCCCCTTTAGATTCATTAATTATCAACATTAAAGTTTAACAGAGCATTATATTTTAATGACAGTAGAAACGGACAAGTTTCGACTTGGACGGTGTTTTATAATGGTTATTGTTGGAAGGGAAATGAGAAAAGCCAAAAAGGCATATAGGGAGGTTTTGAAAATGACTATACTGTTTGAGAAGAATGGGAAGGTTTGTACAATTACCATAAATCGGCCGGAGGTTAAAAACGCAGTTGACCGAAAGACAGCTAAAGAGCTTGCGGATGCTTTTCGAGAATTCGAAAAGGATGAAACGTTACGAGTTGCCGTCTTACATGGAACTGGCGGGACCTTTTGTGCTGGAGCTGATTTGAAAGCCCTATCTATAAATGAAGGAAATGAAATGAATATGAACATGTCAAAGGATGGTCCGATGGGTCCCAGCCGAATGCATTTATCAAAACCTGTGATTGCAGCAGTTTCAGGATACGCAGTTGCCGGGGGAATGGAACTTGCAATCTGGTGCGACCTGCGCGTGATGGAACGGGACGCGGTATTTGGTGTGTTTTGCCGTCGCTTTGGTGTTCCGCTTGTGGACGGTGGGACTCAAAGGCTTCCCCGGCTTATTGGAATGAGCCGTGCTCTGGATCTGATTTTAACTGGACGTCCCGTCGAAGCGGAAGAGGCATTGATGATCGGTTTGGCTAACCGCATCGTTGAACCAGGTACAGGCAAAGAGGAAGCAGAAAAACTAGCTGCAGAAATCTCCGAGTTTCCTCAGCTTTGCATGCTAAGTGACCGAGAAGCCGTTTATCATGGATTTGATCAGGACTTTGATAAAGCGATGCAGCTGGAGTTTCAATTAGGATTGAATGTCGTAAACAGCGGAGAAACCCGTGAAGGAGCGACACGCTTTTCTAACGGACAAGGAAAGCATGGGCGATTTAAATTATGAACACTTAGGGGGGAAATGAAAAAATGAATGCTGCGGAATTAATAAAAAGAGGCGCCAGATTTTATCCAAATCATACAAGCGTTATTTTTCAAGGAGAAAAATTAACCTTCGACCAAGTATTTAGAAATAGTAATCGGTTGGCCAATTCCTTGTTAAGCCTTGGACTTAAAAAGGGAGATCGAGTGGCTTTTTTATTGGCCAACTCCTTGCAAAGCGTCGAAATTGATTTTGCTCTCTTGATAACCGGGATTATTAAGGTTCCGTTAAATACGAGGCTTTCAGAGAAAGAACATATTCATATGATAAAGGAAACTGAAGCAAAGGCGCTATTATATACAGAAGAATTCAGCGAACGGGCAGAGCAATCAAACTACATTGTGATAAACTCCACTTTTTTTGCCAAATGAATGGAACGTCAAAGGAACCATGGATGCTAAATATGCATGAATTTATTCAAGGGGTTTCTGATGATGAACCAGCCGTAAAAGTTTTTGAGTCGGATCTGGCAAACATTCAATATACTTCCGGAACGACGGGAATGCTCAAAGCTGCCGTCCATACTCAGGAAATCTGGGCCGCCATTTGCAATAACATTTTGACTTCAATAGAAATTCAAGAAGGGGATACGATGCTTCACGCAGCTCCTTTAACTCATGCATCAGGTGCCTTAGTGCTTCCACATTGGATTCCGGAGCAGCCAATTTCATCCTGCCAAGCTTCGATCCCGAACATTACCTCCAAACCATTCACGATGAAAAACCAACAACCTTAAATTTAGTCCCAACCATGATTGTGATGCTTTTACATCACCCAAATGTAGAACAGTATTCCTTTGAATCTATCAGGAATATTATTTACGGAGCTTCACCAATGCCACGTGAGGCTCTGAAACGAGGACTTGCCTTATGGGGTCCGAAATTCCTTCAATACTATGGTCAAACAGAAGCACCGCTATTTCTTTCGATTTTAAATAAGAAGGATCATACAGGTGAGGGAGAAGAAGCTGAAAATCGATTGTTATCATGCGGCCGTCCCGTACCAACAGCTTCTATCAAAATTGTAGATCAAACAGGTGAAGATGTACCAGTAGGAGAAATAGGTGAAATCCTTGTGAAATCGAGTCAAGGGATGGCTGGTTACTGGAAATCTACTGAATTAACACAAGAAACAATTAAAGACAGGTGGATTTATACACAAACATCCCTATAGGTAATTTATGGTATAATGAAAGAAAAATAGAAAGGCGGGGAAATATGGTTTTTAAAAGGTCTCTCAGCCGAAATGTTTTGCCGATCTTGCTATTGTTAGTGTTGACTGCAAATTATACTTTGTACCATACAACATTGGGAATACAACTGATGCCAAATCAACCTAATTTAGTCATTGCGGCATCCATGTTGGATTTAGCCTTGGTTTCTCCGATTTTATTTTTGGCCTGGAAACGAAAATCAAATAGGAAAAACCTGATTTTCGGAATTGCCGGCGGACTAATATTTGTGAGTATCTTTATTCCAAAGGATTATTTAGCGCCATTTAAAGCTGTAACATGGATTGGTTTCGCAATTGAAGGCGGACTGCTCTTACTGGAAATATTAGTGCTCGTTTCGTTGTTTAAATATTTGCCATCCATCGTTCGTTCTGTTAAAAAAAGTCCACTGCCAATTCTCTTTTCATTTTCGAACGCAGTCGAAAACCAAGTCAAATCCTATCCTATTATTCGAATCATTTGTTCAGAAATGCTCATGTTTTACTATGCATTTGCAGCCTGGAGAAAGAAACCCCAACAAGACACAAACATGTTTACGTTGCATCAAAATTCAAGCTTGATTGCCTTGCATGTGCTGTTAATTCATGCCACAATCCTTGAAATGGCTGGGCTTCATTGGTTAATACATGAAAAGTCTGTGATATTGTCGATTGTTTTACTCGTAATCAACATTTATACCGTTATTTTCTTTTTAGGAGATATTCAAGCCGTACGCTTTAATCCTTTGGTTATTACCGAGGAGAAGATGTACGTTTCATTAGGCCTGTTAAAGCGAATCGAAATAATGTGGTCCGATATCGAAGAAATCATCGATGAACCATCATATTTAAAACAAAAACGGTCAAAAGATACAATTGAATTCATTGCACGTGATTTTGAAGATTCCCATCCTAATTTCATATTAAAATTAAAGCAGCCTGTTGAAGCTACTTTAATCATGGGGATAAAAAAAGAATATTCACAAGTTGCGATAAAAGTAGATAATCCGAATCAATTTAAAGTGGGTCTAAGGAAAAAATACGAATTAAATTGAGGGTCTGAATAAATGTCCGATTATTTCTTTCTAATTAGTTTTGTTGTAGGTTTGAATTTGATTGTCGGTGTATTATTGGGCATGTCTGGCATTTCCGGCTTTCTCCTTCCATTAATTTATGTAGGATTTTTAAAAATGCCTGTTCACGATTCACTTGCATTAAGCTTCTTATCCTTTGCCGTCTCCGGCATCATCGGTACTATTTCCTATTGGAAATCTAAAAATATGAATGTTAAACTAGCACTATATTTGAGCATCGGAAGTCTGCCAGGGGCATTTTTGGGAGTCCAAATAAATGTGTTAATATCCGACTATTTTTCAAAACTCCTTCTCTATATTTTCGTGCTATTAGCAGGAATATCCATCTTACTAAAGAGAAATAAAGATCCAGCTATTGAAAAAAGACCATCAAAAATGTTAGATTATTCTTTTCTGGTCATTCTACTTGGGTTCATTACAGCGGTCATTTGTGCCTTAACAGGAGCAGGAGGCCCTATCTTACTAGTACCGGTTTTGGCTGGTCTTGGGATTAATATTAGAACAGCAGTGGGTGTCAGCCTATTGAACTCCATTGTTATCGCTATTCCTTCTATTTTAGGTTATTTTTCCCATGCAAGTGTCGGATTTAGCCCTATGGTGATTTTAGGTAGTTTAATAGGGACGATTGCAGGGATTGTGATAGGTGTCCGCCTTGCCAGTAAGGTGCCTCTGCCTCAATTGAAGATGATGATCGCCATCATTACGATCCTATCTTCGTTCTATATGCTCGTAATGTTACATATAAGGGCTTAGCCCTAGGGTTTTGGAGGTTTTGATGAGTAAATTTTCTGTTAATCTTTCAACCATTTTTACGGAAGACCCTTTTTTGAGGCGTTTTAAAAAAGCCCGAAATCATGAATTTTCTTATGTTGAATGTCAATTTCCTTATGCACTATCAATTGAAGAAATCCAGAGGGAGCTTAACCAAAATCAATTATCGATGGTGTTATTGAATTTGCCGCCTGGGCAATGGGAAAAGGGAGATCGGGGCTTAGCAACGGATGCTAGCAGGGTCAAAGAATTTAGGAGTTCAGTAAATAAGGGAATAAAGTATGCAGCAGCATTAAATGTTACTAGGATCCACTGCATGGCTGGCATTGTTGCTGAAAGTGATAAAGAAACAGCAAGGGACGTGTATATCCATAACCTTCAATATGCTGGAAAGGAAATGGCCAAGCATGGTTTGACGGTATTGATCGAACCAATTAACCCATTTGATATGCCCGGATATTTTTTGAACGATATTTATCAGGCAAAAGAAATTTTAGAGGCAGTGGCTTTGTCAAATGTAAAACTTCAATTTGATTTTTACCATATAGAAAGAATTCATGGGAACGCACTATCAATTTATAAACAATTTGCTGATTTGATTGGCCATGTTCAAATAGCTGACGTTCCGGGTCGGCATCAGCCGGGCACAGGGGATATGGATTATCGAAAGATTTTTCAATTTTTAAATAATGCATATGACGGTTACGCCGGCCTGGAATATACACCAAGTGGAAAAAGCGACGAAAGCTTCGAATGGCAATCATGGATTGGATTGGGAGGAAAATAAGATGATGATTGGATTTGTTGGAACTGGCGTGATGGGTTCAAGGATGGTGAAAAAGCTGCTTGCCAATGGATACCAAGTAGCTGTTTATAATCGTACCAAGGAAAAGGTAAAATTACTGGAGGAACATGGAGCTTTCATTGCAGAATCCATTTCCTCACTAGCTCATTCTAGTGATATCATTTGTACTTGTTTATCTATGCCTGAAGATGTAGTAGAGGTTTATCTAGGAATTTCCGGTCTCCTTGAAAAGGCACGACCTGGAACCATTTGTATCGATTTTACGACAGTTGGAGCAGAGACCAGCAAAATAATCTTTGGACAGGCAAGTGAAAAAGAAATCGCTTATCTCGATTCTCCGGTTAGCGGCGGACCTGAAGGGGTGGAAAATGGAACATTAACCATTATGGTCGGAGGCGAGAAGCAGGCATTTGAAAAAATTCATCCAATAGTGAACGTTCTGGGAGAGACGATCGAGTATCTTGGTCCGTCCGGTTCAGGGAGCATTGCAAAACTTCTCAATCAATATCTTGTTGCTGTCCATTCGCTGGCGGCATCGGAAGCAATGGTAACAGGAGCAGCATTTGGCCTCGATTCGGAACAGCTGTATAAAATTTTGAAGGTCAGCTATGGGGATAGCCGGATTTTACGAAGGCATATGGAACAATATGTGTTCGACCGCCAATTTCAACCTGGCGGGGCCGTAAAATATGTCCATAAAGATGTCCGTTTGGCAAACCAATTATTACAAGAGACAGGAATGAACCAATTCACTGGTCAACTGGCAGAGAAGGCATTTGGCCATGCGATCGACGAAGGTCTTCAGGAATTAGATATGTCGGCTGTGATCCAGCCGTTAGAAGAGAAATGCGGGGTAATCGTAAAGAAAACGAGTTTACTTTAGTTAGAGATGATAGAATTTTAAAAACAAATAATAAATTCAGAAAATTAATTGAATTTTACCTTTTCAAGTGTTTAAATATAGGTAAGTGGTTTTACTTATCAGATATGTGATATCTGAAAGAATGGGGGGAGATTCGTGCAGGTAAAAAAAATCCCGGTCCTGAAGGTGTCTGATTCCGTTGCAGAACAAATTGAGGAAATGATCCATTCTGAAACGTTTCAAGCCGGTGAAAAGCTTCCTTCTGTCAGGGAACTATGCGAGTTATTTGGTGTTGGCCGATCTGCTGTCCGCGATGCCATTACGACATTAAAAGGCAAAGGGATGGTAGATGTAAAGCGGGGAAAGGGAACCTTTATTCTCGAATTTGATTCAACCAGACTCTTTAACAGTCATCTGCTGCTGACCAGTCCCAAGGATATCAAAGAGCTTTTTCAGGTTCGGAAAATCCTGGAGCCTGGAATTGCGGAAATGGCAGCCGTTCATCGTTCTGATGAAGATCTAAATCTAATGAAAGAGATTTTTTCCAATCAAACTATTAAAGGGTGGGAATCGGATTATCTTTTACATAAGACAATTGCGGAAGCAGCAGGCAATAAAATTATCAAACAGTTCCTGCAATTTATCTCCACAACGATGAAAAATGCCATGATCGATTTTCACCACTATATTGAGAAAAATCCAGTAACTGCCAAGATGATTGAAAAACAACATTTAGAAATCTATGAATCCATTAAGCTAGGGAAACCTCAGCAGGCGAAACAAAAGATGATGGTGCACTTGGATTTTGTTGAAAAAGAGCTTTTGAACAGTCATGTTATCCAGCAAACAGCTGGCCGATAAAGGAAAAAAGTAATTTTTTTGCAGATAATTCGAAACGCTGTTGTGCATTACGAAACATCGGAGGTGTTGGTATTGATAACTGCAGATCTTTTTGCAGAGTTAAACGCTATTTTATCAGCAGAGCGAATCAGCGAAGGGGAGAATAATCATCCCCTTGGAAATAGCGGACAGGTAAAGGTCTTTCCTCAAACTGAGGAAGAGATCTCTGCTATTCTTCAATACGCGAATGAACATGGTAAAAAGGTATGTGTTGAAGGGGGCGGAACCAAAAGAGGGTTCGGCGGTTTGACCGAAACAGCCGATATTTTACTTTCGCTAACGAACTATACAGGCATTGTGGAACATGTGGTAGGCGACATGACGTTAACCGTTAAGGCTGGAACCAAATTTAAAGAATTACAGGAGTATTTGGCTCAGTATACTCAAAAAATTTCACTCGACCCCTACTGCCCGGCATCAGCAACCATCGGAGGAATTGTCGCATCGAATGACAGCGGTCCCAAACGGCTTGGGTATGGCTCTTCAAGAGACGTTGTCATCGGGTTAAGAATCGTATACCCAGATGGAAAAGTGATACGGTCCGGCGGAAGGGTCGTAAAAAACGTAGCCGGCTATGATATGAACAAATTATTTATCGGCTCGATGGGTACGTTGGGCGTCATATCAGAGGTAACAGTAAAACTGCGTCCGCTGCCTAAATATGAGTGTCTTAATTTACTAACATTCCCACAAGGAAACATGGACGAAATCCGGTCGTTTGCCACAAAGCTCCTTGATTCGACGATGGAGCCTGTAACTCTGGAACTGCTTAGTCCAACGCTATCAGAAAAATTGTTAGGACGCAGCTGTAATACAGTAGCGATCGGACTCGAGGATGTTGAAACATCTGTTCGGTATCAAGAAAACTTTATCCATAGCATTCAGCCAGCCCATACAGAATTGAAAATTCTTTCCGGCCAGGATGTCCAAACTTTTTGGAATCAATTTTATTCCCTTAATCCAATTTCCCCTACAGACAGCAGCACTTCAACTCAGACTTCCTTGAAAATTGGTGTAATCAACATGGACGTAACCAACATCATAAAAGAAAGCCATCTCCTTAGTGATACACACAATATACAGGTCGAAGCCAATGGAGGATTAGGCCACGGTTTATGCCAGGTAAACCTGAAAGGCGCAAAGGAAGATATCATATCCGCTATTCAGCAAATAAGGGAGTCCGTTACAAAACTTGGGGGATACACCGTTGTGAAGCATCTGCCTTTTTCATTAAGACAAGAAATAGACACTTGGGGGAAAAAGCCTTCCCATTTCTTCCTATTAGAAGGGATCAAATCCAAGGTTGACCCGAATAGAGTTCTTAATCCTAAACGATTTGTGGGAGGGATTTAATGATGAGTATCAAAGAAGCCGATTTAAAGAATGATCCGGCTTGTTCGACCGGTTTAAGCAATTATTTTGCGAAAGATCATCCGGATGAAAGTAAATGGGCGGACTGTGTTCATTGCGGTATGTGTTTAGAATCGTGCCCGACCTATGAGATTACCGGTATGGAGCAGCATTCCCCCCGCGGACGCGTCCATTTGATTAAATCGGTGGCGGAAGGCAAACTCACTGTTAATGAAAAGTTCATGGATCCTGTATTCGCTTGTCTGGATTGCCGTGCCTGTACCACAGCCTGTCCGGCGGATGTTGAAGTCGGCGGCCTGATCGAGGAAGCCCGGGGGCAAATACGCCAGGCCATCCCATTAACAGGCCTGAAAGGTGCTGTAAGCAAGGTGGTTCTCCAAGGATTATTCCCGCATCATAACCGGTTGAATAGACTCGGGAGCCTGCTAAAATTTTATCAAAAAAGCGGCATACAAAAGGTAGTCCGGAAAACAAAGCTGATCAATATCATGCCGCAGCATCTTGTCGATATGGAAGCGATCATGCCAGAAGTGAAAGAGCCGGTCCGAAAAAAATATAAAGATGTTAACGTCATTAAGGCAATGGGAGAAACCAAGCGTGAGGTATCTTTATTAACCGGCTGTGTAATGGATGTCATGTTTAGTGATATTAATGAATCAACGATTAATGTCTTAACCCGAAACGGCAATGACGTAACAATTCCGAAGAACCAAACCTGCTGCGGGGCGCTCCATGTCCATGCAGGTGACCGTGAAACCGGAAGAAAGCTGGCCAAACAAAATATTGAAGCGTTTATGGATTCCGATAAGATAATTGTTAACGCTGCCGGCTGTGGCTGTGCCCTCAAGGAATATCCGGAATTGTTCCGTGAAGAACCTGAGTGGCATGAAAAAGCAGAAGCGTTTGCCGCCAAGGTGGAGGACATTTCAAAACATCTTTATGATACAGGCTATTGCCTTCCAAAAGCGGAATTAAAAACTCGGATTACGTATCATGATGCCTGCCATCTGGCACATGGACAAGGAATCCGTCAGGAACCGCGCGATCTTTTGCTCAATATTCCAGGGGTGGAAATGGTCCATATGCCAAATTCGGACCGCTGCTGCGGAAGTGCAGGAATTTACAATATTATGAATCCGGAAATGGCATCTGCTGTGCTTGATAGCAAAATGCAAAATGTCCCTGAAGATGTCGAAATGATTTCGATGGGCAACCCTGGGTGTATGCTTCAGATGGCAATGGGGGTACAAAAAAACGGTAGAAACCAAAAAATTGTGCATACCGTACAGCTGCTCGATTGGGCTTACCAAAAAGAAGACGGCAAGGGGGAATGGTGATGGCGGTCAAGGGAATCAAATCAAACGATCGACATATTTTAAATCTTGCAAACATCGTAGGCGATGCCCGATCGATCATTTACCATAAGGAAGATCTTATCGCCTATGATTGCGATGGCTTTACCTTACACAAGCATTTGCCAAAAGCAGTTGTTTTTCCGAAAAACACTGAGGAAGTGGCAGCCCTTGTTAAATATTGCGCCGAGAATCAGCTTCCATTTCTTGCCCGAGGAGCTGGAACTGGTCTAAGCGGCGGGGCCATCCCTTTAAATGGTGAGGTCATTATTAGTCTAGTACTCATGAAAAAGCTTCTTAGTGTGGACTATGAAAATCGACGTGCTGTGGTACAGCCAGGCTTCGTCAATTTGAAACTGACGAATTCCATTTCTGATAAAGGCTATTATTATGCTCCCGACCCTTCAAGTCAGTATTGCTGTACAATAGGTGGAAATGTCGCGGAAAATGCCGGAGGTGCTCACTGTCTTAAATATGGAGTGACAACCAATCATATCCTTGGGCTTGAGGTGGTTTTGCCAAATGGTGACATTGTTGAAATCGGAGCAAACGGCATCCCAGATGAACCCGGTTATGATTTGCTGGGTCTGTTAACAGGTTCTGAGGGGACACTGGGTATTGTAACGAAAATAACAGTCCGGATATTGAAAAACCCGGAAGCAAAGAAAACGGTGCTGGCCTATTTTGATAAGGTGGAAGACGGCAGTCAGGCAGTTTCCGATATTATTTCGGCCGGGATTGTGCCGGCTGCACTCGAAATGATGGACAAAACAGCGATCGAAGGGGTGGAAGCGGCCTCATTTCCAGTAGGACACCCTATCGATATTGAAGCCGTGCTCCTAATTGAAGTGGATGGAATTGCAACAGGATTGGATGAGCAAATCAATCAGATTCTGGACGTTTGCCAAAAAAGAAACGTGCGAGAGGTCAGAGCCGCAAAGGATGAGGCAGAACGCGGTAGATGGTGGGCGAACCGGAAAACAGGATTCGGTGCCATGGGTGCAATTTCTCCTGATTACTTAGTACAGGACGGGGTCATTCCTCGGAGCAGACTGCCTGAAGTTTTGAGCCGCATTAATAAAATTAGCGAAGAATCCGGTCTACGGATTGCGAATATTTTCCATGCGGGAGACGGGAACCTTCATCCGTTAGTTCTTTTTGATGCCAGGATTCCTGGACAAAGTGAAAGGGCTTTAGAAGCTGGCAGTGCCTGTCTTCAGGTGTGTGCTGATGTAGGCGGCACCATCACTGGAGAGCATGGGGTCGGTATTGAGAAAAGAGAGGAAATGCGCTTCGTCTTCACCGATGAGGAAATTATCGCACAAACCGATATTCGCGCGGTCTTCAATCCTGATAATCTATTAAATGCAGGAAAACTATTCCCAAGCCCAGGAAGATGTGTGGAGATCAAGAGGGAAATGAAAGAAAGAAGTTCATGAGGACAGGCACGTTGTGAAACCATTGGGTTTTGTCCGCATGAAGGGCTTATGAGGACAAAACCGCATAGAAATCAGCGGAAAATGTCCACATGAAGGGTTCATGAGGACAAATACTACACAGAAACCAGCGAAAGCTGTCCGCATGAAGGGTTCATGAGGACAAATACTACAATGAAACCAGCTGAAGCTGTCCGCATGGAAGGTTCATGAGGACAAAACCATAGAGAAACCAGCAGACTATGTCCACATGAAGGGCTCAAGTTTCGATCATCATCCCTAACCAAAAAATAATATCTATATTTTCTTAAAATTATTGAAATAAATTGGATAATCATGCTATTATTTTTTTATGAAATAGCGTTTCGTAATAACAAACAAGTCCAAGCATTTTTAACGAGATTACTGTTTTAATAGAAATCAAAGGAGGAACGTACGATGACAAACTATGTAAACAAAGGAAAACTTCAGGTAGCTCAGGAACTCTATGAATTTATCAATTCGGAAGCCCTTCCGGGAACTGGTGTGAATGTTGACCAATTTTGGTCCGGTTTTGAAGCGTTGATCAGTGAATTAACACCGAAAAATAAAGAGCTGCTCGCTACTCGTGATGAAATTCAAAACAAACTGAATACATGGTACCGCGAAAACAATGAGAATTTTGACTTCGAGGCCTATCAATCCTTTTTAGCGGAAATTGGTTATCTTGAACCGGAAGTGGAAGATTTCGAGATTGCTACTACTAATGTCGATGACGAAATCACCGTTCAAGCTGGCCCTCAGTTAGTCGTCCCAGTTAATAATGCCCGCTACGCTATTAATGCGGCCAATGCCCGTTGGGGAAGCCTGTATGATGCCCTGTACGGAACAGATGCCATCAGTGAAGAGGACGGCGCCACTCGTGCAGGCGGTTACAATCCTGTCCGTGGTGCAAAAGTAATTGAGTTTGCCAGAATTTTTCTTGATCAATCAGCTTCATTAAAAGGTGCTTCCCATAAGGACGCTGTTTCTTACACAGTAACAGATGGCGCCCTAAAAGTGACTCTAAATAATGGTGCCATTACAGGCCTATTGGAAGAATCTAAGTTTCTCGGCTATCAAGGGACTCAGGAAGCTCCAACCGCGATCTTGTTGAAAAATAACGGACTTCATTTTGAAATCCAAATCGATCGGAGCCATCCGATTGGCAGAAACGATAAGGCGGGCGTCAAGGATGTGCTCGTTGAATCCGCGATTACGACCATTATGGACTGCGAAGATTCTGTCGCTGCAGTAGATGCTGAGGACAAAGTGCTGGTCTATCGAAACTGGTTAGGGCTAATGAACGGTACCCTCTCCGCTACTTTTGAAAAGGGCAATAAAACGATGACTCGTACGCTTAATCCGGATCGCCGCTACCAATCTCCTGATGGCGGGGAAATCACATTAAATGGCCGTTCCTTGCTTTTCGTCCGCAACGTAGGGCACTTAATGACCAATAGCGCGATTCTCGATCAAAACGGCGAGGAAATTCAAGAAGGAATTTTGGATGCTGTCCTTACAAGCCTTATCGCTAAACATACGCTTTTAGGTAATGGTCCATTCCAAAACACTGAGAAGGGTTCAGTTTATATCGTAAAACCAAAAATGCATGGCTCAGAAGAGGTTGCCTTTGCGAATCAGTTATTTGACCACGTGGAAGATCTGCTTGGACTTGAGCGTAATACCCTTAAAATCGGAGTAATGGATGAAGAACGGAGAACAAGTTTGAACTTAAAGGCATGCATTAAGCAAGTAAAAGACCGGATTGTATTTATTAATACCGGATTCCTTGACAGAACAGGCGATGAAATTCACTCTTCGATGGAAGCGGGTCCAATGATTCGCAAAAATGATATGAAATCATCTAAATGGCTGCAGAGCTATGAACAATCCAATGTAATTGTCGGCCTTTCAACGGGTTTTAAAGGAGTAGCGCAAATCGGCAAAGGCATGTGGGCAATGCCGGATTTAATGGCGGAAATGCTAAAGCAAAAAATCGGCCACGTAAAAACCGGAGCCAATACAGCTTGGGTGCCATCTCCAACGGCTGCGACCCTGCACGCGTTACATTACCATGAAGTCGATGTTAGAGAAGTACAAAACCAAATGCTTAATCAGACTGCTGACTTCCGAGAAGATATCCTGCAATTCCCAGTTGAGAAAAGCCCTTCCTGGACAGCTGAGGAAATCCAGTCAGAACTAAACAACAACTGTCAAACTCTTTTAGGATATGTTGTCCGCTGGGTAGACCAGGGTGTTGGCTGCTCGAAAGTATTAGATATCAATAACGTGGGATTAATGGAAGACCGCGCAACATTACGGATTTCCAGCCAGCATTTAGCAAACTGGCTTCACCACGGCATTTGCAACAAAGAGCAGGTTCTTGAAACATTGGAGCGCATGGCTAAAGTGGTAGATGAACAAAATGCCGGAGATTCATTGTATCGAAATATGGCTCCGAACTATGATGATTCCGTAGCATTCCAGGCTGCCTGTGAATTGATTTTCGAAGGCTATGACCAGCCAAATGGCTACACCGAGCCAATTCTTCACCGCAGACGAATTGAAGCGAAGGCAAAGTTTGCAGTGAAACAATAATAAAGAAATCCAAGGCATTCTATTGTTTAGAATGCCTTGGGATTTTCACACAGAGTTACTTAAAAAAGAGGGGAGAATGACAATGAAGTTTACTAGATTTACTCAAGGTTCAACCGTGTATTCCGGCGTTCTGGTAGAAAACTCTATCCAGGAAATTAAAGGAGATATTTTTGGAGATTGGGAGTATACAGGAAACATATTCTCATTGGCTGATGTGACACTGCTTGCACCTCTACAGCCTAACCAAATCATTGGAATTGGAGCAAACTATGTTTCGAAAATTGAAGACCGTCCATCGGAGCTTCCGGAAATTCCGGTTTTCTTCTTTAAACCAACCTCATCTGTTATTGGTCCTGAAGAAGAAATCGTCATTCCGGCAGGAATCGAACAAGTTAAGTTTGAATCCGAGTTGGCGATCGTGATTGGGAAAGAAGCTAAAAATGTTTCTGAATCTGAAGTATTAGATTATGTATTCGGATACACCATTGGAAACGATGTAACTGCACCACAATTTTTCCATCAGGATGGTCATTGGACCATCGGAAAATCCTTTGATACCTTCACGCCGCTGGGCCCAGTTATTGAGACAGAATTGGATCCATTTGCAGTGAAGGTCGAAGCTAAACTGAATGGTGTGGAGAAGCAAAATAGTGCAACAGAGCTCATGATAATTCCAATACGAAGAATGGTATCGTATTTGACAAAAGTGATGACACTTAAGCCGGGCGATGTTATCCTAACGGGAAGTCCTGTTGGTGCTGAGTTTGTCGGTGCCGGGGATATCATCGAATGTGAGATTAAAGAAATCGGTACACTACGCAATTCCTTTGTATTGGCAAAAGAGCACGCTAAATCTTAATCTTGCCAGCCAATGACCGGTGAAAAATTTGTGCTATAATGTTAGCTATTATGGACAGCAATTTCGAGGTGAGCAATTGTGGAGAGAGAGAATATGGTCAAATCTGTAAGCCGGGCATTGGATATCATTACTTTGGTTAGCTTAAAAAAAGGCGGCCTCGGTGTTACAGAGATTGCCAACCAAATAGATATTAATAAAAGCTCCGTTTACCGGATTCTGTCAACACTAGTCCAGTATGGTTATGTTGAGCAAGATGAAGATACCGGCCGCTATAAGCTTGGTTATAAATTCTTAGAAGTAAGTTCAAAGCTGCTAGAATCCATTGATTTAAGGTCTGAGGCAAAGCCTTTTCTGCAGGAATTGGAAAGCGAAACCAATGAAGTGATCCATCTTGTCGTTTATGATCAAGGGGAAGTAGTTTATATCGAAAAATTAGAAGGTAATGAGACACTTAGGATGCATTCCAAAGTAGGAAAAAGGGCTCCAATGCATTGTACTTCAGTTGGCAAAGCAATCCTTGCTTATCTTCCTTCGCAAGTTGTACTGGATATCCTTGAGCGTAAAGGCATGCCGGTGCACACAAATAAAACCATTACGAATAAAGAGGAGTTTATCCGAGAATTGGCAGATGTGAAGCGGAATGGCTATGCACTGGACTTAGAAGAAAATGAATATGGCATCACGTGCATTGCTGCACCTATCTTTGACCACTTAGGGAAAGCTATTGCAGCCGTCAGTATCTCGGGGCCGACGATGCGAATGACAGAGGAGAGGCTAAAAAAGCTCCAAGCTCGAATGATTCACATTGGTAAACAGATTTCAGCGCGGCTTGGTTTTGAAAGCAGAATTATGTAAGAAAATAAAACATTTGGCCAAAAAAACAGTATATTGGTCAAATGTTTTTTTATTTCCCAATAGATAGAATCTTCTAAAAATTATTGAAATTAAGGTAAAAAGTTGTATAATGAAGAAGGATTAAACGCTGTTATTTTCCAAACGATATTATGGTTCTATAACAATGTTTCTTCCTATGCAACAAATCAAAAACACTGTTTCGCAATAAGAAACAAAGGGGGTGTTCAGTTTCAAATTGAAAATGTATTGATAGAGTAGCCGCTTCTCGGGTCACTTACATATGTATCAGTCATCATAGATCCTATTCATCTTTTCCATCAGAACAATGAATCTGATGAGGGAACAAATTATTTTATATGATGGGGGATAAACTATGACCTTTACACAAAATTTTACAGCGGTAGGAGATAGTCTCACGCTGTCTGCTTTGGTAGCACTTATACCAATCTTATATTTTTTCTGGGCTTTAGCCGTTAAACGTATGAAGGGCTATGTGGCCGGATTAACAACACTTCTGATTGCCTTAATTTTAGCAGTGGCTGCATTTAAGATGCCTGCGGGGATGGCTGTCATGTCTGCCACACAGGGTGCAGTATATGGAATCTTGCCAATCGGCTGGATTATCATTACATCGGTTTTCCTCTATAAATTAACTGTTAAGACAGGCCAATTCGATATTATCCGCAATTCGGTCGTCTCACTTACGGAGGACAGACGTCTCCAAGCTCTTTTGGTAGCGTTTTCATTCGGAGCTTTCCTTGAAGGAGCCGCTGGCTTTGGCGCACCTGTTGCCATTTCGGCTGCACTTCTTGTCGGTCTTGGGTTTAATCCTCTATACGCTGCCGGCCTTTGTTTAATTGCCAATACAGCACCAGTTGCCTTTGGTGCAATCGGTACTCCAATCATTGCGGTTGAAGGGCCTACAGGAATTTCTGCGATCGAAATTTCCAAAATGGTGGGGCGGCAATTGCCATTCTTATCCTTATTTGTTCCGTTTTATTTAGTTGTCATTATGGCTGGCTTTAGAAAAGCAATGGAAATTTTACCGGCCATTTTAATCACTGGGATTACTTTTGCAGTGACCCAATACTTGACCTCCAACTTCCTTGGACCAGAACTTCCCGATATTTTATCCGCATTGGTTTCCTTATTTGCCTTAGCCATTTTCTTGAAATTTTGGAAGCCGAAAACGATTTTCCGCTTTAAAGCCGAACAGGAAATGGCTTCTGCTGTTACCGCCCGCTCGCTTCAAAATAAGCAACTAAAATATTCAGGAGGCCAAATTTTTAAAGCCTGGTCACCGTTTCTAGTATTAACTGCCTTTATTACGATTTGGGGAATTCCAACAGTCAAATTGGCTTTGACTGGTCATTATGAAGGAACGAACGCAATTTTGAAAGCGGTTAATTTGATTGGTCATGCTTTAACATTTGTTCCTGAAGTTCCCTTTTTAAATAATAAAGTCATTAATTCTGCTGGTGCTCCTGTCCCAGCCATTTATAAGCTTGAAATTCTGGGTGCTGCTGGTACTTCGGTGCTTATTGCTGCCTTTGTCACGAAGTTTATTGTTAAAATTTCATGGAAGGAATGGGTGGCAACTTTTGGGGAAACGTTAAATGAACTAAAGTACCCAATCATTACAATTGCAGCAGTAGTAGGGTTTGCCTATGTGACAAACGCTTCTGGGATGAGTACGACTCTGGGAATGACGCTCGCTAAAACAGGTTCCTTATTCGCCTTTTTCTCTCCAATCCTTGGATGGTTAGGGGTGTTTATTACTGGATCTGATACTTCATCGAACCTTTTGTTCGGTGCGATGCAAAAGGTTACCGCGCTGAACCTTGGGATGGACCCGGTATTGGCTGTCGCGGCGAACTCATCAGGGGGAGTAACCGGAAAAATGATTTCTCCACAATCCATTGCTGTAGCGTGTGCAGCCGTAGGTCTCGCAGGGAAAGAAGCCGACTTGTTTCGATTCACCGTTAAGCATAGTATCGTGCTGGTTGTGATCGTCTGTATCATGACATTCCTGCAAAATAGTAGTTTGTTAGGGTGGATGGTTCCTTAAAATCTCTTTTAAAAAAGCAAAAAAGCCTGAATTAGGCTCTTTTGCTTTTTACGACCTATTTCTCTTAACCAGAATCACATAAGATAGTACCGCTCCACATCCGGCGCAAACAATAACAATACCCATCGGAATGGCTGTCTGACCTCCGCCGATTCCAACTAATGGAGCGGCAATTCCGCCAAAGGCAAATGAAGTAACACCCAGTAATGCAGAAGCACTTCCGGCATTTTTCCCTTGTGATTGCATGGCAAGGGAAAACCCTGCTGTATTCACCATACCCACACTAGATACAACGAAAAATAAAGGAATCAAAACGAAGATTAACTTTACCTGTAAAAATAAAAGAAGCAGCAGAATGATACCAGCTATTGAGGACATTCCCAAGCCAAATTTGAACAGTTTCGATTCATGGACTTTCCCTGCCAATCTCCCAGCCGTTTGGCTATTGATCATGATTCCGACTGCGTTGATGGCAAAGATCAGGCTAAACATTTGCGGGGAGGCTCCATAAATATCCTGAATGACAAATGGTGAACCCGAAATATAAGCAAACATACTGGCAAAGACCAATCCTTGAGCTAAAGCATATCCCATAAAGCTCCGATCCATTATCAGTTTTAAAAAAGGATAAAAGGTATTCTTAATGCCTCCAGCCGAACGCTTTTCTTCAGGCAGCGTTTCTGGTATACCGAAAAGAATGACAAAGAACATTACGAGTCCAATGATACTTAAAACAATGAATACACCTTGCCAAGGAAATACTTTAAGCAGCTGTGCACCTATAACCGGAGCGAGGATTGGGGCAAGCCCGTTCACCAATGCGAGCAGTGAAAAAAACTTGGTTAATTCGCTTCCAGAATATAAATCTCTTACAATCGCCCTCGAGATCACAATTCCTGCTGATCCAGCAAAGCCCTGGATGAGCCGCAATATAATCAACCCCCAAATGGAGCTGCTAAATACACATAAAAGAGAAACGATAAAGTAAATCATTAAGCCAACCAAAAGTGGTTTACGGCGTCCAGTAACATCACTGATCGGTCCAGTCAACAGCTGCCCTGATGCTAAGCCGATCACGAAAAACGACAGGCTAAGTTGAACTGACGAGGCGTTTGTATGGAAATCTTTTGCGATATTTGGCAGGGCCGGTAAATACATATCAATGGATAAAGGGCCAAACGCGGCAAGTGAACCCAGTACAATCGCCATCCATATCCGTTGGGAACGGGAAAGCACTGCCTGATTATTCGCAGGCTTTTGTAATATATCCCTCATAAAGTTAGTCATTCCTTCCATTTATGTAAATTCAATCTAGTTACCTAAGATTTAACCATTCTATGTTAACAGATTAATCCAGATTAAGGAATTCAAATGATTTTTAAAAAAAACAACTAATTTAAGATACTATTAAAAAAATTGACATTTTAAGTCAAGGATTGGTACTGTTTTTATCAGATAATTCTTAATATTTTAAAAAGAAAAATTCAATCAATGGAGGAGGGAATAATAAATGACACTGATAAATTCTGTCACTGGACAAGTTGATTCATCTGAATTAGGAGTGACCTTGGTTCACGAACATATGCGTGTTCGTTCTGAATCTGTATATGTCCAGTTTCCACATTTGTATGATGAAGACAAAGAGTTTGCTAAAGCAGTGGAGCAAGTAAACAAAGTCAAAGAACTTGGCGTTAAAACCATCTGTGATCCCACTGTGATGGAACTTGGCCGGGACATCCGCTTTATTGAAAGGGTGGCTCGCGAAACAAGTATTCAAATCATTGCTGCAACCGGAATCTACTCCTATCACTATATCCCGCCGCACTTTCAGAATCGTAATATTGATTATATGGCGGATCTATTTGTCCGCGATATTGAAGTCGGAATTCAAAATACATCCATAAAGGCAGGCTTTTTAAAATGTGCGACGGATGCACAAGGGATTACTCCGGATGTTGAAAAGGTTATTCGTGCTGCCGCACGTGCTCATAAACGGACGGGAGTTCCGATTATGACCCATTCCCACCCTAAAAGCGGGACCGGCCTAAAGCAACTTGAAATTTTTCTAGAAGAGGGAGTTGATCCAAAACGGCTCCTTATAGGTCATACTGGGGATACCGATAACATGGACTACATACTGAAGGTTCTCGATTATGGTGCATTTATTGGTATGGACCGTTATGGCTTAACTAGAGAGTGTACAATCGAGGACCGGAACACGACCGTTATCGAATTAGCCAAACAAGGCTATGCAGATCGCATGTTCTTATCCCAAGATTATTGTTGTACCCTTGATTGGTATCCAGAAGGAAACTCTGAGAAAATGAACCCTAAATGGACGATGAGCTTTGTTCTCGAAGAGGTTATCCCGGAATTAAGAAGTAATGGTTTAACCGGGGAACAAATTAACGATATGATGATTGATAATGCTCGACGTTGGTTTGAAGGTTATTAGAAATTTATCAATATAAAGTATAGGCTGCCCATTTTTCTCGTAGGGCAGCCTTTATTATTAACCGGATTATTTATTAGTTAAGTTATGCTTGCAGGAGGAGCTATGAGAAACACAAGGAATTTCTACTGCTTATATTAACAAACCGAATTGAATTTTTAAGAATATTCTTTAGAAATCCATGTTTGCACATATGTTAAAAATATTTGCGCAGAAGTTGAAAGCATTGTTGTGTCTTTGACGGCAACTCCTAAATCTCTATATGATGGAATTTCTAATTCTTTATATACTACCTTGCGAGATGTATTCTTTAATACTAATTCAGGTAAAATACTAATTCCTAACCCTTTTTCAACCATAGCAATAACTGCATAATCATCTTTTTCGACAAAGTGAACATTTGGCGTTATTTGATGAATTGTAAATATCTCTGATATCTCATCATCGGCACCTTCATAAAGTTTTATGTATGGATATTTTGATAAACCTGAGATTGGAAAAAATGCGTCATGTGCACGAGGATGATTTTCAGGCAACACAACGACTATGGGGTCTCTTCTTAGGAATATCGTCTCTAACTGCTTATTAGCGGGCACTCGAACAAAAGCGCAATCTAGTCGCCCATCCATAAGCCACTTTCCATTTTCTTGATACGTACCATGTAATAATTCAAATTGAATGTTTGGAAAGTCCAATCTAAAATTCTTTATCATGCCCGGAAGCCATTGTGCTGACACACTAGTAAATGTTCCAATTCTGATTAGACCTGATTCTAATCTATGTATCTCGTCTAATTTGTTATTCAGATTATGTTGACCATTCAATACGGCCTGAATATATGGTAATAGTTGCTTGCCATCTGAAGTAACAGTAGCGCCTGAACGGTCACGGTTCAGAAGCTTCAGTCTGAATTCACTTTCCAATGCATTTAACATATGGGTGATCCCAGACTGGGTGTAACCTAGAGTCTGTGCAGCTTTTGTCAAACTCCCTAGTTCAATTGTTTTCAAAAAAGCCTCGTATTGTGAAATATTCAAAATCAGCCCTCTCCTTCATGAGTAAATCTCATGATTTTCATTAGAAACATGATTTTTACTAATTTAATAATGCGAATTATAATGAAAACACAGGAAATTATCAAGAGACAAAGCGGTTTACAAAAGGATAAGGAAAAGGAATTACTACCGCTCTCGCTTAATACACGTCGAGATGAAAGTTAGGTTCCTTGTGTAATCCTCCAGTTTTATTGTATGTTTCCATGCAGATTGTCTGGAAACAACGCGCACCACATATCTCGGCTGAACCCCAATTAAAGTAAATGATAGAATCAAAAGATATAAAAATTAAATATTGTAGAAGTAAAGACGATTTTGTAGTAGTAAAAGGGTTATGAAATTACAAATTATAAACAACGAGGGAATAGAGATGAAAATACAATTAAAAGCTGATTTAATGCTACTAATGGTTACATTTTTTTGGGGTGCATCCATCTTACTTACTAAGGTTGGTCTCAAATACATAGAAGAATATAATTTAATAGCATTACGATTTATTATTGCTTTTCTTTTATCAGGTATAGTATTTTACAAGCACTTAATCAAAATTGATTTTAAAACTGTAAAATATGCGTTTATATTAGCTTCTATTTTATTTATAGTTTATATTTTTGCGACTTTTGGTACAAAGTATACAAGTGTTTCTAATGCCGGTTTCTTATTGGGTCTCACAGTCATTTTTATTCCAGTATTATCATCTATAATTTTAAAGCAAAGACCTGAAAAAAAAATTGCATTAGGGATTGTTTTAACCATAGTAGGAATAGGATTATTAACGTTAAATAACGAATTAAAGATAGCTAATGGTGATATATTATGTATCTTATCTGCTTTATTTTATGCGGTACATGTCATCGTTACTGGAAAAATGACCAAACATGTTAATTCAATTACTCTTGGGGTTGTACAACTAGGTTTTGTCGGACTATTCAGTCTCATTTTCTCAATGTTTATGGAAACCCCAAAACTTCCTGACACTGTTGAATCATGGTTTTCAATCTTAGCCTTAAGCATATTTTGTACAGCAATAGCTTTCATTGTTCAGGTTATTGCACAGCAATATACTAGCCCTACACATACAGGTCTTATTTTTTCATTAGAACCTGTTTTTTCAGCAGGTTTTGCTTTCATTTTCACGGGTGAAACGCTCACATTTAAAGGCTACTTAGGTGCAGTACTCATATTATTTAGTGTATTAATTGCTGAGCTAGATTTTAAAAGTCTATTAAAACTAAATTATAAAAATAATATGGAATAGACATTTCGCCAAGGTAGATAATATACCTCTAAGACAATAAAAACCCCATTTTATTATGTAAACACTTTTGTGGTACCAAAAATTACAACTTCCGTTTAATTGGAATCCATGATATATTTCTCTTGTAAGTTCTTAACGGAACTTCTTAGTCCAACAAGGAAACTAGGAAACTGGTCAGGGCGGGAACGCAGCAGCCATAACGAGTGAAATTGTGTGGGCTATTACATAATATTAAAAGATCTAAACGCTAAACTCATTGATGGAGTTTAGCGTTTTTTTGTTCCATAATTCCGGAATAACAATAGTCATATCATAGTAAATTTTATAAACACTTCTTTGGCAATTCATTGAGAGGGCCTAGTTTTTTTCAAAAATTTAAAAGGGGTTTTATAAAATGAATCGAACAAATCTACGTATTATTGATCTAAGTGTGCCATTGGACAATAAAGCAAAAGAGCCATTTCCACCTGAGATTATCTATGAATCGCATGAGCAGGGAGCTAAGCAGGCTGCTCATTTTTTGGGCTTAAAACCTAGTGATTTTCCTGACAGTGCAGCCTGGGCCGTCGAAACGGTTACCTTAACGACACATACCGGTACACATGTGGATTCACCTTGGCATTATGCTGCTGCTACTGCAGGTAATCCGTCTCGAACGATTGATGAACTTCCTCTAGAATGGTTTTACGGAAATGGTGTTCTTTTTGATTTTAGTCAGAAATCTCCAGGGTACGAGATCGTGATTGATGATTTTGAAAAACAGTTGGGAGAAATGGAGTATCAATTACAGCCTTATGATATTGTCCTTGTCCGAACGGATGCGGATAAAAAATATTATCAAGAAAATTATGCGGCTGTCCATGCGGGTGTATCGGCTGAAGCAACACGATGGCTGATTCAAAAAGGGATTAAGGTAATGGGAACGGATGGATGGGGATGGGATATCCCGCTATATAAACAGGCGGAAGATTATAAAAATAATCCGCGTGACGGAGTCCTTTGGGCCGCTCATTATGTTGGAAAAGAGGCTGAGTACTGTCAAATAGAAAAATTAGCAAACCTGGAATTACTCCCACAGAGATATGGTTTTAAAGTAGCCGTATTTCCGATAAAAATAAAAGGCGCCAGCGCGGGATGGGCGAGACCTGTTGCTATATTTGAATAAGGTTTTGTCAAGGTCGAGTCTGCAAAAGAGCTTAAAGGACACGGCAACAGATTTTTGTCATCCTCAAGTCCGCAAATCAAATTTAGAAGTAATTTTTCTTTATAAAAAACATTGTTTATTAGTTTTTTGAAAATTTTGTCTTGATTATTCTTAAAAACCATTATAGAATAAGAAAAATCAAAAAATTCAAAACTAAACACAATGATTGGGAATATTAAGGAATATTTATTGTATAGAGAGCTGTCGGCTGGTGAAAGACAGTCAATAAATTCCCCAACTCGCCCAGGAGTGGTAAGGCTGATATGTAGGCCTTAACGGTTGACCGCCGTCATCAAGTCGTAAAGTGGATTCGTTTAGTTCGTATTCGAATCAAAAAGAGTGGTACCACGTAGGCAAAGCCTGTCGTCTCTTATGAGATGATGGGCTTTTTTATTTTAAAAAAATGAAAAGGTGGCCGTGACGATGAAAAATGTTGAAAAATATGCAAGAGGATATTTTATGCCCCCGGTGAAAAGCATGAAATGGATACAAAAGGAATACATAACAGAAGCTCCGACCTGGTGCAGCGTGGATCTAAGGGATGGAAATCAGGCGCTGGTCGTTCCAATGAGCCTTGAGGAGAAGCTGGAATATTTTCAATTACTTGTTGAAGTGGGCTTCAAGGAAATTGAAGTTGGCTTTCCTGCTGCATCCGAAACAGAATATGCCTTTTTACGTACGTTGATTGAACAGGATTTGATTCCGGAGGATGTAACGGTTCAAGTACTAACACAATCAAGAGACCATATTATTGAAAAAACCTTTGAAGCACTTCGCGGTGTGAACAAGGCAGTAGTCCATCTTTACAATTCGACATCTGTAGCACAGCGTGAGCAGGTATTTAAAAAACCACAGGAAGAAATCATCAATATTGCGGTAACCGGTGCGAAATTGCTGCAAAAATATGCAGAGGAAACCGAAGGGAACTTCCAATTCCAATATTCACCGGAAAGCTTCACAGGAACAGAGATGGAGTTCGCCCTTGAAATATGCAACCGGGTCCTAGATATTTGGCAGCCTACAGCTGACAACAAGGTGATTATCAACCTTCCAGCAACGGTGTCCATGTCCATGCCGCACGTGTACGCAAGCCAAATTGAATTTATGAGCGATCATTTGAACTACCGGGAAAATGTAATCCTGTCGCTTCATCCACACAATGACAGAGGAACAGGAGTGGCAGATGCAGAATTAGGAATGCTTGCAGGGGCACAAAGAGTCGAAGGAACACTGTTTGGTAATGGGGAAAGAACAGGCAACGTCGACCTTGTTACACTTGCGATCAACATGTTTTCACACGGGGTAGACCCGCAGCTTCATTTTGAAAATATCCGAGAAATCATGTCTAAATATGAGAAATTGACGAGAATGAGGGTGCATGAAAGACACCCTTATGCTGGTGAACTGGTCTTTACGGCCTTTTCAGGCTCTCATCAGGATGCGATTGCCAAAGGGATGAAATGGCGTGAAGATGAAGAGCGGCAGTATTGGACCGTACCGTATCTATTGATTGATCCAATGGATATTGGCAGAAAGTATGAAGGAGATATCATCCGCATTAACAGCCAATCCGGTAAGGGGGGCATTGGGTATATACTGGAGCAACATTATGGGTTTGATCTTCCAGCTAAAATGCGTGAAAGCTTTGGATATAGCGTGAAAAATGTATCGGACCGCTTGCACAAGGAGCTTATGCCAAATGAAATCCTTGAAATTTTCAAAGAACAATATGTAAATATCCAAACACCAGTTGAATTTATCAAATACAGATCTACACAAAATGACCAATACGAAACAATCGTTTCCGTCCGAATTGACAGCGATGTTCACGAATTTATCGGTACAGGGAATGGAAAACTGGATGCCATCAGCAACGTGCTTCAAACCAAACTGGGCATCCATTATAAGGACTTAGTCTATAAGGAGCATGCACTAGAAATAGGCTCCCAATCTAACGCTGTATCTTATGTTGGAGTTACTGCCGAGAATGGTACCGTTTATTGGGGCTGTGGAATTGACGCTGATATTATGACCTCCTCAGTAAAAGCTTTGTTTAGTTCCATTAATAACATGATTTCCAGCGAACAGCTAACAATTGAAGGAAGATTTTCCATTTCAAAAAAATAACAACCGACGAAAAGGCATGTTTCAAGATAAGCTCTTGAAACATGCCTTTTTATTGGGAACAATGACCATTTATTTGCATACACTCTTCTTGTAATGGTTAGATTTTTGTTATTGAGGAGATGGAGAAATGAACTTCGAGATGCAAAAAGCGAATATGTTGGCAGAAAATATAAAGGACTTTATCAAATTTGTCGATAATAGTTATCAAAATAAAAACAGCTTTCGATTTAATACCGATAAATTGTATCAGGTTAAATTGATTATAGAGGACTTTAAATTCCAAATCATCGCGGATGAACTTCATCGAATCAATGAGTTCGATTGGAATGAAAAGTACACTCATTATTTAGTTGATCAATTTCAAAAGGGGATTAATATTATTGATGAATTCGTTCATAATAATAACAATGATTTATTCCTCCTTACAGCACGTATACACACATTAAAAAGTCTTAGTAGTAATCTAAGCAATAAAGATCAAATAACCTTTGTGTAAAAATAAAAAAGCTTGTAAACAGTAGTTTACAAGCTGAATACCATTTTTTATTTTGCAAATACATGATGCCCAATGGTTTTCACAACAGTGCGTGTTCGAATCCACTTATCGGATGTGATTTTGGGATTATAAAAATATAGGGAATCACTTAAACGATCTTTTCTAGTTAGTGCTTCTTCAACCGCTCGCTTCGACTCATCTGATGCCTGCTTATTAATTTCACCGTTTTTTACTGGTGAGAAGGCATAAGTATCGCCTACTACTTGTTTAATGACACCCGTAACGGTGTTTGGAAATTGAGGAGAATCAACGCGGTTTAATACCACTGTTGCAACGGCTAGTTTTCCTTCATAGGATTCGCCTTTTGCTTCCGCTTCGACTAATCGTGCAAATAAATCTTTCTCTTGATTAGAAATGGAAACAGCTGGCTTTTCAGGTGCTTGTTTAACCGTTTCAGTTTTCATATCTACCTTTTGTGCGTCTGACTCTTTCTTAATAATCTCTATTTTAGCCTTATTATTTTCTTGTGGATCCACTTTAGTCGAATCGGCCTGTCCAGGCTGATAAAGATTCTCTTCATTTATTACTCGATTTTCGGTGATCGCCTCAACCGTACTACTCTGCTGTATTAAAAAGGTAAATGTAGCTACACAAGCTACAATGATTGTCTTTATATAAGTTTTTTTCATGTGTGCTACCTCCCGGAATTTTTGTCTGATATAACACTAACATGAAAATATACCTGTATTACAGAACGGTACGGTTACAAATCTTTATAGTTTGATGTACAACATTACAGGAAAGATGGAAATATGACATTAAGCCTATATTCCTGTCATAATCTAGGAAATCGTACGAAATAGAGGAATATCTTACCATAAAAAAATACTGCAGCTAAAGATAGCTTGCAGCATTTTACATTTATAGTTCTAACTTAAATATTTGTAGTAATCCTGTGAATGGTAGCTTCTAAATCCGCATGATTCATAAAGCCTAAGGGCATTGGCATTTCTTGCTTCCACCTCCAGGAAAATAGAGAAGCCTTTCTCCGTTTCCTGTAATACTACTTTTGATAAGGCTTTTCTACCAATACCTTTACCCTGCAGTTCGGGAAATACCGCAAATCCATAAATCCACGCTTCGTCATCCGATTCGGAAACACGCATTTTCCCAGCGGTTTTTCCATTTGCTTCAATGATTAGATTTTCTTCTCCGTTGTTCGAGCGGAGTATTTGATTAAACTCCCGCGCTTCCTTTTCACTAAATCCAAAACACGAGACCTCCAGTTGTATTTCCGCTTCCCAATCCTTTTCTGATACCGAGGGCCTTAAGGTAACATTCGGATCTTCAGATATTTCGGTTTTCTGCCATTTCATTTGATATTCTGAAACAGAATAAGAACAAGGAATGGTACTTAAAAACTCTTTTCCAGATTCTGATCCTGACGGAGCATTTAACAAAATAGTAGTGGCATTATGTTTTTTAGCCTCTTCAAGTCCCATTTCCAGTAACCTTGAAAAAACCCCTTTTCTGCGGTAATCCGGATGGACCATCCCGCAAAGCTCTACTTTATTTCCAAATCCATAGCTTCCAAGGAAACCGACAAGCCTTCCGTTTTCATAATGGAAGAAGTCTTCCTTACGGTTTTCGGCGCGGTTCTCCAGCATATCAAAATTCAGCTTTAGCTGAAATCCTCCAACTTTCTCACAAATCTCCTGAAGAGCTTTGATTTCTAAAATTTGTTCTTTCGTCAGCATTTCATTCACCCCTGTTCATTGTCCAACTATACCTATTCTTTTCTAATATTGAATATTCCTGCTTTTTGAGTAAAGCCGTACTAGGAGAATAATATATTCGTGTCCGCAAATCCCAACCACAAGAGGACACGGCAGCGTTAATTTTACGCTGTCTTTTTTGTGGTCTGAAACCCTCTACATCTGAAGTCTGATATAAAAATCAAGCTCTAGCACAAATACGAAGGCTTTAGAAAAAAGGTAATATGAATTCAAGATAACAACAAATCAATCCCTTGCGTGGGTACCACATAATTTTACGGTAATACCCAAAAAGAGTGCGGTTTTTATCATGGTCAATTTAAGTAAGATGTAACACAAGGGTATTCAATAACAAATAACCACATTTTGGGGGTGGAAAATGATTTTTGTATCAAAAGTGTATTCATTGGAGTCGGGAGATTTTGGCGTTAATTTCCGGAGGAGGAATGTAAAATGAAAAGGTTAGTTTTACGATTGGTTGTTTATGTATTGATTTTCGCCGTGTTTGAGGGAGGGGTGGGCTTCCTTGGATTTGTTCGATCAGAGAATGATTTTTTCAAGAATGTCCGCCATGAGCCAGTTCATTCACTACATGGTATTAAACCACCAAAGTATGATCCTAATAAACCTACAATAGCCGTTCTATTAGCGAATGTAGACACTGAAGTATTTGATTTTATGATTCCCTATGATTTGTTTTCTAGAACAAACGCTTTTAATGTATTTGCTGTTGCTCCAGACAAAAACGTAAAGACATTATCGGGCGGACTGGATGTAGTACCACATTACACTTATAAAGAATTAGATAAATTAATAGGCAAAAGTCCCGACATTATCGTGGTTCCTTATATGCCGATATATGATGAAAAGAAATATCAACCAACACGGGAATGGATTAAACAACATTCCAGCAGTAAAACCACTATCTTAAGCATTTGCAGTGGATCAGAGAATCTTGCCGATGCACGTTTATTAAAAGGAAAATCAGCCACTACACACTGGCAAGGGATTTCTTTACTAAGCAAGCAATATCCTGACACTCATTGGAAAGAGGATGTGCGGTATGTCCAAGATGGTAACACCTTAACCTCAGCGGGTCAAACTGCAGGTATCGATGCTGTGCTGCATCTGATAGCTCAAAAACTGGGCGAACCCATGGCAGAAAAAATTTCGAAGGAAATCAGTTATCCTTCTTATCACTTCGTTCAAAACCCAAAAGTAGAACCTATTCATAAGGACATCTATTTTGCAACCTTTTTAATGAATCTTGCCTTCCAGTGGAATAAGACAAAGGCAGGAGTACTACTATATAACGACATGGATGAAATCGCATTATCTTCTATATTTGATACTTATGCAGCCACAGGAACGACACAAGTCTTGACCGTTTCAAGTTTGGATGCACCCATTGTTACAAAACATCACCTTAATATAGTGGCTAGGCATCAAATATCGAACGCTCCAAAATTGGATAAAATGTTCATACCAGGTGGCAACGCAAAATCCCTAGCTGCAACCGATGTAAAACTTTGGAGTGAAAAGGGTAATGCCAGAGAAACACTTTTGATTCATAGTGATTCACCAAACAGATTTGTATTTGAAGCACCATTAGAAGACTTCGCAAAACAAGAAGATCTTATGACTGCCAAGCATGACGTGAAACGACTCGAATATCGTGCGAATGCTATCCATCTTGAGGGCAAACCATTTCCTCTTGAAACTTACGTCAATATACTTCTAACCGGTTTACTAGCTTTGTTGGTAGCTTACTGTATTGATAGACGATTCATTATGAAGAAAACAATTTTTAAATCGTATAAACATTTCAGATAGTCACTAAAGTTAAAAGGTGCGTTTCTACATTAAGTGGAAACGCTTTTTCTTCTTGAAGTAACGGAATAGTTGGATAAGTGAATGACGATCGCCCTCACTTTTGAACCATTTATTAATCCATTTGGAGAATTTAAAAAGCAAAAGTACCATATAAACTTATGAAAGGAGGATAGTCATAACATGCAGATTATGAATAAATATTTTCGTAGAACTGCAAGTATGGTATATATGATGACCAATAATGAAGTAATGAATCAAATCATTGCTTTTTACAGAGACATGAATGGGATGCTCACTTTTGCAGGTTCCTATCCAACTTATGGTAAAGGTACTGGTACAAAGGAAGTATCCACGGCAACGGCAAACGATGGTGTCGATCCCCTTACGTCACAAGGAGCCCTAACTTTGTCTCGAGATGGACGTTTCCTTCTTGCAGTGAACGCAGGGAGCCATAGTATCAGCAGTTTCATCATTACTGACAACGGCACTCCTGTTCTCGTGGATGTAAAGCCATCGGGAGGTGCTCAGCCCAATAGCGTAGATGTGTTTGGTAATCTTGTCTATGTTGCCAATGTAGGTAATCCCGCAAACAATTTTACTTCCAATATCACAGGCTTTCGCATCGATGATAACGGACGCCTTACTCTTTTTCCCGGGTCGACCCACTTCCTTAGCACTTTCAATGCTCAACCGGCGCAGGTTCTCTTTACTCCTGATGGGAGTAAAATCCTTGTAACCGAACTTACTTCAAATCGTCTCAGTATATTCCATGTTAATAATAATGGTATGGTTACAGGACCAATCGTTAATGATTCTAATGGGCAAGGACCATTGGGCGCTTATTTTTTATCCTCTGGAATCCTCTTAGTTACTGAAGCAGATGCAAATGCATTGTCATCTTATTCAATGAGCGATGACGGGATCCTTCATGTGATTAGCGGCTCTGTACAAAACGGATATAAGACTGCATGCTGGGTTGTACCAACAAGGGATGAACGATTTGCATACATTACCAACACTTTAAGCGGCACCATCTCCACCTACCGAATCGGGCCTAATGGATCGCTGTCGGTGGTAAGGCATATTACCAGTACACCGCCTGGTACAACACCTGGTCTGCCGATGGATGTCAGAGTGAGTAAAGATGGGCGGCATTTTTACACCCTTAACGGAAATCAGGGGTCAATCTCAGTATTTAATATACAAGATGATGGTAAACTGGTTAGAGTGCAGGTTGCTGCCTGGACTAATATTCCTTATCTTGGATCACAAGGGTTGGCAGTTCTTTGATTTTTCCGTTCAATATAAACAGTGAATAGACGAGTGGCTAAAAACAAGGCAGCCAATATTGGTGACTTACTTAATTACTTAATAATAGGCTAGGTGGGAACTTAATGTCATTCAAGTTCCCACTTTTATTTTATTCAGCGGAGAATTATTTTAATGTTTTCAGCCATGCAGCCATTCCTGGCGCATCCTCTTTGGACACTAAACCAGACGGCATATTGCCTCGGCCGTGTTGTACGATGTTCTCAATTTCCTTTTCTGATAAACGGGAACCGACTCCTTTTAAAGAAGGGCCGACTCCTCCTTGGTATTGATCTCCGTGACAGCCTACACAGGTGGTCTTATAGATGGATTCACCGTCCACTTTGGATACTGCGCCTCCCTCTTTTTGACCTTCATTTTGAGCAGGCGGTTCTTTGGCCTCATTCTGACCAGGTGTTTCTTTTGCCACTTCTCTTTGGTCTTGCACATTCCTGAGTATAAAAAATCCGCCAATTCCTATCACAAGGATAGCCAGGGTAATCAAAACAGTTTTCATAAAATCGCCTCCTAATTATCTTTTTTCGGTACAAGAAACGAAAATGATGTGCAAACTCAATCAATCCTTACAAACGAAAGGATTTTGCTTCTTATGTAAAGAAAGATGTTGTTTGTGCGACCACTTGTTCTTGAGAACAAGTAAGCAAAAATACCCTTTGATATAAGTATGGGCAGTTAAATGGAAACTACGCATGAAAGAGGAAAAACAGCAAAGAACGAGAAAAGATTTTCTCTAAACAGCAGATGCAAGATTAAGGAGAATCAGTAAAGAGGAGGAAATAGTTCTTGTCGAACGTGGAGAACATATTACTTTAACCGCCAAGTGAATTGTGGTCTTTTTCCTCTATAAGTAATTTATTAAAGATAATATATTGACATTATACCTAATGGGGTATATTATAAAGCTTGTCAATGAACATTGTTTCATTGAAGGAGGCTAAAATGACATTATTCATTTTATCGGGTATCTTTATTACCTGAAAAGAATATTGGAATACATTGCTTGAGAAAAAAGGATTTTTTGAGTTCTTGGATATACAATTATTAATCATCAAAAGTTATTAATAAAGTAAAATTCCTTGAAAACCAATTGTTAAAGGAGGCATAATCAATGGATTACAATGATCAAATGAAAAACAGAGTAAAACGTATTGAGGGACAGTTAAGAGGAATTTTAAAAATGATGGAAGAAAACAAGGACTGCAAGGAAGTTATCACCCAATTATCTGCAACTAGAAGTGCCATTGATCGCACTATTGGTGTAATTGTTAGTTCCAACTTAGTGGAGTGTGTTCAAAAAGCGGAAATTCAAGGGGAAAAAAGCATGGAAGAATTAGTAAAAGAAGCTGTTAATTT
Organism: Neobacillus sp. DZ-9; assembly: GCF_059587065.1. Classification (NCBI taxonomy): domain Bacteria; kingdom Bacillati; phylum Bacillota; class Bacilli; order Caryophanales; family Bacillaceae; genus Neobacillus; species Neobacillus sp. DZ-9. The sequence goes on from NZ_JCAIOL010000006.1 coordinate 107,667, forward strand.
GCTAGTAAAAAGCCGATAAAAAAGGGTTGACACCCTCTTTTATTTTTACTAATATATATACCCATAGGGGTAATTGTAATAAACTATGAGGAGGAATTAATAATGAATGTTACAAAAGTAGTTGATGCCAAAGGTTTAGCTTGTCCGATGCCAATTGTTAAAACAAAGAAGGCGATGAATGAACTTGAATCCGGTCAAGTATTGGAAATCCATACTACGGATAAAGGCGCTAAGAATGATCTTACCGCTTGGGCTAAATCGGGTGGTCATGAAATATTGGAACATGAAGAAGAAGACAAAGTATTAAAATTTTGGATTAAAAAAGGATAATTTTTTTAAATCAACCTATACCCATACCGGTATGAGTTTGTGAATAAACTATCAGGAGGTCACAAAATGACAGAAAAGAAAAAGACAACAATCGTATTATTTAGCGGAGATTACGATAAAGCGATGGCTGCTTATATTATCGCAAATGGAGCAGCTGCTTATGATCACGAAGTAACCATTTTTCATACGTTTTGGGGATTAAATGCCTTACGTAAAGATGAAAATATTCCGGTAAAAAAAGGGTTCATTGAAAAAATGTTTGCGAAAATGATGCCAAGAGGCGCTGATAAAATGGGTCTTTCTAAAATGAACTTTGCTGGGTTTGGTCCCAAAATGATTAAAGATACTATGAAAAAGCACAACGCGTTGCCTTTACCTCAATTAATCGAAATGGCACAAGAGCAGGATGTAAAACTTGTAGCATGTACCATGACAATGGATTTGTTAGGACTTAAACAGGAAGAGCTATTAGATAACATTGAATATGCTGGAGTCGCTGCTTACTTAGCAGATGCAGAGGAAGGTAATGTAAACCTGTTTATTTAATAACAGAAGGGTCTTCACCTTCTTAAAAAGGATGTTGCCAAATGGAATATGTAAATTATCTTGTTGTAGCACTATTTCTATTCATTATATTAAAGAGGTTTTTACCAACAAAAGGTGTTAACAATATTTCAACAACAGAATTAAAAGCCGAATTGAACGACAAAAACAAACAATATGTTGATGTCCGTACACCCGGCGAGTTTAAAGGAAACCATATTAAAGGTTTTAATAATATCCCTCTTCATCAACTTACTCAAAAAGCGGTGAAAGAACTATCGAAGGAAAAAGAAGTAATCTTGATTTGTCAAAGTGGTATGAGAAGTGGGCAAGCAGGTAAAATTCTAAAAAAATTGGGATTTTCAAAAGTAACAAACGTCAAAGGCGGCATGAATGCTTGGTCTTAAACAAAATAGAGGGAGGAATATAAAATGAAACAATTGACAGCAAAAGAGGTTGAAACATTATTAAACGAGGGAAAGAAATTAAATATCATTGATGTGCGTGAAGTGGATGAAGTTGCAGCTGGAAAAATTCCAGGTGCAGTAAACATTCCATTAGGATTAGTTGAATTTCGTATGCTTGAATTAGATAAGTCAAAAGAATATATCATGGTATGCCGTTCAGGAGGCAGAAGTGGTCGTGCAACGCAATTTCTTGAAAGCTATGGATTTAAAGTAATCAACATGGCTGATGGGATGCTTGCTTGGGAAGATAAAGTGGAATAAATTTTTTTACCCAAAATAATACCCTTGTAGGTATAAAAACAGGAGGTCTATTATGAATAACATAAATGCAAACGTAACTTTAGATGCAAAAGGATTGGCATGTCCAATGCCCATTGTAAAGACAAAGAAGGCAATGAATAACTTGGAGGCAGGGCAAGTATTAGAAGTTCAAGCGACAGATAAAGGGTCTAAAGCAGACATGAAAGCATGGGCTGAAAGTTCAGGTCATCAATATTTAGGAACTATCGAGAAAGGCGAAGTTTTGAAGCATTATCTTCGGAAATCTTCTAATGATGATTTCAATGAAAAAAATCACCTAAATGTTATCAATAATGAAGAACTAGAGAAAAAGCTTGATGCAAATGAAAATATCGTAGTAATAGATGTAAGAGAAGCTGCAGAATATGCTTTTAACCATATTCCTAACGCGATTTCCATTCCATTAGGTGAACTGGAAGACAGATTAAATGAATTAAACAAACAAGATGAAATTTTTGTAGTCTGCCGGGCAGGTAACCGCAGCAATCTTGCAGCACAAAAATTAACGGAAAAAGGTTTTACTAACGTTATTAATGTTGTACCGGGTATGAGTCAATGGACTGGTAACACAATTGGTATAAATAAATAACGGAAAACTAGAACGCTGATTAATGAAATAGCCATGTTTTTTTTAATAAATTAATACCATAGGGGGTAACTAGAAAATGACTGTAAAAGTAATGACTTCAAAAGAGATAACGAAAAAGGTTTTAAATAGAGAAGAGTTATTTATTCTTGATGTACGTAATGAAACTGATTTCAATGATTGGAAAATTGAAGGCGAAAACTTTAAGTATTTAAATATTCCTTATTTCGAATTACTTGATGGTGTAGAAGAAATCATTGATAAAATTCCTACTGATAAAGAAGTATTAGTGGTTTGTGCTAAGGAAGGCTCATCGGTAATGGTAGCTGAAATGTTTTCTGATGCAGGGTTAACCGTGTCATATCTTAAGGGTGGAATGAAAGCATGGAGTGAACATTTAGAACCGGTTAAAGTGGGCGACCTAAATAATGGCGGCGAAATGTATCAGTTTGTTCGAATCGGCAAAGGATGTTTATCTTACATGGTGGTTTCAAACGGAGAAGCAGCATTGATTGATGCAACACGTATGACGGAAATGTATCTTGATTTTGCTGAAAGTATCGGCACTAAAATTACTCATGTATTTGATACACACCTTCACGCGGACCATATTTCCGGGGGTCGTACAATTGCTGAAAAAACTGGTGCTACCTATTGGCTTCCACCAAAGGATGCTACTGAAGTAACCTTTGATTACCAACCATTAGAAGACGGTAATGACATTACAATCGGAAATACTATTCTTAATATTCACGCATTATATTCTCCAGGTCACACGATTGGCTCCACTTCCTTTGTAGTGGATGAAAAATTCCTGCTATCTGGTGATATATTATTCATTGATTCAATCGGAAGACCTGACCTAGCAGGTAAAGCAGAGGATTGGGTAAGTGATTTAAGAGAAACTCTGTATAAACGATACAGAGAATTATCAGAAGACCTGATCGTTCTTCCAGCACACTTTATGATTCTTGATGAGTTAAATAATGATGGAAGTGTATCAGAAAAATTGGGCACACTTTTTGCCAAAAATCATGGGCTCAATATTGAAGATGATAATGAATTTAGAAAATTGGTGACTGAAAACTTACCACCACAACCAAATGCGTATCAAGAAATTCGTGAAACGAATATGGGAAAAATCAATCCTGACATGGATCAGCAACGAGAAATGGAAATCGGTCCAAACCGTTGTGCGGTCCGTTAATCATAAAGTAGGAGGCAATATAAATAAATGTTGTTCTAAAATTCTGGATAAAAAAGGGTTAATTATAATAATGGGGAACCAACCAGGGTTCCCTTTTCTAAAGAGGTGGACATCATGGATATTAGCTTAATGATTACGCTCTTCCTAATGGGGGTTGTAGGCTCTTTTATTTCTGGGATGTTAGGGATAGGTGGAGCTATCATCAACTATCCGATGTTGTTATATATTCCAGTCATGCTTGGTGTGGGTCATTTTACAGCACATGAAGTTTCAAGTATTACAGCCATTCAAGTGTTTTTTGCAACAATTGGCGGTGTTTTGGCTTACCGTAAAGGTGGTTATTTAAATAAAACACTTATTGTATACATGGGGATAAGTATATTAATTGGAAGTTTTATAGGAGGATTGGGGTCCACTCACATGCCTGAAAGAGGAATAAACATTGTATATGGAATCTTAGCGTTGATAGCTGTGATCATGTTGTTTATACCAAAGAGAGGAATTGATAATCTTCCGTCGGAACAAGTCAAATTTAACAAATGGCTTGCAGCGCTGCTATCTTTCATCGTGGGGATTGGAGCTGGTATTGTAGGAGCCGGAGGAGCATTCTTGTTAGTTCCGATCATGCTTGTTGTGTTAAAGATTCCAATAAGGATGACCATTGCTTCTTCCTTAGCCATTACACTTATTTCATCGATTGGGGCTGTTACCGGTAAAATCACAACAGGACAAGTGCCAATTTTACCTTCACTTATCATGGTTGTTGCCAGTTTAATTGCTTCACCAATAGGAGCAAACGCTGGGAAAAGAGTTAATACCAAATTGTTGCAGGTCATTATGGGAATTTTAATTTTGGCTACTGCAGTGAAGACATGGATAGGAATTTTGTAAAATAGATATTTTATAATTAACATTTCTAGGTATCATTTTAATTATGTAATCTTCAAAGCACTTTCTAAGAAGCATTTTGCTATTAGAAAGTGCTTTTTTTATGTGAAGACTTGTACTAACCTAAAGTAATACAATAGCGGGGACAAGGGAGCGGTAAGCTCTATCCCATGTCCCAAGTGCAGATCAATCATAGCGTACACGATCTATTCCCTCAATAATTAACTCAAGTTCTGTATAAAAGTTGAGTTCAAGCGGGTCAGGTAAGCGCTCAATAATTTGTCTAATTTCATTAAGATTTTCTGCATCTTCTATAGTAGAAGGAGGTTTTTCTAAATGATGATACCAAATCTTTAATTCATCGATAAACTCATAAAAATGCATCTCAAACCGTTCGGCCCAATCTTCGCTTTCATCCTCGGAAACTTTCTTCATCATTTCCCAATCTTCAAGGGCAGTTTCCAATTTCTCTTTAAGAGGATTCATTATGTTATCACACCTTGATTTTTTAAATTATGGTACTTCCACTGAAAACTCAATAAAGTAGTTTAACTACCATTTAGTTAGTTAAATATAAGGAAATCACAGAAGAGAAGTGCTAAGCATGACACTTCTCTTCCTTTTATGAATAGCACCATGGGTGGTTCTAATTCATTATTGAATAGCAGTTTTTTTGGACCCCGTTGGCCAGAAATTGCCGATAATTGCACCAACTACTGCTGGTAATATCCATCCTAGACCGATACTGTAAAGCGGTAAATATTCAATATACGCTGCTTTAATGGATTCGAATAAATAAATGGTCGCCCCCGGCAAGCTTCCAACTAACGTGCTGTAACCATCAAAGAAACTTACACAAAAAGTAAGGAGCATAGACGCTGCATATACACTTTGCTTATGATTAAAAAATGATGAACAGAGCGTCAACAAAATCAGAACAATCGCCAAAGGATATAATAACATTAATACTGGAACAGCGAATTGAATAATATTGTTTAAGCCAAAATTAGCGATGATAAATGACATAAGGCTTAGGATAAGCACGAACATTTTATAGCTTACTTTTGGAAAAATACTATTGAAAAATTCACTACATGAGGTAATGAGTCCAATGCTCGTTTTTAAACATGCCAGTACAATTATAATTGCAAGAAGGATCGCACCAAATTCTCCAAAGTAATGCTGGGCGACCTTAGCAAAGATTAATCCACCATTATCGAATGTACCGATGATAGATACGCTTGATGCCCCCATATAAGTAATGAGGCCATAGATTAACATCATTAGTGCCATAGCGAAAATGCCTGATTGCCATGTTGCCTTTGCAATTGTCTTCTTATCGGTAATCCCTTGTCCCTTAATAGCATTGATGACAACAATACCAAATGCTAAAGAAGCGAGGGCATCCATCGTGTTATAACCCTCTTTAAAACCAGTTATAAATGCCAATTGGCTGTAATCACCCGTTGGAGTTTCGAAGGGTCCCATAGGTTTGACAATCGCGATAATAATTAAAAAGAATAAAAATACTAAAAATGCAGGTGTTAGATATTTTCCGATATAGTCAATAATTTTCGCAGGATTTAATGAGAAATAGTAGACGATGGCGAAAAATACAAAGCTAAAGAGCCCAAGATATAAACTGACGTGCTCTGGATTAATAAATGGTTCAAAACCGACCACGAAAGGTACTGTTGCTGTACGTGGAATCGCGAAAAACGGGCCAATGGTTAAGTAAAGGGCCATGGCGAAGACGACTCCAAATTTCGGATGGACCCGTCCTCCTAATTCACGAAGTCCATTACTTGCAGATAGTCCGAATGCTAAGATCCCCATAAAGGGCAAACCAATTGCTGTTACTAGAAAACCAATTAAAGCTGGCCAAAAGTGAGTGCCGGCGACCTGTCCCATCTGAATAGGGAAAATCAAATTTCCAGCCCCAAAGAACATACCAAATAACATCGTACCGATGACTGCGTATGTTCTGAATGATATTTTTTGATGCATACATGTTGCTCCTTCTAGATGAATTTCATATATTTTACCACCATTTAGAATTGTTGGCTATCATATAATGATTGCTATTTTGTAGGCTACGCAGGCGAGTGAGGAAGAATTGATTCTTTTTTTAAGGGGAAGGTTGGAAAATAGGATGGTTTTTTTTATTATTCCTATTTATTGTTGGAAGCTATGCCGAATGTATGATCGATTAGAAAAAGAGGAATAATCGAGTATCTATTATTACCAAAACCATAACGTTGACTGTACGGTTTGAATTGTGATATAGTTAACATATCTATAGAAAGGGGTGAGTAAGTTGGGAAGTTGTATCGGATTGGTAAAATAGCCAGTTTAATGAGCATTTCAAAAAGAACGATTGATTATTACACCCAAATAGGCTTACTGACCCCTGTTAGGTCGGATTCTAATTATCGAATGTATGGAGAAGAGTCTATTCAGATATTGGAATTGGTTGAACATTATAAAACTCTTAATATGCCGCTTGAGGAAATCAAATCTTCTATTAAAATGATCAATTCAAATAATTCCATAGATAAAGAGAAAGTAGAAAAACATTGTGAGCAGATGGCTGTTCTTATGGAGCATCTTAAAGAGGAAATAAAGGTAATGGAGCCAATTCTTCAAAAATTAAACAATAATGAAAAAGAAATGCTCGTTAATAAACTATCCTTACAGGGAGTTTCATTAGCTCAAACATTGTTATTATTATTTGGTTAAAGAGGTGAATGTTTAGATGTTATTCCATCCAATGGATATATTAATCTTCATTGCTTTTGGACTATACATCTGGGCGCAGTTTAAAGTAAAAGCTAACTTCAGTAAATGGTCTAAAAGTAATAGACTAACTTTGTTTACAAACTAGGAGGTGTATTCCTTACTTAACTATTAAGTAAGGAGGCTATTGATAATTATTAATTTAATTACAATTGCAATGTTAATTGCTTTTACGGCATTTTTCGTATCATTTGAATTTGCCATTGTTAAAATCCGAGGTACACGAATCGATCAACTTGTTGGAGAAGGAAACAAAAATGCTATTGCAGCAAAAAAAATTATTTCAAATCTAGATGAATATTTATCCGCATGTCAGTTAGGTATTACAGTAACAGCATTAGGTTTAGGTTGGCTGGGTGAACCAACGGTGGAACATATCCTTCACCCATTGCTGGTAAGTCTTAACTTGCCAGAATCCGTTTCAAACATTGCATCATTTGTTATCGCCTTTGCTTCTGTAACATTTATTCACGTAGTAGTAGGGGAACTTGCTCCCAAAACGGCAGCAATTCAAAAAGCGGAAGCTGTCACATTAATTTTTGCACGGCCAATGATTCTATTTTATAAAATCATGTATCCTTTTATTAAAGCATTAAATGGATCTGCTCGTTCGATTTTAGGCATCTTTGGAATAAAACCAGCTTCAGAACACGAAGCTGCTCACTCGGAGGAAGAACTTCAATTGATTATTTCTGAAAGCTATAAAAGCGGAGAAATTAATCAGTCTGAGTATAAATATGTGAACAATATTTTTGAATTTAATGATCGAATTGCAAAAGAAATTATGGTGCCACGAACTGAGATTGTTGTTTTTGATAAATCACAAACGTTAGCAGAATGCCTTGAAACTGTTAAGAGTGAAAAGTATACAAGATACCCAGTTATCGATGGGGATAAAGATAATATCGTGGGTATGCTGAATTTGAAAGAAGTCTTAACGGATTATATCGTCGGCAAGAATCTAGAAACTCCAATTGAACATTATGTACGTCCTGTGATCCAGGTAATTGAATCGATCGCCATACACGATTTGTTACTTAAAATGCAAAAAGACCGTATTCATATGGCTATCCTAATGGATGAGTATGGCGGAACAGCTGGATTAGTAACAGTTGAAGATATTCTAGAGGAAATTGTCGGTGATATTCGAGATGAATTTGATGCGGATGAGGTACCTGAAATCAATAAAATAAACGATAATAAAACAATCGTCGATGGAAAAGTTCTTATAGAAGAAATAAATGATTTATTCGGAATAGATTTAGATGATGAGGATATTGATACCATTGGTGGTTGGATATTATCCAAAAAGATGGATGTTTTCGAAGGCGAGATAATTAATTATGGTGATTTTGATTTTAAAGTCCTTGAAGTTGATGGGTATCATATCAAATCTTTAGAAATAGTAAAAAAGCAAGAAGCTTTTGCTTAATAGATGAATCTCTCTTAATTAGAGGGATTTTTTTCGTTTTTATTCTGTATAAATAATAAATATGTTGACATTTTAATGACAACAAAAAGTCGATTGTTGACAAAATGTCAACGAATTTGTATATTTTAATAGAATTTCATTTTTTCAATAAGGATAAAGTGTGTTTAATTCTTCTACTGATTTTTAATCGTTATGAAATTGATAAGTAATGAAAAACGGAAAGGGAAGCTAAGATGTCTGGTGAAAAGATGGATAATAATCTGGGGTTATTATTGAAAAAATTATTAAAGGAACGTTCTTTATCCATGAGGAAGCTTAGTGAGCTTACTGATATTGACACAGCCACGATCTCTAGGATTATTAATGGTAAACGCAAAGCAAAGCCTGCCCATTTACAAAAATTTGCTGATTTTTTACAAGTCCCCGTTTCAGAGTTATTTATAGCTGCAGGCTTTTCAATTGAAGAGAAAAATACAACACAGCAATCTGACATTTTTATGTCTGTTGAAAGTATTCAAAATTTACTTGAATTCTCCAACATTATAGATAATAAGTTTAGTATTGCTAGTTTAGAACAGGAATTATCTAATTATGAACAATATGTACAAACAGAAGAGGGAAAAGAAAATATTCTCAAAAGCTTTGGGGAAAAGATTAAGAAATTAGGCAGTATTGGTCCGTTTATCAATCAGCTTAAGGAAATGTATGAGAAATTCCGCTTAAATAAGGGCACACCACGGGAGCTTGCCATAGTTGGAAGTGCACTAATTTATTTTATTGTCTCAGTGGATGTTATTCCAGATTACATTTTTCCAGTCGGTTTTATCGACGATGCTATAGCAATTCAAATTGTAGCAAATTTACTAAAAGCCGAATAGCAATTGCCTTAATTCTTCCAAATAGCCGTTTAAGAGCTACATTGGAGGTAAAGGGCAAATTCAATAAACTAAGGACAGTTGGGAAGGTGTACTATGGAAAGAATGCTTCGTAGGAAAAAGCGTGTTAGATGGATAAGGGTAATGATGCTTATTTTTATTTTAATGATTGGTAGTGTAGGTGCTTATGCAGCTTATCAATATAAACAAGGAGTTTCGCTTGGTAAGGATGGGAAATTTAATGGTGATGAGAAAGTAGCGAAAGCTTTCCAGGGAGAAGATGTGAAGTTTGGTAGAATTAATGTGCTTCTATTGGGAAATGATTCACGTGGTGAAGAACATTCAAGAACAGATTCGATCATGATTGCCCATTACGATCAAAATACTCATCAATCTAAGTTGATTTCTATAATGAGAGATACCTATGTTAATATACCTGGTCATGGAAAACAAAAAATAAATGCAGCATATGCATATGGCGGACCAGAGCTTCTTAGACAAACAATTAAAGAAAACTTTGATATTGACGTAAATTATTACGCTGTTGTTGATTTTGAAGGATTCTCAAAGATTGCAGATATTATTGCACCAGATGGAATTGAAGTTGATGTTCCTCATGAAATGCAGTATGGAATCGGAACGACAATAAACCCTGGAAAACAAACCTTACATGGTGATAAGTTATTAGGATATGTACGTTTTAGGCATGACAAATTAAGTGACTTTGGCCGAGTTCAAAGACAACAGGAAGTCATTAGCAAGTTGAAGGACCAAGCTTTGAGTATTGGAAGCATCATACAGCTTCCTAAAATATTGGGTGTTATAAACCCTTATGTTGATACCAATTTGGATACTCCTACTCTATTTACCTTGGGGAAAGATTTGCTTACTAATCAATCCAATGACCTAAAAACAATGCGTATCCCCGTGGATGGGTCTTTTACTAATGAGCAATTCAAGAATGCGGGTGCAGTGTTAAGTATCAATCTTGAACAAAACAAGTCTGCTCTAAATGAATTTTTATCATCGAAACAAAGCCAAAAATAAGACAAGGATAAAAACAAGAGCTTAGCACTAGGAGAGGAAAATATGTTATCAAATATTGGTTTTCCAGGATTAATTTTGATCCTTATCGTTGCACTTGTTATTTTTGGTCCTAACAAGCTTCCAGAAATCGGCCAAGCCTTTGGAAAAACAATTCGGGAATTTAAAAAAGCTACAGAAGGCATAGCACAAGATATTAAGGAAGAAGTGAAGGATGACAAAATTGATTTAAATAAATAATGACCTTTATAAAAAAATGCAGGATGGAAAGTGAGCATCTTGCATTTTTTAAATTGGTTGTATCAAGTTAATTATTTAACAGGCGGGAGTAAGCACATGGATGATAAAGAACTTAATTTATTTGAGCATTTAAATGAGTTGCGAAAAAGATTAATTATTTCGTCACTTGCTTTCATAATATTTCTTATTTTAGGGATGGTTTATGTCAAAGATTTATATGCTTTTTTCATGGGGAATCTTGATTATAAATTAATGGTTTTGGGGCCAAGCGATATTATATGGATCTATTTTCACATCGCCACCGTCGTTGCAGTAGCAGGAACAATCCCAATAGCTGCATGGCAAATTTGGTTATTTGTAAAACCTGCTTTAAAGCCAGTGGAGAGGAAAATAACAATAGCGTATATCCCAGCCTTGTTCTTTCTTTTTATTGGAGGATTGGCATTTGGTTATTTTTTTATCTTCCCAAATGTCATGAACTTTCTTATCAATTTGGGAAACGATTTAGTGACAACCTCCTTTACGGTAGATAAATATTTTAGTTTTTTAATTAATATGACTTTACCTTTTGGTGTAGCGTTTGAATTACCTCTTATCTCGATGTTTTTAACGACTTTAGGACTGGTTAATCCATATAAAATTGTAAAACTTAGAAAGTATGCGTATTTAATTCTTGTAATCATCGCCTCAATGATTTCCCCACCAGAATTTATTTCTCATATTTCTGTAGCAATACCACTAATTCTCATATATGAATTAAGCGTTTTATTATCCAAAGTGGTTTTTAATCGAAAACAAAAACGTCTCAGTGCTCTAACTGATGATGAAGAGCCTTATTATTTGAAGTTAGAATGACAATAATGAAAATTATAAAAATATATCGATAAATATATTCAATGTGATAAACCTGGCGGGAGACGGAGACGGTGTTGATGAGAAACTTCATATGAGAAAGGGGATTTTGAAAATGAATTCAATTCAAACAATTACTGTTTCGAAATGTCATTGTAATTATTGTCATAAGGAATTTTATGAATATAAGCATTTTGAATTAAGTAAATGTCCGATTTGTGATGCTGAATTTAGTAACAAAGGCGATTGTTATATTGAGGAAAACGTGGATATTGGAATTGAAGTTGACTCTAAAACGGGAAAAATAAACATTATGTTACCAATCATTTAATAAGCACGCTTTTCGATTTTGTCTAAACTTCTAACTTATAAACCATTTCTTTTTGTTATTTATTATTTTTAGCATTGTTTTTTAACGAAACTTTTGGATTCAATAATTAGGTAATACAGGAATAACATAAATCTTTGGGGATATGTATATCCATTACCAATGTCACCTGAGAATTACACTATATACAACTCATTTGAAAGGTGGACAAACATGCGTTATTTATTCTTATTAATCATTATTATTCCTGCAATGGATATAGGCGTTTTGCTGTTATCTGGTAAAACGATTGGTGTTTGGCCAACATTGATTTTTATGATATTAACAGGGATAATTGGAGCCTATTTAGCTAAAAGAGAGGGGCTGCAAGCCATTCGCAGGGCACAGGAGCAACTGCGTTACGGACAAATTCCCGGTGAAGCTGTTTTAGATGGCATTTGTATTCTAATTGGCGGTATACTACTTTTGACACCAGGATTTATCACGGATTTATTCGGATTTCTAATGCTTTTTCCGCCAACAAGAAAGCTGTTTAAATTCTTAATTAAAAATTCATTTCGAAGAAGGATCAATAGAGGAAATATTAAGATTATAAACTAAAAAAGTCAGCTTCCAATACTGGAAGCTGACTTTTTAGTTTTCTTTTCCTTTAAATACCCAAATATTATAAAAAGTTTATTTGTGTTAACAAATAAATTCTGCGTAATAGACGGTTTCCTTTTAATATATCCTTTTTGAAGAGTTGGTTCTGATTAACATAATCCAAGCATTTCGAATATATAAATACACATAAGAATTTTTCCAAAGAACAACTGAAAGAACGCACACCACAGGAGGAAAATATGCATTATTTGTCTATATTATTAATTGGTATTGCGGCGAATCTAGATAATTTAGGCATAAGTGTTTCGTATGGATTAAGGTCAACACGGATTCCATTTGTTTCTAATTTTATTATTGCTATAGTCTCCATGTTTTGTGCTTATCTTTCCATTATTGCAGGGGAATTCATTTCCCAGTTCATTTCGATTGGATTTGCCAATTTTGCAGGTGGTTTGATTATTATTTGTATAGGGATAAAGTGCATTGTAGATTCCTTCTCTTTACATGAATCTACAACGGAAGTTAAGGTTGATTCTAATTTTTCGCATGTTATTTCTCATCCGGATTCAGCAGATGTAAATGATGATAAAGTCATTTCTGTTAAAGAGTCGATTTTCTTAGGATTTGCGTTAGCAATCAATTGCCTAGCTATGGGATTGGGAGCAGGTATTACAGGTGTTTCGCCTGTTTTAACCACCTTGTCTATTGGATTGTTTTCCATTGTATCCATTTGGAGTGGAATAAAACTTGGCAATAAGATTTATGGTTTGAGCATAGGCAAATACTCTAACATTGTTGCAGGAATCCTGTTAATAATAATTGGTGTTTATGAAATGATTGTGTAAAAAAGGATAAAAAAAGAGAGTTGGAGTACCCAACTCTCTTTACGTTATGAAATGTTCAAAAGTTTGTTTTAACCGATACTGATAAAAAAATAAAAATCCCACTTGTATAAAAGTTTTGATCATTTATACAAGTGGGATTTTTTATTTTTATACATGAAATTCGCCTTTTTAAACTCATAAAAAGTTAACAAAAATTTGATTTTATCAATATTTCCCATTTTTATTGGGACACTATAAGAACATAGAGTGGGGGAGGTAAGCATATGAAAATTAAGCTGTTGTTTGAGTCAGTAAAAAAAGGTAACAAATCATCTGCATTAGCCATGACGGGTAATACGCTTATTGCTGTTACTGAATTTATAGCTGGAAGCATTAGTGGGAGCGGAGCCATGTTTGCCGCAGCTATGCACTCTTTAGGAGACGCCGTTAACCAAGGTTTCATTTTTATAGGAAGTGTTTTATCTCAAAAAAAACCGTCAAAACGGTTTCCTAATGGTTTCGAACGTTTGAACCATATTTTTGGCATGATTGCCGCATTGGTTGTCTTCACTATGGCATTTGAAACCATCCGTGAGGGATGTCATTTAATTTATAATCCTGTTGAACCAAGTACAGGTCTATTGATGAACATATTTATTTTAATTCTAAACCTGGTTATTGATGGAGCTGTTTTAATTAAAGCGATGAAAGAAATAAATCATGATTCTGGGATAAAAGTAAAAGGGCTCAGAATTGTCCTCGAATCATTTAAAAATGTAGGCAGAGCAACTCCTCCAACAAGATTTGTCTTCTATGAAGATCTTGTGTCTGTTACAAGTGCGTTATTGGCCTTAATTGCAGTAGTAATAACCTCGATTACAAATTTACATCTTTTAGATGGAGTTTTCACCGTCATCATTGGATTGTTAATGCTCGGTGTTTCTATTCGAGTGGCCTATGATAATATTGTAGATCTAATTGGAAGCTCACCTATTGTGAAATTAAAGAACGGATGGCAAAAATAATAGGAATAGTAGGTATATAAATTTTAAAGTACATTTTAAAAATTAGTGATAGATAACCATAACAACTTTATTTCGGGGCCATGAAAATAGGGGGTGATGAGACAATGAATATTCCTAAGAAAATGTGTGTCATTTTGCTTGGCAGTATTTTGTTGTCAATTGGTATTAATTTCTTTTTAGTGCCATTTGAATTACTTGATGGCGGAATAATCGGCATAGGGTTGATTATCAAGTATTTAACAGGAATTCAACCTGGACTAGCTATTATTATTTTAAGTGTACCTATATTTGCACTAGCCTGGTTCCATAATAAAAATTATTTTTATAATAGTTTACATGGGATGTTGTTTTCTTCGTTTGTGATTGACCTACTGGCACCTTCACGATCCATTTTACCAGAATTTCAAATCCCTGCTGTCTTTAGTTCTATTTTGGGAGGAATATTCGTTGGATTAGGTATTGGGATCATGCTCCGCCATGAAACTAGTACGGGTGGAACAGATCTATTAGCTCAATTTTTATCGAAAATATTTAAAATTAATGTAGGGATTTTGATATTCATTATCGATGCATTGGTCATTTGTCTTGGCGGTTTATTATTATCTAAAGAGACCTTTTTCTTATCTTTTGTTACGATAACAGTTGTAGGTTTATTTACCAGCCTATGCACGTGGAAAATTAAAGGGAGTAATATAAAGACGAGTTGGAGGAAAAACTTCATTAAAACGAAAATTGGATAAACAACCATTCGGTTCCTGTTCAACCGTTTGACTCAATATGTTCTTCGATAAGTTTATCAATTGGTTATTGACAAAAAAAAATATAAGTATTATGATTATCTCATATTCAAGATATTTTAATTCAAGATTTTATAAGGGGGGTGAAATTAATGGAGAGGAAATGCAATAATCTTCCCTTTCTGATATTAATGCAAACATCTAAAGCAATTCATGAACGAATAAAAGAAGAAATGGCAAAAAATAAGTTAAGTATTACGGAATTTTCTGTTTTAGAGGTACTTTATCAAAAAGGGAAACAAACGATTCAACAAATTGGAAATTGCATATTAATCTCAAGTGGTTCGATGACCTATGTTATAGATAAGCTGGAGCAAAGAGGTTTATTAAGCCGAAATGCCTGTTCAGATGACCGCCGAGTGATACATGTGACATTAACGGATGATGGAAATGAGCTAATGAATGTAATCATGCCAAAATATCATGATACTGTTAATCAGATGTTTGAATCATTAGTTGATGATGAGGCCGAGACATTGGTGCAGCTTTTGAAAAAAGTAAGGAACATAGTTTAAATATCATTTTTTTTATAAATATATCTCGAATTCGAGATAAAAATTTTTAGGAGGATATTAAGATGATAAATATCGGTTTATTAATAATTCGTTTGGTAATTGGTTTATTATTCGTTGGTCATGGAGCTCAAAAATTGTTTGGTTGGTTTGGCGGCCATGGATTGAAAGGAACGGGAGGATGGTTTGAATCCATAGGCATGAAACCAGGAATAACACTGGCTCTTATTGCAGGGTTAGCAGAATTTGTTGGCGGAATATTGTTTGCACTAGGGCTTTTAACCCCAGTAGCAGGAATTTTGATCGCTGGAACTATGGCTATGGCAATCATAAAAGTTCATGCGCCAAACGGATTATGGATTACATCAAATGGATATGAATTTAACTTAACATTACTTGCTGTGGCAATTGGTGTTGCCTTAATCGGTCCTGGTAAATATGCTTTAGATGCTTTTTTATTCTAAAATATCTCCATTTTGAGATTGATAAATAATTGTGTTTTATCCGTAGATGGAACAAAATAAGGTATCTCGTTTAGTTAAATACTGGATATTAATTTATAAAGGAGTGTTGAAAAAATGAGTAAGAAAACAATGGGTATTCACCATATCACAGCAATCGTAGGGCATCCGCAAGAAAATGTGGATTTTTACGCAGGAGTTTTGGGATTACGTTTGGTTAAGCAAACGGTCAATTTTGATGATCCAGGCACCTATCACCTTTATTTCGGTAATGAAGGTGGAAAACCAGGAACCATTATTACATTCTTTCCATGGGCTGGAGCACGTCAAGGAGTCATTGGGGATGGTCAAGTAGGGGTTACTTCTTATGTAGTTCCGAAAGGTGCCATGGAATTCTGGGAAAAAAGGTTAGAAAAATTTAATATTCCCTTCACTATAATGGAGCGCTTTGGAGAGCAATATTTAGAATTTGATGATCCGCACGGTCTTCACTTGGAAATTGTGGAAAGAGAAGATGGAGAAATAAATACTTGGACTTTCGGTGAGGTTGCACCTGAAGTTGCTATCAAAGGTTTTGGCGGCGCAACTCTTTTATCGACCCAGCCTAACAAAACGGCTGAATTATTAGAAAAAGTAATGGGACTTGAATTAGTCGGTAAAGAAGGAGATTTCGCACGTTATCGTTCCACTGCTGATATTGGAAATATTATCGACGTTAAATTAACTCCAATCGGACGTGGGCAAATGGGTGTAGGAACGGTCCATCACATTGCATGGCGGGCTATTGATGACGAAGATCAATTAGATTGGCAAAAGTATGTGGCTGCGAATGGATATGGCGTCACTGCTGTAAAGGACAGAAACTACTTTAATGCAATTTATTTCAGAGAGCATGGTGAGATTCTATTTGAAATTGCCACTGATCCTCCAGGTTTTGCTCATGATGAATCGCAAAAGTCAATGGGAGAAAAATTGATGCTGCCATCGCAGTATGAGCCTCAAAGAGAAAAAATTGAAAGAGTATTATTACCATTTGAAGTAAGAGAACTAGACTGATTTTATGAAAAGGGATGATTTCTTTGCTTTCAATCGATCCAGCCACATTGTCCGAAAGAGAAAATTATAAATTTCTAATAGGTAGCATCATACCTAGACCGATTGCTTTCGTCACCACCATTTCAAAAGACGGCGTTTTAAATGGGGCACCATTTAGTTATTTTAATATCGTGTCATCCAATCCCCCGATGATTTCTTTATCTATTCAACGGTCATCGGGGAGACAAAAAGATACAGCGAGGAACATCATGGAGTCAAAAGAGTTTGTGGTTCATATCGTGGATGACCACAATGTTGAAAAAATTAATAAAACAGCTGCAAACCTTCCTCCTGACGAGAGTGAGATTGAGTTAGCTAACTTAACTCCAGTCGATAGTACGAAGATTTCAGTTCCTGGAGTAAAGGAAGCAAAAATTCGCATGGAATGTTTGATGGAGCATTCCTTCGAACTGGGTGGTTCAGATACTCCTGGATGTGATTTTATTATAGGAAAAGTTGTTCAATTTCATGTCGAAAGCGACATTTATGAAAACGGAAGAATCGATCCAAGGGGATTAGGTGCTGTAAGTCGATTGGCTGGAAATAACTACGCCAAAATTGGTGAGATTTTTGAAATCGAAAGGCCTAAATAATTGGTTTCTAAATCTCAATGATGAAATGGATGGAGAGGATTGAATGCAAAAAACAGCAGGTATCCATCATATCACAGCGATGGTAAACGATGCCGGGCGGAATATAGATTTTTATGCAGGTGTATTAGGATTAAGGCTTGTTAAAAAAACCATCAATTTTGATCGTCCAGAAGTCTACCATTTATATTTTGGGGATGAAACGGGTCAACCAGGAACTGTGATTACGTTTTTTCCATGGGCTAAACAGTTGAAAGGCCGAATTGGAACAGGTCAGGTTGGTGTGACCAGTTATGTAATACCAAAAGGTTCAGTCCAATTTTGGGAGAGTCGATTGCAAAAATTTGGAGTGGAGTTTACTTCATCCATTCGATTTGGTGAAAAATATTTAAAATTCAACGATCCTGACGGACTTCAACTTGAACTAACAGAAAGAGATGAAGGATCAAAAAATCCCTGGAGCTTCGGGGGAGTCCAACAAGAACATGCCATTAAAGGGTTTGGTGGTGCTGTTCTGTTTTCAGCGCAACCACATAAGACAACGGATGTTCTTGAAAATATTTTAGGTTTAGATTGTATCGGTCAAGAAAATGAATTTCTAAGATTTAAATCGACAGGAAATGTTGGCAACACTATTGATATTCACTTAAATCCTTCAGTTCGAGGGCTGATGGGAGCAGGAACGGTTCACCATATTGCATGGCGGGCAAATGATAAAGAAGTTCTTCTTAAATGGCGTTCACTACTCCAAGATAAAGGTTTTTATCCAACAGAAATTCGTGACCGTAACTATTTTAATGCAGTGTATTTTCATGAAGGAGGGGGCATCCTCTTCGAAATAGCCACTGACCCGCCAGGATTTGCAGTAGATGAACCTGTCGCCGAATTAGGAAATAAACTCATGCTGCCATCCTGGTTAGAGTCGCAAAGAAAAGAATTAGAAGAAACCTTGCCTCCAGTGGAGGTTCGTGTTTTGGAGGGAGATAAATAATGAAACATATATTCAATAAGGGCCAAGATCCAACAAAACCAACATTATTATTGCTTCATGGTACTGGTGGTAATGAATTAGACCTGCTTCCTCTTGCGGGAAGAATTGATGAAGAGGCTTCTGTCTTAAGCGTTCGAGGAAATGTATTAGAAAATGGAATGCCTAGATTCTTCCGAAGATTGGCTGAAGGAGTATTTGATATAGAGGACCTTATTTTCAGAACAAAAGAATTAAATGAGTTTCTAGATGAGGCAGCTGAGAAATATGGTTTCGACCGGGATAATATTATTGCCATTGGGTACTCAAATGGAGCCAATATAGCCGCAAGTTTATTATTCCACTATCAAAATGCCTTAAAGGGTGCCATTCTTCATCACCCTATGGTACCGAGAAAAGGAATTGAACTTCCCGATTTATCAGGGAAACATGTGTTTATTGCTGCTGGATCAAATGATCCGATATGCTCGCCAATGGAATCTGCTGAATTACAATCGTTATTAGAAAATGCTAATGCGAAGGTTGAACTACATTGGGAAAATAGAGGACATCAATTAACAATGCAAGAAGTCGAGGCTGCGGCTGACTGGTATCGCCATTTTGGGAACCGAATCGAAAAAAGATAGAAGAAAAGTTAAGACTCTTAATATTAAAATAAATCTCTAGGAGGGATATATAATGAACAAACTAAAAGGAATACACCATGTAACAGCTATTACAAGCAGTGCAGAAAAAAACTATGAATTTTTCACCAATGTTTTAGGTATGCGTTTAGTTAAAAAAACAGTAAATCAAGATGATATTCAAACCTATCATCTATTCTTTGCAGATGATAAAGGCAGTGCAGGCACAGACATGACTTTCTTCGATTTCCCCGGCATTCCGAAAGGCGTACATGGTACTAACGAGATCTCAAAGACATCTTTCCGTGTACCGAGTGATGAAGCATTAAACTATTGGGTAAAACGTTTTGATCGTTTAGAAGTCAAACATACTGGAATCAATGAGCAATTCGGCAAGAAAACCCTCTCTTTCAATGATTTTGACGATCAGCAATATCAATTGATTTCAGATGAATTCAATAAAGGGCTGGAATCTGGCACACCATGGCAAAAAGGTCCAATTCCACTGGAATATGCAATTACTGGTTTAGGACCTGTTTTTATCCGTATTGCGAACTTTGATTACTTTAAAGAAATGATGGAAAAAGTCCTATTATTTAAAGAGACAGATAAAGAAGAATCATTCCATTTATTTGAAGTGGGGGAAGGCGGGAATGGTGCTTCGGTCATTGTAGAATATAATACCGTTCTTCCTGAATCCCAACAGGGTTTTGGGACGGTTCACCATGCGGCATTCCGTGTAGAGGATCGCTCGGTTTTAGAAGAATGGATTGAACGAATGAGTAGTTTTGGATTTCATACATCCGGTTATGTAAATCGTCACTTTTTTGAGTCATTATACGCTAGAGTGGCACCGCAAATTTTATTTGAGTTCGCTACAGATGGTCCTGGTTTTATGGGAGACGAACCTTATGAAACGCTTGGGGAAAAATTATCTTTACCTCCATTCTTAGAGCCAAAACGTGCGGAAATAGAAAAATTAGTTCGCCCAATTGATACAATGAGAAGTACAAAGGAATTCATCAAAGAATAAAAAGAAACACATTCAACGAAACTGATATGTACCATTTCAATAAATACAGATTTGAAAAAGGGGGGATGATTCTAGTGGCACAAAAAGCCATTAGAACCGTCCCCCCTGTATCCAACATTGCATTAATTGGTGTATGCCTTTTTCAATTTGGTCCAATGGAATGCCGCCGAAGCCTAATAGAAAAGTTGGATATTGATAGTCAATGGGACTTAACAGATAATCGCTTACTGGATAGATGGCAATATGGTCCTTTGCCGCCATTTGTTTTAACTGATTTTCCCCTTTTGACAGGGGGACGGAAATTAAAATATGCATTCCTGCTAGGTCTCCTGTGATCATAACATCTGGATAATACGTTTCTAATATCCGGGTCAATTTTTCATGTTTTTTGCGATAAATTTTCCGCATCCTGTTTAGGTGTTTGGAAAAATTGCCATCTCTCATAAAGTCAGCTAAAATATGCTGATCGAATCTCGGTACTGTTGATGAGTAAAAACTGAAGGTCTCCTTATATTTTTGCAGTAAGGTTGAAGGTAGAACACAATATGCAACACGTAAGGAAGGCATTAATGATTTGGTAAACGTGCTCAAATAAATAACTTTTTCGTTTTGGTCTAACCCTTGTAAGGCGGGAATAGGTTTTCCTATATAACGAAACTCACTATCGTAATCGTCTTCAATGATGTAACGATTTTCACCTTTTGCTGCCCAGTTTAATAGCTGCGTCCTTCTTGTTGCTGATAGAACCGCACCCGTAGGGAATTGGTGGGAAGGGGTAATGTAAACCACATTGGCATTTGTTTTTTCAAGTTCATCCACTATTAAACCATCTTCATCCACCTGAATGGGGATGGCCCTATTTTGCAAGTGTATTTTTGGGATGGCTGAATAGCCGGGATTTTCAAGGGCGAATTTTGAATCATTTCCAAGTAACCTTAGAATCATTGGAAGCAGCTGTTCCGTTCCCGAACCAATGACAATTTGTTCGGGGCTGCAGACAATCCCCCTCGATTGATAAAGATATTTAGAAATTTCAGCTCTTAATGCGTATTCTCCTTGAGGGTCTCCAATTTGTAACAACTCTTTTGAACTATGATCATATAAATTTTTTGCATATTTTCGCCAAAGTGAAAATGGGAATGAGTCTGAATCAATTTTTCCCGGATGGAAGTCGAATTGATATATTTTTTTCTCGACCTTTTCTACAGGCATGTTTAATAGATCTTTTTCAATATAGGGTAATTCATCAATCTCTTCTACAAAAAAACCAATACGGGGTTTAGATCCCACATAGCCTTCTGCGATAAGTTGGGCATAGGCAATTTCAATGGTTGTTTGACTGATATTTAAAAATTCAGCTAATTTTTTTTTGGATGGTAATTTGGTTCCAACTTCAATTTGTTTTTGGATAATGGCGTCTTTGATACCGATATAAAGCTGTTCATATAAAGGTTTTTCTGTACTTTTATCCAATTTAAACATGAGCATATCCATCTGCAATCTCCCCAACTGACCATATTAATTTTTAAAAAATTGAACCTTTTCTTAAAGTCAATTTCTATTATACTAGTAATCATCAAATGTATGGAGGTTTTTTTATGAAACAAGTTGGAACTGAAAGAGTAAAACGTGGTATGGCAGAAATGCAAAAAGGCGGCGTGATTATGGACGTCATTAATGCCGAGCAAGCAAAAATTGCAGAGGCTGCAGGTGCAGTTGCTGTTATGGCTTTAGAGCGAGTACCATCCGATATTCGAAAAGCTGGTGGCGTAGCTCGTATGGCAGATCCTCGGATTGTAGAGGAAGTATTGAACGCTGTCACCATTCCAGTTATGGCAAAAGCACGTATTGGTCATATTGTCGAAGCACGTGTATTAGAATCAATGGGCGTTGATTACATAGATGAAAGTGAAGTATTAACACCTGCTGATGAGGAATTCCATTTATTAAAAAGCGACTACACCGTACCTTTTGTATGTGGATGCCGCGATTTAGGGGAAGCTGCTCGTCGTATTGGAGAAGGGGCTTCCATGTTACGTACGAAAGGTGAACCGGGAACAGGAAATATTGTCGAAGCTGTTCGTCATATTCGTAAAGTTAATTCACAGGTAAGACGCGTTGTTGGTATGAGCACTGATGAATTAATGACAGAAGCAAAAATTTTAGGTGCACCATTTGAATTATTGTTGGAAATCAAAAAATTAGGGCGCTTACCAGTTGTAAATTTTGCTGCTGGTGGGGTGGCAACACCTGCTGATGCCGCTTTAATGATGGAACTTGGAGCAGATGGTGTATTTGTTGGATCAGGTATTTTCAAATCTGATAACCCAGAAAAGTTCGCACGTGCCATTGTAGAAGCAACAACGCACTATCAGGACTATAAACTAATTGCTGCCATTTCAAAAGAGCTTGGGACACCGATGAAAGGTATTGATATTGCAACGCTAAATGCAAGTGAACGTATGCAGGAACGTGGTTGGTAATATGCTGAAAATTGGGATACTTGCATTACAAGGTGCAGTCAGAGAGCATATAAGACAAATTGAAGAGCTTGGCTGTAAGGCCATTTCAGTTAAATCGGCTGAAGATCTAAAAGAATTGAATGGTCTTGTTCTGCCTGGCGGAGAAAGTACAACAATGCGGAAACTCCTGGACCGATACGAGTTGCTTGAACCCATTCGTGCTTTAGCCGCCGCGGGAGTTCCGATGTTTGGAACATGTGCAGGCCTGATTTTACTGGCAAAAGAAATCGTTGGATTTGATACGCCTCATCTGGGGGTGATGGACGTCGTGGTCGAACGGAATTCATTTGGTCGCCAAGTGGATAGTTTTGAAGTCGAGATGTCCTTCAGAGGAGTAGTGGGGGATTTTCCTGCTGTTTTTATCCGAGCGCCACATATCGTTGCGGCAGGCGAAAATGTTGAAGTTCTCGCAAAACATGAAGAGCGCATAGTTTTAGCGCGAGATGGCCAATTTTTAGGATGTTCCTTTCATCCGGAATTAACAGAGGATCTTAGAATTATGAAGTATTTTATTGAAATGGTGCGAGAGAACACAAATGTTTTAGCTCATTAGGGGCCATGGGACGCCGATTGGTTAAAGACCAGTCGGCGTTTTTTTGGGGTTATAGTAATACTACCAAGCAAAGCGTACAGTAACAGTTGTAGAGTGAGTTAAGAAAGAAAATCAAAAAACTATTCGTTTAAAGGCTAATCGTAACTTCACGATTAGCTTTTGTTTTTTTCCTATTATATGAGAGATAAGAAGTTGTAATTTTTTATTTTAAAAAGGCCCATGCTATTTGTCATCCATTAAACAAAAGAAGGGAACACTTTAAACAACATACCATTCTTATATTAAGTTAAATCAGATTCTTTTTAGAAGGGGCTTATTTGGAATTTACTCATTCAATGGTTAATGATAATAAACGATCTGGAGGGACCGTCTTGGAGAACACAAATTGTGATTTTTCACCAATGAAAGAGAATTTAGAAAATGGCATTAAACACCTAATACATATACTACAATCTAACTTAAACGTTCTGGGAAATGAAAATTATTGTGTATTAGGTAGTCTAGAGGATGCTAAAAACCAGCTAAATTCAATTGAATCTTTGGCGGCCTCTTTTTATTTAGATTGTTATTTATCCTCTTTTACTAACACATATAAGGATCTGTCAACTACTGTGCAGCACCTTTCAAAATTAAAACATGGAGCATTGATAGTAGTCGAACGTGGTGACTCTATTGAAACTATTATCCAAAAAGGAACCACAATTGGAGCTATGGTTACACATAAATTATTAGAAGCGATTTTTTACCCTGGGAATCCTCTCCATGATGGGGCTGTTTTGATCCGAGGGAATGTAGTGGTTTCAGCAGCCAATGTTCTTCCTTTAACTAATAAAGTATTGGATGGAAAGAAAATTGGAACCCGTCATCGTGCAGCTCTCGGAATATCTGAGCAAAGTGATGCCCTTGCTCTTGTTGTTTCAGAAGAAACGGGCCAAATTTCATTTGCGATTAATGGTAATCTTTATCCAATTAACACTACACACCCCATAGTTTTTTAAGCCTACAAAATAACAATATAAAAATGTAAAAAAGATGAATAAAGAAGGATTGAACTTTTTAGTAAAGGCAACATTATCAATGTGGATTTTATTTTTTATAATCTGAAAAGGAGATTGGCTTCAATGACAAATGTAAATCTTTCAATCATTTTTTATAGTTCAACAGGAACAAATTATCAATTAACACAGTGGGCATCCGAAGGAGCAAGAGAAGCTGGAGCCGATGTTAAGGTCTTAAAAGTTCCTGAATTAGCTCCACAAGAAGTTATTGATTCAAATCCTGCATGGAAGCACTACTCAGAGGAAGTTGCAGCATGTGTTCCAACTGTTTCACTTGAAGATTTAGAATGGGCAGACGCAATCATTTTTAGCGTTCCAACTAGATTCGGAAATATGCCGTCACAGATGAAGCAATTCTTAGATACAACAGGTGGGCTGTGGTTTAATGGGAAACTCGTAAATAAAGTAGTAAGTGCTATGACTTCTGCTCAAAACCCTCATGGTGGTCAAGAGGCAACCATTTTGTCATTATATACAACTATGCACCATTGGGGAGCTATTATTGCCGCTCCAGGCTATACTGATCCAATTATTTTCGGAGCAGGAGGAAACCCTTATGGAACAAGTGTAACTGTTGACCAGAATGGCAAAATAGTTGAGGATTTTCCTGCTGTTCAAGCCGCTGTAAAGCACCAAGCAAAACGCACAGTTACGGTTGCGGAATGGATGAAGAAAGGAAATCAATAAATTTAAAAGAGCTAATCGACTAGTTAGATTTTCTCTTTAGTTTTGATTTTAGGAACTTAAAAATTAAACGAAAATTTAAATACAGTTAAAGGAGCTGGAATATGTTTAATAATAAAAAAATGGCATTCTCTATAGGAATGCTAATCATTCCATGGCTTACTGTACCTTTTATGGGAAAAAAGTCATTTTTCAGGTTTTTGCCTGTAGCAAGTTTTACTAATTTATTCATAAGTATGTTCAGTGTCATTGCAAATAAGAGAAAATGGTGGGTAAATAAAAATCCTTTATCTCCTGGTCTTGTTGATTTTACATATATATTGGGCCCATTTTTTGTAGCTACACTTTGGATATTTAAACTGACATACGGCAATTTTCTCAAATATTTCATTACAAATGCAGTTTTGGATGTTATTTGTGCTTATCCTTTTGCTGAAATATGGGAAAGAGTAGGGGTATTTAAATTAAAAAAATTAAGTCATACGATGTGGTATGTGTTTTGTATTTCTTTAGCAGTTATTATTTATGGGTTTCAGAAATTAGTGGAAAAGTCGATAAAGGAACCAAACAGTTCTGAATCAAAATTGTAAGGAAAAGCATCACATATACCGATATTAAAGGCTGATATTTAATGAAAAAGACAACTAAATTGGAGGCAATACTTTGGTGCATTGCTTTTCCAGGTTTTGGGCAACTTTTAAATGGTCATCTTATAAAAGGAATTCTGTTTATCATTTTAGAATTCACTATTAACGTAAACAGTTCATTTAACCAAGCTATCATGTTGAGTTTTCTTGGGAAGATTACAGAGGCTTCCAGAGTAGTTAATCACCAATGGCTTATGTTTTACCCTTGTGTTTATATGTTTGCTATGTATGATGCCTATAAATTTGCGGAAGGGGAGAATCCTCGGTTATCGTTTGTTCCTTTTGCTTTTGGAGCCTATTTTGTAACTATAGGTCTAATGTACTCACCAAAAGAAATTTTCGGCATATTTTTTGGTCCTATTTGGCTTCCAATGATGTCTCTTATTCCTGGTTTAGGAATTGGATTTATCGTTCGTAATATTATAATAAAAATTGGTCTAAAAAAAAGTTATAGTGAGAGACATTCCTTAAAGGATAAAGGATAAAGGCTATGTAACTTTTTTATAAGGGTAAAAGATTGGATGAATATGCCATAATGCTTATGGGGGAGCCGCCCGTTAGGTAGGGAAATCTTGTCGTTTTGGTAGGGAGATTCTTGTCGCAGGACAGCTGGAGTTATTATTCGAGATCTTATTTGTATCTTTAAAAGAATCAATAATTATGCCGCACATTATGTAGGCATATTTGTGTCGTGAAAATAGGGGGATATTGGTTCCTTGAACGTTATGTAGGCAAGTTTGTGTCGCTGGACAATGAAGGTGGAAATCTGGCAGCCACCCTTCCTAAAACACTTCGAAATATAATTACGTAAAATATAAATTTGACGTAATTATGTATGGGAGGTAAAATATAGGAGTGAGGTGTTATTATGGTAAATCAGGAAAAACAAACAAATTTCAAAAAGCTGCAAGATCTCCTTCATGAATTACCCTGGTATGTTGAAGAATATATCAATCACAAATTACGAAAACTTTCTACTGCATCGTTATTTAATTACTGTCATGATTATAAGATTTTCTTCAATTGGATGATTAGCGAACAATTATGGAACGGCACTGTTAAGGAAATTCCCCTAGAACGTTTGGAGCAAATGACTGTCATAGAGGTTGAAGGATTTTTAAATTTTCTTCATTATCAATTAAACAATAAGGAATTAACCGTTAATCGTAAGCTATCAGCATTGAAATCGCTGTTTAATTACCTGCAGAATATTGCTGAAACCCCTGATTTAAAGCCTTATATTAACCGTAATGTGATGGCGAAAATTGAATTTAATGAAGTGAAAGACAGTATGGAAACGAAGGCTAATAAAATGGAAGGCAAAATTCTGCTTGGTGATGAGTACGAAAAATTTCGCTTTTTTGTGGCCAATGATTATGGTGAATTGAATAAGGATCATAAAAAAATCTATAATTTTTATCAAATAAACAAAGAACGTGATACTGCAATTGTCTCGTTAATCTTAGGTTCTGGGCTGCGGCTTTCGGAGTTAGTTGGTATTGATTTAGATGATGTTGATTTTAGCAAGTATTGTGTAAGAGTGATTCGCAAAGGAAATAAAGAACAATTCGTTTACTTCAGCCAAGTGGCGATGGCAGATTTGCAGGAATATCTAACTATTCGAACTGCTAAGTATCAGGTTGATAAGACTAATAAGGCGTTATTTATTTCAGCTTCAGTGGGTCCTAAAGGTAAATCCCGGAGACTTACCGCACGTTCCGTTGAAAAACTAATTGAAAAATATGCTGCGGCCTTTGGCAAACCGTCATTATCAGTACATAAGCTGCGTCATTCATTTGCAACCAGATACCATGCTGAAATAAATGACGTGCCAAAATTAAGACGGCAATTAGGTCATTCCTCGATCCAAACGACCATGATTTATACGCATATTAAGAATGATGATTTAAAAATTGCGGTTGATAAGATGGATATGCCAAAGGAACAAATAGAATAATAGCTGCCATTGTTGTGGCAGCTTTTTTGATTTTTTAGTTTACATAATATAATTATAATAAACCAAATTAAATTTATCTCAAAATCCAAGTATACTTAAGAAAATGAGACAGAATAAAAATTTTCACTTTTTAACAACCTCATTTCTATAAATATTAAGTCGGTTTCTACAAATTGATACATGATTTCCTTAAACAAAAAACCCTTCACAAATATTGATATATCAATATTTGTGAAGGGTTTTATCGTTTGTACTTTTGCTTACTTTAATATTCACCTTTAATGACAAAAAACGAGCCCCGAATGGTTCCAGCCAGCTTCGACTTCTGCCTAGCAAACTTAAACTTCGCTTCTAACTCCTTTGGTATCTCCATCCCCTCAGAAAGCTTAAAACCAACCGCCCGCTTCTTAGGGTCATCAACCGTATACATGACGTTGACCGAAAGACCATCCTCATAAAATACGTAGGCCATTTTGATATTTTCCACTTGAAAACGCGACGTTTCTAAAGGTTTGGCCGCAAACTCAATATCACGTTCTTTCAAAATTCGGTTCACATAATCAAGGGTCTCGCAGGACTCGCTAGCTGGTACAACTGTAAATTCATGCTTGTATTTGTTCATAAAGTAACGTGCTTCATTCGCACGTAAACCAGCAAGCGCTTCTACTACAGGTGAAGACTCTAAACCAACCGCAGACACATTTTTAAAATCAACGATATTTGACATTTCCATCTCCCCTTTTATCTCTTTATTTCCTAACAACAGGAATCCACATTTCACCAAAAACTAAGCCGTTTCGCTGCCCCATCTCAACCGTTGCATTTGGGGCACCAACATAGGCAAAATTCTTTGCTTCCGGCAAGACTTGACCAAAGGCTATGCCAGCAAGCTTATTATTCAATTCATCAGCCGTCTTCCCTTCCCCTTTAACAACTAGGTATTCCCCCTTAGGGAATTGGATAACTCTGTCTACTTCTGGTGCCGATACCTCTGACATGACCCCAGCATAATGCATCATCTTGTTATTCACCGCTTCGTTCACGGCAAAAATGTAGTCATTTGTAGCTTTGGATTTTAAAGCGTCAAGCCTTCCATCTTCGCTGACGGCCTGCCAAAAGTCTGACTTTTCCTTGTTTAAGCCAGCAAAGTCTGTGTAATGGCTCTTAAGCTCAGTTCCAAACCCTAAAACGGTAAAGCTGTCTTTTTCCTCTAATGTAAAGTCTGCCATATTCAAAACCTTCCTCTTTTTTAAATTTATCAAATGACTTGCGTTCTTCACTTGATAGTTATATCATAGCCTTAAATCATGTCAAAAAATGATACTGTTTAGGAGTCCTGATGAAAAAAGTTGAACGGATTAATATCATTATGCGGTATATCAACAACCGCGCCCACTTTACCATTTCTGAAATCATGCAAGAATTTAACATTTCTCGTTCCACAGCAATTAGAGATGTCAGAGAAATTGAGGCCATGGGGATGCCGCTTGTCGCTGAAGTTGGGAGGGATGGGGGCTACTTTGTCATGCACAATTCTGTCCTGCCCGATGTTCGCTTTACCGATAATGAGGTCAAAGCTCTTTTTATTGCCTTTATGGCCACAAGAAATCAACAACTCCCCTATCTAAAGAGTCGTCAGTCTTTAGCTGAAAAATTACTAGGCCTCATCTCAAAAAACCAGCAAGATGACCTTGTTCTTTTAAATCAAATCTTGCTATTTGAAGGTACCAACCCTCATAATCCCGACCTGCTCGATCTGTCAGACCTCCCCCATCCCATGTTAGAAAAACTAATCCAAATCCTTCTTCTGGATAACTATTTATTGATTACCATCAATGAAGAGAATGTAATAAAGTCTTATCCAATTTATCTCTTGCACCTTTATCGTGAGAAAAGTCTTTGGATGATTGAAGGGTTTAACTTAAAGGAAGAAAAGAAGCAAATTTTTCCTGTGGACGATCTTACCAATGTCAAACCCTACCCGACGAAAAAAAGATTAAGTAAGAAAAGAATTTTAGAAAAACTAAGTAAGCAGGAAGAAGTAATCAACCTTGTCATTGAACTTGGTCCAAAAGCGATTGCCCAGTTCAGAAAATACCATCCTTTAAATGTTTCCATTTCCTATACGAATCCATACCAAGCCACAGCCATTCTAAAGACTTTTATCAATGTTAATAAGCCCGAAGAATTGACCGAAATAACAAATTGGCTCCTTTTTCTAGGTGGGGATATTAAGGTCAGGGAAATGCCAGAAGAAATCTTAGAAGGTTTACAAGATAGATTAGGCTTATACTGCCAATAAGCATAATCTTATCTTTATTGATGTATATTCACTTATTAAAATCAATTATTTATGATAAATAAACCTTTCCCCAGGAACCATCATATGAAATTTTTGGTTAGGATAGGTATGAAATAAATAATCGACAAAATAGGCAGGATTCTCGCGGTTATTCGGAAACATATCATAATGAATCGGAACAACAAGGTCTATCCCAACCGCTGCAGAAAAGTCTGCTGCTTCTCTGGAATTCATGTTTCCGATAATACCACGTGAAGTTCTAAAATAGTCTGCCCCATTTATTGGCAAGAAAGCCACATGTGTTCTGAACTCTTTTACTTTTTCGATCAGTTCAGGTGTAACTAGTGTATCCCCGCTGTGAAATAGACGAATTCCGTTTACTTCTATCAAGTAGCCTAAAAAAACATGATTTCCTAAAGAATCCGTTTCATAATCCGTATGTGCGGCAGGAATAGGTGTTACCATAAATCCTTTAATCATAAACGATTCACCAATTTTGGCTGAATGGACATAATTATTTTTCACCTGTTCTTGAACTAACGAGACTTGCGGCGCAGGGATTCCAAAAAAGGAATCGGATACTCTTGCAATCTCTTTAATACTTGATAAATCTAAAGGATCATCGTGTCCGTGAGTAACTAATACACCGTCTAAGTCATGGAGCATTCCCGGATCAATAACTGGTGGAAAAGCTCTTTTAAATTCAGTTTCGGGATTCATTTCTTCAATTCTTCTAGTTAAATAAGGATCAATGCAAATGAGCCCATCCTCTTCTGTTCCTTTTAAGAGAACACCCGCTTGCCCTAAATTCCAAAAGGAAACAGACTCTCCCAAAATTTTTGTTCGCCTAACCTCATTCATTAATTCTTCGCCACTTTTATAAATTGCTGTCATAGATTCCACCTGTTTCTCATAATTAGATTAGCACTAAAAATATGTACTCTTTCGCTATTCTTGACGAACTTAAACGCTTCGAACATCTCTTTTATTCTCACCGGAAATTCGGATGACTTCGTAGGTTTTCTTCTATTAATTTCTATGCAAAATAGAATTCCCCTTCCGCCAGACAAAAATTAACGTAACAGGACGAACTTTTAACCTATACTGTTTCGCGCGACCTTGTATTCTAGTAGATTCAGCAACCAAATAAACAAAAATGGCGCTTGATTCCTTCAGAAAAATACTGTCAAGGTCAAACCCCATTTTGGTTATTCTCCAAGCAATAAAAGCCGGTCATCAAGTATAAAGGCTACCATAATAGCCTGCTTGATTCACTGCTTTCACTAAGAAAGCGATATATGGGTCTAATTCCAGCGTATTAACCTTTAACCCATTACTTATGAAAATTAAGCAATTATGATATTAACATAAGAAATTTTTATATTTTATAAAATATGTTTATCTACCTAGATTAAAAAATGAATTTTGACACAGTTCTGAAATTTATTATGCTATAATAGGTGGTACGGATAACATATTAGGCTCGCACATTCATTACGGAGAAGAGTTGATGTCATGTTAGATGAAAAAAGTGTTATACCACTCTATTATCAATTAAAGGAAATCATTAAAGAAAAAATAAAAGATGGCTCCTGGAAAGAAGGAGAAAAAGTTCCCTCTGAAAGAGAGCTTATGGAGCAATATAATATCAGCCGCGCTACAGCAAGGAAAGCACTCAATGACCTCTTATTTGAAGGATTAATCGAAAAAAAACAAGGGGTAGGAACCTTCGTAGCGAAAAGAAAAGTTTTACAAGATTTAACGGGTGAATTAGCCTATGCCCATCAAGTCAGGGCTCAGGGATTAGTCCCTGGCTTAAAAGTGATTTTTTCAGGAACCGATAAAAATATTCCTAAGCGGATATTAAACACGTTCCAGTTAAACAACTCTGAACAAATATTTAAATATAGTGGTGTTCTTTTCGCAGATAATCAACCTCTGATTTTAGCAACAACCTGCATCCCTTTTGCATTAGTTCCAAATATAATAGAAAAAAATTTAGAAAAATTAATTTTATTTGATTACTTAAAAAATGAATGCAATATAAATATCTCGCATTCTACAGTTGATATCGAGCCAATCATTTTAAATGATTTTGAAGCAAATCATTTAAATACGGATATGGGGAAACCAGCTTTATCCGTTGAACGAATTATTTTTGAAGATAGTAAAGCTGTAGTAATATCCAAACACATCATGCTCGGTGAAAGATGTAAATACTTCTTTACTATCAAACAGAATGGTAATAATGAGCCTGACTTAAATATAGATTTTAAGTTTAATATTAACCCTGCCTGAAAAGTTTAAAAGCTCTTTACAAGGAAATCAACATTCCCTTGCAAAGAGCTTTTTGTATAGCTAATAGTTAATTTATTTCCTTTAAAATTACTTTTGAGGCATTATTATAGATGTTCTTCCGCATATAATTATCATCTATTTCAGAAAGTTGAGCCACTATTTCTGATTTTAGTCCTTTAGCTTCCCTTAGCAATTTACCTTCAGATTCAATAATGACATCTAA
The DNA here is from genome assembly GCF_059587065.1 of Neobacillus sp. DZ-9. Classification (NCBI taxonomy): domain Bacteria; kingdom Bacillati; phylum Bacillota; class Bacilli; order Caryophanales; family Bacillaceae; genus Neobacillus; species Neobacillus sp. DZ-9. Next base: position 140,350 of record NZ_JCAIOL010000006.1, read on the forward strand.
CAGATGGAGAGCAAGCTGGTGCTTGTTTACCCGTACCAATTCTTTTGACCGATTCAAGACCTTTTCTTCATCTGCTATCAAACTGTTAATTTCGGCAGCAACAGTTTGGCTCTTTTCCGGATAGAGATTGGTAGGATTCCCATCATACCAACCAGTGTACCGGCGGTATGTCCCTCTGATGGCAAAATCCAGACATCCATAGAACTGGGCTAAATAAGGGCTCTCTTGCAAATGGGCTGGCAGAACCGATTCTTCAAGAATATCGTCCAAAGATTTCCCTTCATTTAAGCCATTTACAACACTCTCATGGACAAACTCCATTGATTCCTTGATGGCCAATGTCTGGTCGTCAAATACCTTAGGGTCATCAATATACGGTCCATGGCCTGGGAATGTAAGCTTAGGTTTCAATCCCCGGATTTTATCCATCATCTGCGCCCATTCTTTTGCATACCGCCTATCTTTCGCAGGATTCCCGACATTTGGAAATGAACGTATGATAAAATCCCCAGTAAACACTACATCGTCTTCCGGAACATGAATAATCGTTTGATCGTCAGTCTCGCCTTTCCCATGCATCAAGTTAAAAGTTTTACCTCCCAACGAAAAAACATATTCATGATCATAAACAATATCCGGAAATAAAAACTTCTCCCATAATTGATGATGCCTAAAATTAGTGGCAAATTGCCGCTCATTTATTAAATTATGAAACGCACTTAATTCTTCATATTTATTTAACCTTGCATTAACGTTCCGATGTGCGATAATTTGAGCTCCTTCCCTCTTAAAAACACGGGCCCCTCCTACATGATCGCCATGACCATGGGTATAAACCAAATACCTAATAGGCTGATCTGTCACTTCTTTGATTTTGGTTACAATACTTTCAGCCTGCATGGGACTAATGGTGCTATCAATGACGACTACCCCCTCATTAGTGACAACGATACCGACATTCCCAAATGCCTTCACAAAAAAATACTCACCTGTCACTTTTTGAAAATCAATATCCGTAGTTTTTGCGGCATAATTATTCATATCATTCTGTAAACTTGATATACTCATTTCCATTCACCTCAATAGTTTATTTCACTTCTACTACCATTCTTTGGGCCAGCTGTTTATAGATGTTTCTCATTATAAAATTATCATTGGTTTCAGAAAGCTTTTTGGTCAAATCGGCTTTTAATTGCAGGGCTTCGGAATCGTCAGCTCCGTATACAAGCAGATCTATCAAATGAATGGCCATTTGATAGTCACCTTTATCCCGAAGCACTTTACACTTTTCCAGTATTAAATGAGGATCTGAAACGAAAGAAAGAATTTCTTTCGCTACTTCGGTTTGTTTTGCAGGCTGCAGATTGGTTGGATTTCCATCAAACCAGCCAGAATATCGACGGTAGGTTCCTTTAATGGCAAACATTAAACAGCCATAGTGAGGTTGTATATATTCGCTTTTTTCCAAACGCTCTGGAAGTTTAATAGCTTCTATCATCTCTTCCACAGAAACTCCTTTATTCATATAATGAATCACTTCATTATGGATAAAGCGCAAACAATCAATGACATCCTGTAGGGCAGTCTGAATCCTGGCTTTATTATCAAAATGCTCACCATGTCCTGGGATTAAATATTCCGGACGCTTTTGTTTGATTTTTTCCAAAGCCTCAGCCCATTCCCGTTCAAAGCGGACCTCCTTTAAAGGATTCCCGATATTAGGGAATGACCAAATGAAGAAGTCGCCTGAATAGACCACCTTATCTTCTGGAATATAGACAAAACAGTGGTCATCTGTTTCACCTTTCCCGTGAACAATTTGAAACGTCTTGTCCCCAAGCGAAAACACATACTCGGAATGAAAATTAATATCTGGATAAGAAAAATCGTAGCTTTTGGCAGAAGTTGTTTTGTTATCAAATTGCACGGAGCCAATCCGTTGCCGATGTTCTTTTAACAGTTCGTATTTTCTAAATCTCTCATTGATATTTTCATGTGCGATAACAATTGTTCCCTGTTCTTTAAATACACTGGCGGAATTAACGTGGTCCATATGGCCATGTGTATATATAATGTAGCGAATCGGCAGGTCAGTCCGTTCCCGAATCTGTTGATAGATATTTTCCGCGAAATCTTTGTTAATACCCGTATCAATGAGGACCACACCTTCAGAGGTAAGGACAACGCCCACATTCCCAAATCCCGGTGCATAAAATATGTCCTTTTTTAATTCAATTAATCGAACATGATTTGTACTGTTTTCAAAAACCTGATTCATTTGTGTGTCCAGCATACTTAACCCATTTCTTGCCATTTCCATCCTCCTTCATTCACTCTAGATTAGATGGCATGAAGCCTGGTGCTCATGCACAATTTCATTTAATACAGGAATACTTTGATTACAGGAATCCAATCTTACTGGGCATCTTGAATAAAATGGACAGCCCTTTGGCGGATTTTTAGGACTTGGTATATCACCCTCTAAAGTCACTCTATTTTTCATTTTCTTTAATTTCGGATCAGCAATAGGGACGGATCCTAACAATGCCTTCGTATATGGATGCTGGGGATTATTAAATATTTGTTCCTTACTGCCGATTTCAACAATTTTCCCCAAGTACATAACCGCAACACGATCACTGATATGTTCTACGACACTTAAATCATGGGAGATGAAAATATACGTAAGTTTAAGCCTTTTCTGCAGTGACTTTAATAAATTTAAAATTTGTGATTGAATCGAGACATCCAGTGCAGAAACAGGCTCATCACATATAATGAGCTGCGGTTCAAGTGCTAGAGCCCTTGCAATTCCGATTCTTTGCCGTTGTCCTCCGGAAAATTCATGGGGATAACGGTATAAATGATGGACATCCATCCCCACTAATCTCAGGAGCTCGATCACTTTTTCTTCAATTTCGTATTTTGATAGATTGGTATTAATAGCAAAAGGTTCACTCAAAATCTTATTAATGGTATGTCTTGGGTTTAGTGAACTGTATGGGTCTTGGAAGATAACCTGAATATTTTTTCTGTATCCGCTCATCTCCTTTCTTTTCATGTCTAAGACATTTTTATTTTCAAAAACAATTTCACCCGAAGTAGGTTCGATTAACCTTAATAAAGACATTCCAGTTGTACTTTTTCCACAGCCTGATTCACCAACGATGCTGAAGGTTTCCCCTTTTCTCACTTGGAAGGAAACACCATCCACCGCTTTTACGACACCATCAGTTTTACCTAAGAAATTACCTTTCATCGGGTAGTATTTCGTTAAATTTTTTACATCGATTAGCACTTCTTCCTTTACATCTGGTGCCAACAGCGAACCCTCCTTCCTTCGCCTACATCCACTAACTGTGGTTCATATTCCCGGCATTCTATGGCTGCCACGGTACAGCGCGGATGAAATCGGCATCCATTAGGCATGCTGTCAAAGTCGGGAACGGCTCCCTCAATCGAATATAATTCCTTCTTTCCGCTGCCCAATTTCGGAACAGATAGCATTAGGGCTTTTGTATAGGGATGTTTAGGATTGTCAAACAGTTCTTCTACCGGAGCTTCTTCAATCACTTGCCCGGCATACATGACAACCGCCTTTTGACAGGTTTCAGCGACCACTCCTAAATCATGGGTAATCATAATGACCGTCATGTGAAGCTTTTGCTGAAGTTCATACAAAAGGTCTATTATTTGTGCTTGGATGGTGACATCTAAGGCTGTAGTTGGCTCATCAGCAATTAATACTTTGGGATTGCAAGCGAGAGCCATCGCAATCATGACACGCTGCCTCATTCCCCCGGAAAGTTCATGGGGGTAAGCCTTAAGTTTATCTTCCGCATCTGGAATCTTAACTTGTTTAAGAACTTCGATCGAATTTTGTTTAATCTCTTTTGCGGTAAGATTTGTATGATATTTAAAAACCTCTGCCAATTGATTTCCAATCGTAAAAGAAGGATTTAACGATGTCATCGGTTCTTGGAATATCATCGATATTTCTTTTCCTCGAATCTTATTAATCTCTTTGATGGACATTTTTGTAATATCTTTTCCATTATAGAAAATGCTGCCTGACCCGACTTCCATCGCCTTTGGAAGTAACCCCATAATAGACAAAGCCGTCATGCTTTTCCCGCAGCCGCTTTCTCCTACAAATGCCACAAATTCCCCTTTATCAATAGAAAAACTGACATTTTCCAATATAGTATTAAAGCCCTCTTTGCTTTTTCTACCAACCTGTAAATCTTTAATTTCCAAAACCTTACTCATCTTCTTCACCTCCTACTTCCTCTGGCGTTTAATATGGGGATCAAAAGCATCGCGAATGGCATCACCCAAAATATTAAACGCAATCGATACGATTAGTAACGCCAACCCAGGATAAAGCACTAAACCCGGGGTAGAGGTAATATATTTAAAACCTTCCTGAATCATATTTCCCCAAGTAGGTGTAGGAGGCTGAACACCTACTCCTAGAAAGCTCAAACTCGCCTCAATTCGAATGGCAGATGACATGTGCAGGGTGGATATAACTAAGAGGGGGCCTAAAATATTAGGAAAAATATGCTGTAGAATCACTCGAAAATTCCCTGCCCCTAGTGATATCGCAGCTTTTATATACTCCCTCTCTTTGACTTCCAGTGCGGATGCCCTTGCCATCCTGGCTACACCAGGAATTAAGCCAATGCTAATGACAACGATTAAAGTTGTCATACTTGATCCCAAGGCGACAAGAACCATTAGGCCAAATAATAAAAGCGGAATCATCATAATAGACTCGAGGATTCTCATTAAAACATCGTCCAGCCAGCCTCCCTTGTAGGCAGCAACCATCCCGAGCAATCCTCCAATAACAGTGCTGACAGCAACTGAAGCAAATCCAACAAATAAAGAGGTTTGTGATCCCAAAATGACACGACTTAATATATCCCTCCCTAGAGGATCCGTTCCGAGCCAATGTTCTCCAGAGATTCCCTTTGCCCGATTAGCGACATTCTGAGCCAGCGGGTCATGGGGCATGATAAATGGTGCGGTAATGGCTACCAATAGCATGATGACTAATATCACCAGTCCTGCCATTCCTAATTTGTTTTTCTTTAATGCAGCCCATTCTGCTGATTTGACTCGTTTTTTTACAGGAATTTCTATAGGCGGCAATTCCGAAATTAATTTAGGCTCTGTATCTTGTCGTAATGGTTGTACCAATCAGCATCTCTCCTTTCCTAAATAATGTTTATCGCGGCCTTATTTTTGGATTAACAAACGAGTAACTAACATCAACGATTAAATTAACAAATATAACCAATAGGGCGAACAGGATTAGGCAACCTTGTAGAATGGTAAAATCCCTTGTAGCTATCGCTCCGACCGCTAGACTTCCCAATCCCGGCCGGCTAAAAATGGTTTCTGTAATGACAGCACCACTGATCAAGGCAGTAATATCAATACCAATGACGGTAATGACTGGGATAAGACTATTTCGTAAGGCATGTTTAAAAATAACTAATTTGGTTGGGATTCCTTTGGCACGAGCAGTCCTGATATAATCTTGGTTAATTTCCTCCAGCATACTGGCACGGGAAAATCTCATCATAACTCCCGACAGGATTAAACCTAATGTAAATGCCGGCAGAATCAGGTGTAAGATACCATCCCCAAGACCTTCACCGGTTCCCATCGAAGGGAAAATATTTAATTTAAGTGACAACGTTAAAATCAATATAATACCTAGTAAAAATGGGGGTGAAGATAACCAAATCATTGAAAAAATTCTCACAATAGTATCTATTAATGAATTAGGTTTTAATGCTGAAAGGATCCCTACAGGAATACCAATGACGCAGCCAAGGATAATGCTGGTAATGGATAGAGTCAGAGTGGGAGTGAAATTGTCTGCAATAAGTTTGATAACTGGAGTTCCCGACGCAATCGAATCTCCCAAATTCCCTCTTAAAATATCACCTAAGTAGTGTAAATATTGCTGCCAAACAGGCAAATTCAATCCCATTTGTGCACGTAAATTATCCAAAGCCTCATGGCTGGCATTTTCCCCCAAAATAACTTCCGCGGGGTCGCCAGGCAGGACTCTAAGTGCGAAAAAGATAATGGTTAATGTAATAAAAACAGTTGGAATCGCTACCAATAATCGCCGAACTAAAAACTTCAACAAAACTATCACCCCTTTTTATGTAAGGTAGAGAGAGGGGGGCAGGAAACGTCTCCCCTTTCCCAACAAAGAACTTACTTTAGGTCAGTTGTTTCATAAATAGGATAGGAATAAACGAATGTACCTTTAAAATCATATCCGAGATTTACTTCTGCTCTTCGGAACAAGATACTCTTAGTCTCAATTAATGGAATGACAGAATAATTATCCATGATTTGTTTTTGAATTTCTGCGAACATTTCTTTTGCTTTTGCAGGATCCATTTCCTGCACTGCCTGGTTAATTAAACTATCGGATTTGTTATACTTAGAAAAGTTTGTTTTCCCTATGGAATTACTACTGAAGAAGTAATTAATCGGGAATGAAGCAGACGGCTTGAAATTCTTCGTATAAAGACTAATATTGTTCAGACCTTTACGGATATTAGCCTGATAGGTAGGAATATCTGCCTGCTTTAATTCCATTTTGATTCCCACCTGTCTTAATTCTTCTTGAATAAAGGTCATCATATTAAGATAAACTGGGCGGGTATTGACAAAGTTCGGCGGCAGCGTCAATCCATTCGGATAACCGGCCTCTTTTAATAATTGTTTTGATAATTCTGGATCATACTTATAAACTCCTAAATCTACATGTCCCTCCATATTACTTGCTAAAGGACCTGATCCTAATTGGGCAACACCTTTGCCATAAACTTCCTTTACATATTTCTTCATATCGATGGCATGGGCAATCGCTTCTCGGACTCGAATATCATTTAGTGGTTTAATGGTCGAATCTAAGTGAAGGAGCCAATTAAGCGGCGGATCAGGTAAATCAATGTTAAATTCCTTTTTACTCTTCATTTTATCTAACCATAGCTGATCTCCACTTCCGGTTGCCATTTGAATCTCGCCTTTTTCCATGGCAATATCCACTGCATTTTGATCCGTCATCGTAATAAATTCAATTCCATCCAGCTTAGGTTCACCGCGGAAATAATCTTTATTTTTTTCCAGGACAACTTTTTCATTAAGCTTATATTCTTTTAACATAAATGGCCCAGTACCAACCGGCTTTACCATTGAATCTTTACCAGCCGCCTCGATAGCCTCTTTCTTAACGATGGCCCCAACTGAATCATCCACAAGCAACCGTTGCAGGAAAACAGGGTCAGGACGATTTAACTGGAACACGACTGTATATTTATCAGGCGCTTGCACTTCTTTAATGATTTTTAAATCTTCTAGAGCCGGTGAACCAGTGTTTGGATCCAGTAATCTGTCATAGGTCCACTTTACATCTGCAGATGTAAATTCTCCGTATCCAAATTGCCATTGTACACCTTTGCGAAGATGAAACTTCCAAGTCGTTCCGTCGGAGCTGGTTTCCCATTTTTCAGCCAAATCTCCTTCGATATCATTTACGGAGAGTGTTCCGGGTTTAAATCGAACTAGTCCATTGTAGATTGTTTGATTGACAGTAAGGTCAGGTGCAGAAGCGGCAAAAGCTGGGTCTAATCGGGTAGCGTTGCCGGGCATTGCTACCTTTAACACTTTTACTTTGTCTGCTGTTTTTCCACTATCACCACTATTACTTGTTTTCTTAGATGTTTGGCTGGATGACGAGCAGCCCGTTAAAACTAGAATGACACTCAAAATTAGAGCCAGACTCAAGTTTAACCATTTTGATGATTTCATCGGAACTCCCACTCCCTCGTAATTTATATAATTTAAGTTTCGGAAATTTCAGTTAGTTTACTGCATAATAGTTTTCTAATTTTTCCCGTAATGCCCTCTTTAGGAACTTTCCAACTGAGGTTTTAGGGATTTCGTCCATTATAATAACGTCATCTGGGATCCACCACTTAGCAAACTGTGGTTGAATAAACTCAATGATTTCCTCTTTTGTTACTTTATCTTTATAGTTTTCTTTTAAAACGACTACTGCAATTGGGCGTTCCTGCCATTTAGGATGCGGTACTGCCACAACTGCGGCTTCCATGACAGCATTATGAGCCATAATCGCATTTTCTAAATCGACAGAGGAGATCCACTCGCCACCACTTTTCACCAAATCCTTTGTTCGGTCCACAAGCTTGATGAACCCTTCTTCATCGATGGTGGCAATATCCCCTGTATGCAGCCATCCATCCCTTATCGCTTCTTTCGTTTTCTCCGGTTCTTTAAAATAGGAATCAGTAATCCACGGTCCGCGCAGGAGCAATTCGCCCATACTCTTTCCGTCCCATGGAACTTCACCATTCTCATCGATAATTTTCGTTTTCAATCCAGGCACCAATAGCCCCTGTTTCGCTTTTAGGTCCAACTTAAATTCATAAGGTAAATCCTGCTGATAACTTTTTAAGCGAGTGATAGTGACCAACGGGCTTGTTTCTGTCATCCCGTATCCTTGATAGAAAGGAATTTGATATTTTTCCTCGTAATCTCGAATCATACTTTTTGGAGCTGCTGATCCCCCATTAATCACCATCCGTAAGCTTGATGTATCATATGGATGAGAATCCAGTTCATTTAAAATTCCCAATAAAACAGTTGGTACAGCTGCTGTTAATGTCACCTTTTCAGATTGAATCAATTCCAAAAGAATTTTGGGAGTATAGTTTGGTCCTGGGAGTATTTGAGTGGTTCCAAGCATCATTGCCGAGAACGGAAGCCCCCATGCATTCACATGAAACATCGGAACGATGACAAGTGCCCGGTCTGTTTCTGAAATTCCCACTCCATCTGTCATACTTTGAGCCATACTGTGCAGGACAATGCTTCTATGAGTATAAAGAACACCCTTGGGGTATCCCGTCGTTGCCGAAGTATAACAAATTCCTGCAGGCTCATTTTCCTTAATATCTGTAGGGTACTGATAGTTTGGATCACCATTACATAGTAACTTCTCGTATAGAAACAACGGTTTTAGATCAGATATTGGAAGCTCTTCCTCATCTGTCATGACAATAATGGACTCAACAGTAGGAATTCGGTCCTTCACTCTTTCAATAAGGGGAAGGAAATCTTTGTCAACGAGCAAAACCTTATCCTCTGCATTGTTAATGATGTAGATCAAATGTTCTTCTGAAAGACGAAAATTGATCGTATGCAAAACGGCTCCCATGTTTGGAATCGCAAAATAAGCTTCTAAATGCCAGTGATGGTTCCACCCTATGGTTCCAACCGCATCACCTCTATTAACACCCAGCGTCTCTAAAGCACTTGACAATCTCCTGATTCGCTCGCCTATTTGTTGATAGGTAAATCGCTGTATGCCAGATGAAGTTCTAGAAACAACCGGTTTTTTGGCGAAATACTTTTCCGCTCTTTCAAGTAAAGAAATGGTAGTTAATTGGACATCCATCATTTCTTCATCAATCCCCTTGCGTCAGATATTTAGAAACTTCTAATGAATCGTTTTTTGCTGATTTTTTACTGTTTGGAAGTGTTCCTTTACTAATGGAACCACCTTCTGAGGTGCTTCAATATGAATAAAGTGACCAAGGCCTGGAATGACATGGACGGCTGCCTGTGGAAATTGTTGTTCACGAGTTTTATAGGCATACTCATAATGAATGTAGGGATCATTTTCTCCCCATAAAATCGTCACCGGACTTTTAACGGCAGACAGTTTTTGGTATGGTTCCAACAATTCAACATTGGCCGAACGGTACAAATCCAGAATGACTCTTCTTGACGCTTCCGTTTGATAAATAGAGTAGAAGTCTTCCAATATCGCTTCATCCACTGAAGGGACCTCTTTTCTCATATTGGCCAACCAGCGGTCTTTATCTGCCATACCCTCCATCACCTTTTCACCGACTCCAGGGGTCCGCCATTTCTTAGCAATCGGATGCCACCTATATCCTGGTATAAACGAGGTGTCACTAATAATAAGGCTTTCGATTTTTTCCATATTTTCACTTGCCCACCGCAACCCGATTAATCCGCCCCAATCATGGACAATGAGATGAACTTTTTCTAGTTTCAGCTCTTCTGTCAAACGGTTGATAAATGTCAGATAGTTTTGCCAGGAAGACACGGTTTGAAATCGATCACTTTGACCAAATCCAGGCAGGTCTGGAGCAATGGCACGGAATCCTTGTGAAACAATCTCTGGAATGAGATGTTTCCATAACATGCTTGATTCTGGTACACCGTGAATAAGCAGCACAGGCGGATCATCCTTGTTACCCTCATCTATATACTTAATAATCAGGTCATCGATCTTAATTGACTTTTTGGTAATCATGGTTCCCCCTTAATGAAATTAGTCAAATATAATCGCAATTAAACTTAATCAAACATTTCGAAGATTGGAATCAATTCCTGCAGATTCCCGGATAGTTGGGCTCGGCCGCTGGAAATTAAACTGGCTATATCTGCTCTCTTAAAGATCAAGCTGTTCCAGTCTGAACTTTGAAGGGAGAGTGAGTATTTCGGATCTTTTAAGGCATGAGGGACAAATTCTGCCACTCCTCTCCGAATACACAGCCCTAACGTTTCACCTTTATCAGTAAAATGTAATCCAATCTCCGTATCTACAGCCGCTGATTTTACAGGGTCAATTCTATATTGGAGGACCCTTACAGCCTCTTCGATTGGAAGGGTGCCAATTCTTTTTTCATCAACTGATATAAAGCCAGTAGGAATTTGAGTAAAATCGATTTTTCCTTCCAGTGCCAATGCCTGGGTTAAATAGAAATTTCTAGATGTTGATGCCGGTGTGACATAGGCCATTTCCCTTAATGCGTTTGCCTTAATCTGTTTCGCCTGTTCATGGTCAGGATCAGTCATCAAAACATAGTTAATTAGTTCTGCTGCCCACGCAAATTCTTTTTTCTCTAAAGAATCTTTGGCTGATACAACGACCTGATCGATTCCTCCAAAACCTTCAATTAATTTTTGAGATCGAATTTTACTGGTGACAGGGTTGATATCCGCTGCATCCATACTGAACCAGCCAATTAACCCGCTATAAACTCCCTTTACGTGGTGCTTCAGTTCCAAGTAGGTTTCCGTTAAACGTGGATGCTTGGCAAGATGTTCCGGGAGTTTAACAGACTCTGCAATTTCGTCTGGTTTCAGCACTTTGTTAATACCACGGATGGTTTGACTATAAATAAAGGCAATAGAATCTCGATAGGCAGTCGCCAGCTCGTAGCTGTCTTCCCTCGTCAACATCGCTTCCCCATGCTCGGGAATGAGGTAGGTCGGGTTAATTCGCCTAATATTGTCTATTCCTTTCAGCCACATTATCGGATCTCGATAAGGCTGACCTCTTAGTGTGTACATATTGGGAAGCGAGCTAAGGATGCTGTTCGTGATAACGGCATCATCGTCTGGAAGCCACAGAGTGATCGAATCATTGGCATCTGATGGAGAATAAAAAAATTGCATTCTCACTCCATCAATCGTTAATTCTTCTTCATGTTGGACTTCATAAGTTGGCTTTATATATCCTGAGGATTTATCTTCCCCTTCTCCTCCTTCATAACTAATTGGCGGAGCGTCGGGACCAGTCCTAGGGAGCATCATGCCAAAATGCTGTGCGATATTACGTGTAAAGGATGGCCCTAATTCAATACCGGAGTTCATGCAATTTTTATGAACGTCGGGATGAGCAATAATTTGGATCGATTTTCCCTCTTCTCCTTCAGGAACAAACGCTCTGGCTCCATTGGTATAATGACTGTGGGAGTAAATTATCGCCCGGACTGGTTTATCCGTAATTTGACGCAGCAGCTGATATTTCTTTTTTCCGACTCCCATATTTGAACCCGTATCCCAGAAAATGACGCTATTCTCACCTTCAATTATCACCGAATTTTCCAGGGTAAACCTCTCCAACACGGTAATTCGTTTTCCGATTTTCCTGATTACTGATTCTCTTCGTTTTCCATAGGCTTCGCCCATAAGTTTATTAACAAAAGCCCCATGAGGCATGGTCATTTGTTTTACTGGTGACCCCATATATGGGGATTGTAAATGTTGGTCTGTTAACTGTCCCATAAACTTCATTCCTCCTTAAAATTCGTTTTAGTCTAATAAATCAAAGCCCTTAAACAGTTCAATGACAGCTGATACCTCACCGCTGACTCGTACAGAATCATGATTGAGGACCTCTACAATCGTGTGCTTTCCTAAAATAAAATCTATCCAAATGGTGCTAGGCAGGCTGAGTGATTCATTTGCCTGTTTAGGCGGAGAATCACTAAATTCCGCCACCCCTCTTCTTACATGCAAACCGAACGTTTGATTTTGGTCGGAAAATTCAATGGATAATATTCGATCAATATGTTTACATTTCTCTGGGTTAATTTTAAACTCCAGCAGCTTGATAGAGGTTTCGATTGGATACTTTTGTGCTGCTTCTTTATCGTAATTTTTCGAGAAAGAATTAGGGATGTTAGATAGATTCACCTTCCCCTCAAGTTCCAGTGCTTGTGAAAGGTAGAATCCTCTTGAGGAAAGGGCTGGTGTTAATTGCCCCATTTCCCTTAACGCTTGGGCTTTGATTTGCCGTGCTTCCTTCAAGTCAGGCATTACATTCAACACATGTGTAACCAATTCCGCTGCCCATGCAAATTCATGATTCTCAATAGATTCCCTGCAAGCCTCGAGAACTTTAGGTATTCCCCCATAGCCCTCAATAATTTTCTGTGATCTAAAGGAGATTGGCACGGGATTAATGTCGGCTGCATCTAAACTAAACCAGCCAATTAAACCACTGTATACACCTTTAACCTGATGCTTGAACTCACCATAAACTTCTATTAATCTAGGATGCTGTGAAAGATGTGCAGGCAGGGTAATTTCCTCTGCTATTTCATCCGGTTTCAACCCTTTATTAATCCATCGAATGGTTTGACAATAGATGAACGACATCGCATCACGATATGCCGTAGCTATTTCATAGCTTGCTTCTCTTGTTATCGCAGGACTGCCATGAGTTGTGATTAGATATTGCGGCCTTAAACTGCGAATCTGGTCAATTCCTTTAATCCAATAAACCGGATCGCGATAAGGCTGTCCACGTAAGGTATACATATTTGGAAGAACATGCCAAATACTGTTGGTAATGACCGTATCGTAATCTGGAAGCCAGGCAGTTATCGAATCAAAAGTGTCCGCAGGAGAATAGAAAAACTGCATTCTCACACCATCGACTGTCAGTTCTTCTCCATCCCCAACGCCATAGTTAGGCTTTACATATCCAGAGGACTTGTCAGCATCACTGCCGCCATCATAGGTGACAGGCGGTGCATCAGGTCCTTCACTTGGCAGGAACAACCCGAAGTGCTGCGCGGTTGATTTGGAAATAGCCTTACCAAGTTCAGCTGTTGAGTTGACAATGTTTTTATGTACATCTGGATGGCTGATAATTTGAATACTCTCTTCATCCGCTTTTTCTAGCAAAAAGGCTTTTGCCCCTTTGGTGTAGTGGTTATGAGAATAGATAATCGCCTTAATCGGTTTATCAGTTACACTTCTAAGAGCCTGATATTTCTTTTTTCCAATCCCCATATTGGAACCGGTGTCCCAAACAATGACCCCTTCTTTTCCATCAATAATGACAGTGTTTTCTAATGAGAAATTTTCAAGTACCGTTATTTTGTCCGTCAATTTTGTAATGGAAGGCCCTGCTGATTCCGAGTAGTGCTTCGCTAAGACTTTATTAATGATGGCGCCATTTTGCATCGTTACTTTTTCCACTGGTGCCCCCATATATATATTGGGCTTCGTTGCCGTTGCTGCCATCTCTTCCCGAATCTGCACGGTTTCGTTTAAATTATTTTTCATTCGGATTCCTCCTTGGTCCTATTAAAATCTAAACTATCACTAGCCTTGAGAACTTAGAAAAGGGGCATTTCACCTACATTTAACTCGCTGTTATTCCACCATCAATCGGAAGAGTTTGACCCGTACAAAAGTTGGATGCTTTAGAGGCGAAAAATAATACAGCTCCTATAAGGTCGTGTTCACCGCCAAATTTGCGAAGTGGAATTTTATCCAGCATTCTATCACCAATTTTTGCAATTTTATCCCTGTTAATATCGGTAGGGAACGTTCCCGGAGCTACTGTGTTTATATAAACACCAAATGGCCCCCATTTCACCGCAAGGTCTTTTGTAAGGATCGCCAGTCCACCTTTACTAGTGTTATAGGCCACGTTATCAAGCCAATAAGGCTCTGTTCCTTTAAAACCTGCTGCCGAGCCGATATTGACAATTTTCCCATAACCATTAGAAATCATGGTTCTGCCAACTTTCTGACACATTAGAAAAACACCTGTAAGGTTCGTATTCAAGACACTTTGCCAAGTTTCTAAAGGCATTTCTGCAGCAGGAAATCGGCCACCTATGCCGCTATTATTGACCAATATATCAATCTTTCCAAAATGAGAAACAGCGTCATCAATTAGCTTGTCAATCGATTCTGGAATAGTAACATCCACTGGTAAAGCAATGGCCTCTCTGCCAATCTCATTTATTTCTTGTTTAACTTTTTCGCAAGCATTAACGTTTCTGGAGCAAAGAACGATATCTGCGCCGGCTTCTGCCAGCCCAATGGCAATTTGGCGGCCTAAGCCTCTTCCACCACCTGTGACAATCGCTGTTTGCCCAGAGAGATCAAATAGTCCTTGAATAGGCATTGGAAATTTCACCCCTTTTTAAATTTTTCCTGTCACCAACCCAACCGAGAAAGCACTAGCTTTAAACCTTTTTTTAATACTTCTGCCTGTGATCCTTATAAAAATGCTATTCCTCCTAAAACTGATAAGAGGATAAGAAACAGGGGATGAATTTTTTTATAGATTAAGAGAAACATAGCTATAAAAAACATTAACGAAAAATTAATCGTTTCCAGAGAAACTGACCTAACAATATCCATGGAAAAAGCAAATTTAATAGCTGAATAGATTAGTAAAGCAACAACAACTGGCCTTAAACCGTTTAATGCTTTTACAATTGATTCATTACTTTGAAAGCGCTTAAAAAATTTCCCGATGAATACAACCAGTATTAAAGATGGTGAGATGATCCCTGCCGTTGCTACTATAGAACCAACTATTCCGGCTGTTCGGTAGCCAACAAAAACAGCGGCATTCGTTCCAATGGAACCTGGCAGCATGCCTGATAATGCAATTACCTCTCCAAACTGTCCGGGCGACATCCAATTATGACTGGATATTAGTCGTTCAATGAGCGGGAGCATGGCATAACCGCCGCCAAATGAAAAACATCCTACTAGAAAAAAACCACAATATAGTTGTATATACATCATCGCTTTTCCTCTTTAATTGTCTTTATAAATAAACTTTTGCTCTTCACTAGAAGCAATTTTTACATCCTCCTTTCCTTCAGATTTGGGTTTCAGTTGAATCAGTCCAACAAGAGCGCCGCCAATAATCATTAAAATTGGATTTATGTGAAAGATTAGCAGAAGTAATAAGCTTAGAAACATGATTAAAAAAGTAGTTTTCCCTTTAATCGCCGATTTTCCAATCGTTATTCCTGCATAAAGAATCAAAGCAATGATTGCAGCCCCAATTCCATTAAACGCAGCTTTTATGACAGGGTCATTCTTGAAGAAAAAAAATAGAAACGAAACAAGAATGACTATGAGAAAGGTAGGGAATAAGATGCCAATTAATGAAATCACTGCTCCTGTAAAGCCTGCTACACGGTAACCTATAAACATTGCAGAATTTATTGCAACAGCTCCAGGTAGGGTTTGAGCAATCGTAAAAACATCGATAATATCTTCTTGTTTAATCCATTTATTTTTATTGACAACTTCTATTTCAATTAAAGTAGTCATGGCGTAACCGCCGCCAAAGGTAATGGGACTAATCTTTAAAAAAGTGATAAATAATTTGAATAGAATTCTGATTTTTGAATCCATTCACTCTTCCCTTCTTTATCTTTATTTTTCTAAAGGTTAAGGCTGCTGGTTAAATTCAATTCCTACTAGATAATCCTCTTTCTTTTGTAAGCTTTCCCCTAAAGTTAAGGAAAACTTTCCTCTATCCCCCCGCATGATTCTCTTTTGAATAGCTATGGCATCATCTTGAAAGTAAATCACGCGCTCCAACGATAGTGCTGGCTTACCGATATCGATTTCCAAATATCTTGATTCAAAATCATTAGTTGCCACAGGTTCAATCTCCAGGGTGGAGTGTGTAAAAGTCAGCTTACAATCCATTTCTAGGTAATTAAATATTGCAATATTCATTAAATCCTGATGTAATATTTCTGGTGCATATTTATGTGGGATGTGAAGTGTTTCTAATATTAATGGGGACTCGTTAGCTAAACGAACTCGGATGATTTTATGGATTTTTTCGTTCTCTTTCAATTTGAAAATATCCATTATGCGGTTAGGTGTAGGTGATTCTAAAGCTGCATAAACAACCTTTGAACTTGGGATCAATCCATGAAGTATGGCTTGCCGGTTAAAACTCAACTCGCCAATTAAATTCTGAGCAATTTTCGATTTGGATACAAATGTTCCAACACCCTGCTTACTGTAAATCAAACCCTCCATCATCAGTTCACTTAGAGCTTTTCTGACAGTGGCACGACTGACGCTGTAGGTTTCCATTAGTTCTCTCTCGGATGGAACCTTTAATCCTTCCTCCCATGAACCATCTTTGATTTTTTCCTTTAATATTTCTTTCAGCTGGTAATATAGAGGGATGACATTCCTTTCATCTAGCATGGCTATCCTCTCTCTTTCTAAAAAAATCCAATAGTTCATGCCTCCTAATGGTGTGAATAAATACGAATATCCTTATGTAATAAATAGCGGTCATCAGCCCATTAGGTTATACGTACCAGTTACAGTTTTTAGTCTAATATGAATTTTCATAATTGTCAAACTCTTTTTGTGTTTATTTTTACCAGTTAAGGGATTTTTTCGAGGTCAAAAAAGCACAGTGTTGTCTTTAAGTCTCGAGGACCGTACTCTCCCCCCTCATAACACCGGCTGGAAAATAACCTTCAGACTCTTTTGACCACTTTATTTTAAAAGTATAAAACGAATATATTAAACTAGTTTTATCCTAAATCACTCTCTCAACCTCTTTTAGGCGAGAACTTATGGAGTTACAATATTAACTTGTATTATTAAAGTCATCCAACAGGCTCAATAATTCATTTAGCTTTTTTGAATCACCTAATATTTTCAATTTTTCGGAAGCAATCGCTTGTTCTAGAAATAATTGTGATACTAACATAAGAACAATTTATATTTTAAAAAAATAATAGAATAACAAAAGGGGACATGGGGACGGTTCTTCTAGTCTGAACTAACCACGTGGAAATTGGTCTCTTCTTCCTGCTGGTAAATAAAAAGAGGCAGCCATTCAATAATATCGGCTGCCTTAGTTACTTCATCACTACTCTTTGAATCGTGCACACTCTTTAAATAAAAATATTGTTAGAATTAGGAGCCACTAACTCAATTTTAGTAGTGTCACTTAACCTTATTTAAAGATTTTTGAAGTTATGGTCTGAATTCACCTAAAATCATTTGAACTATGAGAACCGTCCCTACGGCATTTTCACAATATTTTATTTGTCCTTGTTAAATTCGCCAAATCAAATAAATTGGCAATGGGAAAATTCATCTTTGCAAACCGAACGTCGTTTGTCTCGCCTTTTTTCCAGCGGTAGTAAAGCTGTTGTAGGATAATGGCAAGCTTGTAAAAGCTAAATGCCACATAATATTCAATATCTGTGATATCACGACCACTCACTTGAGCATACCGTTCGGCCATTTCCCTTCTTGAAAAGAAACCTGGTTGGTTTGTAACCACTGAAATGCCCATGTCGGGATCGCTTGCTTCCCCCCAGTAGGTTAACAGGGCTCCGATATCACTCATCGGGTCACCAATAGTGGCCATTTCCCAGTCAAGAACTCCTTTGATCACTCCTGGGTCATGCGGATCCAAAACAAGGTTGTTGAGTTTAAAGTCGTTATGAACAATCGTCGAATCGACCGTTTCCGGCCGCTGCTTGATCAGCCAGGCCTCCAATTCCGCTACACCTGCTATTTCATCCGTCTTGACTAGACTGTAGCGTTTGATCCAGCTATGAACCTGCCTTTCTAAAAATCCTTCCGGCTTCCCGATATCCATTAAATTCACTTTTTCATAATCTACCTGTTGAAGCTCTACTAGACTATTAATAATACTTTTTGAAATGGAAGGTCCAATCAGCTCAGAGGAACCATAGATCTCAGGAATACTTTGATTGATTACTACCCCTTGCTTTTTTTCCATCAGATAAAAATGTCTCTCCATAATGGCAGAGTCTTCTTTATAAAAATAAGGTTTTGGAGCGAGAGGGTAGACTCCATGCAATCTTGAAAGAATCGTATATTCTCGCTTGATATCATGGGCCTTCGTTGGAATTTCACCGAATGGGGGCCTCCTTAACACAGCTTCCCAATCCCCAAATGTCAGTAAGTAGGTATGATTTGAATAACCTTCGGAAAATTTCCTGATCTTCATTGTTTCTTTTGGGATACCCTGAATCGTTTCACGTAATAACATTTCCAATCGAACCCAATTTATATGTTCATGATCCACCCATTGGTTGACAGTTTTCATAACATAGATTCTCCCCTCTTACTTACCTTAAATGTAGGAACGTGTTTCTCTTTAATTGCACTTGGCCCTTCAGAAAAGAATTTACTCTAATCACTACAATTACTTTAGGGTCCTCAGAAATAGAAGAAAAACCCCTCCCAACTCTCTTACTACGCTAGTCGGGCCTTTTTACGCGTAAAACTTCTGACTGTCTCCTTAGTTAACCGTCCCTATGAATTTACACCGTTTCTAGCAGTGGAGTTTCTACCGCTACACCTAAAGATTTTAGTAGTTTAGAAATGGTTTTCATACAACTTTCGGGATTAATTTTGGTTTCAATGTAGTAAGTCTCACCGGTTATAATTGATTCGTATGTATGAATTTGTGCGAATTTTTTTCTGTCTTTATGGACTGGCTGAAACGCAATGGCATAACGCTTTCCTTTATTTCCGGCTCCAAGAATAAAGCCTTCTTCAACAAGCTGACGAAGTGGGAGTTTATGCTCTTCAATCCACTGTAAAGTCTTTTTCCAAAGTTCTGGAACATTTTCTCCATTAATAACTGTTCCTTCACTCTCATAATTAATAACGATAGTTAGTTCGTCCCATCTTTTAAAAATGTTTCTTTGGAATGGTGTCGAAAAATTCCATACCTCCTCTACATCGTTTTCCTCGGTAAGGATCCATTTGATGGTTCTAAAAACTTCACCGTAGGTTTCGTTCACGATAGTGTTAACATAGTTTCTTTCTTCACTGTCCTCTTCATTTGATATTTTCGTAATAGCTTTAAAAACATCTTCAAAGCGATCATAAATGGAGCGAACCAGCGTGCGTTCTTCTTCAATTGTAGCCAATTTTTCACGTTTTCCTTTATAAGGCATCCGTAAGGCATCTACATATTGCTGAATGATGGGTTTGGCGTAAATACTTAAATCAGGATTTTCCAGGCAAGGCATAAGAACAATGTCTACTAATTGCTGATAATCAATCCCAAACCATTTTGAACTGCCAAATGTAGCTTCATTTGATTCTTTAATTTGGCTTTTTGGTACCAAGCCTACAAGCATGAACGTTTCTTCTTTGAATTTCTGTTCGAACTTTCTTAAGTATTTATTGCATTGATTCACGTCTACTCTTGCATATACCTTTTGCTCAACGGCGAGGATTAACTTTTTTTCCACGGTAGAATTCGTTTCATCGATGATATTTACCTTAAAAAAGACATCCAGCCTTCCTTTGTCATCATTTTTTTCTGTTTCCTCGATTGTTTCCTCCTCATCGATATCTAGTTTGTTGAGATCCTTCTCAGCTATGACCTCAGGATTTCTGAATTGATTCACATTCAGCATTGCTATATCGGTAATATCGTCTAAATTTTCATCAGCCGATTCGGCAACGGCCATTAAGAATCTCTGAAAAGGATAATAGCCTAGCATATGTCTTTCTGTCGGATCCAAAAGCCAGGATAAGAACCTTGAATGCCATGTTTCTAAATGGGTAGCCCCAACGACATGGAAGACATTCGGACGATCAATCAGGAATTTTAAAGCGACAAAGTCTTTATCCATTGTTAATTCATAGAGCATTCGTTTCAGTGATTTCAATATTTATTACCTCCATTTTTCGTTTATCTAGAGAAGACATAGATCAAAAAATCACCTTCAAAAAGGTAAAATATTCACTAAAATTATACTACATTAAACATCATTGGTAATCTATGGATTAGTCACTACACTATCATTCTAGTTAGCGGAACTACAATGAACCAGATGATAAAATGGAATTGATATAATATGAAACTACATTCTACTTATTTACCTTTATAGAAAAAACTCAGTTCACGGTGAACTGAGCTAATTCTTTGGTATATCCCCACTTTTTATAGTGATCTCCATTTGCTCTAGGTTAATGAGTCATTTTTACATTTTTATTATAGGGTTGTTATTGTAAATTAAAGAAAACTTGACCACCAATCATTTCTTCATAACGAAGTTGTGCTTTTTCACCTGTTTTCACTAAATTGGCAATATATCCTTCTTTTTCATTCCCGACATACATTTCGAAACTAAATGCCGGTTCGGTTGTTCCATATATATCACCACTATAAATATCTCCACTTTCACTTACCATTTCAAAATTCATAATACCATCAATGTTAAAAGATAAGTCTTGGGTTTCAGATTTAACAAACTTTACTTTTGCTTTCACTAACATCCATTCATATCCTTGTGGTGCAGGTTCATTGAATTCATTCATAGCTTTTAGTTTTTGATAGGCAGCATCTCCACGTGTAACTTCTTCAACCGTTAAATCAAATTTAATCGGGAAAGCATTACCTTGATCATTGTACAATTCATCATCGATCGTGGCCGTTTTTTGAAATGGCACTGGATAGGTACGAGAACCTAATTTAGAGGGTGCTTGTTCCTCTTTCTGCGTTTCATCCTGTTTTTGAGATGTTTCATTTTTTCCTGTATTTTCTTTTACTGAGATATCTTTCGTATCCTGTCCACACGCTCCAAGAACCATAATGGTTATTAATGTTGTTAAAAGTAAGCCGAGTATTCTTTTTCCCTTTTTTTTCATGGTTTCCACTCCCGATAATTCGATTATTAATTCAAATAATTTTAAAAAATATTATTGTTGGTCACTTTCTTCTTTTAAGGCATCAGGGTAAACGATTTGGTCAAACACTTTTTGAGTAGCTTGGTCTTTTAAGAGAATCGTTACTTTATAATCATTTTGGTCTACACCATTGAATAGCTGATACATCATGCCGGACATCCCCAGCCCCAAGGCCACAAAACCATCCATACTGTTTTCATAAGCTGCTTTATCCACTTCAACAGTAAACTCCGAGATATCATCGTTATATGTTATATCTTTTATAGAGGCGTAGTCTTTACTGTTTTTTGTTTCTTCAACAGTTTTGGTGATGTTTTCCTTCATTTCTTTCATCATTTTCTTATGTTGCGCTTTTGACATTTTATAAGTAAGGGAACCATCTTGATTTTTTGTTACTTCTATCCCTTCTTTTTTAGCATCTGCGATAACTTGGTCTATATCTTGATCTTCAAACATGGAAGCTGGCAAAGTAATTTTTACACTCAAAAGACCTTTGTCCACGTCTACTTGCTCTTTCGGCTTTTCTTCTTTTTCCTTGGTTTTGTTTGATGGTTTTTCAGATGAACACCCAGCAACAAAAGCGATCATTAGCACGAATAGTATATAGGTATATCTCTTCATAAATTATCCCCCTCATTTATTTATGATTTTGCCTTACAAACTGAATTATATAAAAAAGGGTGCACCAAAAATGGCGCACCTTTACGAATTGAACTTATTCATATTCTCCATTTCTACTTTCATCTACTGAACCAGTAATGGGTAATAGTGCCTGTCACTACCTGAATATTGTATTCGTGACAGGCACTATTTTACTTTTTAAGAAGGTCTAAAAAGGTACAGATGGTTAAGATCCCTTTATCAAAGTTTTCCAAATTAAAATGTTCGTTTGGAGCATGAAGATTTTCATCTGGCAAACCGAATCCCATTAAGACAACAGGAGCACTTAGGGATTGGTTAAAATCCGATACAATCGGAATCGAACCACCTTCTCTTTTGTAAACCGGCGATTTCCCATAAACGGTTTCATAAGCTTCAGCCGCTTTTTGAATCATCGGACTGTCGATCGGCGTTAAGAATGGATTTCCCGTATCGCCAAGAGACACTTTCACCGTACATCCCTTTGGTGCATGTTCCTCAAGATGCTTTTTAATCAATTCCTGAATTTTTTCAGGGTTTTGATTGTGGACTAGACGGCAGGTGATTTTGGCATGAGCTTCGTTCGGGATAACTGTTTTTGTTCCTTCTCCCTGAAATCCGCCCCATAATCCGTTTATTTCTAATGTTGGCCGGGAACTGATTTTTTCAGGGTAAGGAAAATTGTTTTCCCCTCCCGTTAAATCTGTTAATCCTAAAGATTTTTTCAATTTTTCTTCATCAAATCCTAACGCTTTAATCTGTTCCTTTTCAAAATCAGTAAGTTCCACTACATCATCATAAAACTGATCAACATTTACTTTTCCGTTTGCATCATGAAGGGTCGAAAGCAGCTGTACCAATAAATGGTTGGCATTCTGGACTCCCCCGCCGAACATGCCCGAGTGCAAATCAGAATTAGCGGTATGAAGGGTAAATTCCAGTGCACAAAGACCTCTTAAAGAATAGGTGATGGCAGGGACACCTCTGTCCCACATATCAGAGTCTGAAATAACGACTACATCACAGGATAATTTCTCTTTATTTTCGGATAAATACGGCGGAAGATGAGGACTTCCGATTTCTTCTTCTCCTTCGATGCAAAATTTCACGTTTACCGGTAATTTACCTTCTAATTTCAATAGTGTTTCGACTGCTTTGATATGTAAGAATGTCTGACCTTTGTCATCGGTTGCCCCTCTGGCATAAATCTTTTCATCACGGATCGTTGGTTCAAACGGAGGCGTTTCCCATAAATGAACAGGGTCAACGGGTTGTACGTCATAATGGCCGTACACTAGGACTGTTGGGGCGTTTTCCTGATGAAGCCAGTCACCATAGATAATCGGATGACCTTTTGTCTGAACAATTTCAACATGTTCCATTCCAATGCTTTCTAATTCATTGGCAATCCATGAAGCTGCTTTTTGAATGTCCTCTTTATGCTCCGATAAGGAACTGATGCTTGGAATCCGGAGCAATTCTTTTAATTCCTCGACATTGTTATGATGATTATTGGATAAGAACTCTGATAATTCACTCATATTATCACCTTTTCTAGTTTATTTTCTATTCTTATATTATACAAAAAGTATGAAGAAAACCTTCAATCCGCTCTAATTCAAAAAACTAATCTTTTTACAATTCATACATCCGTTCCTTCACTCATTACATCTTCTTTTGAATGAAAATGGTAATTAGACACCAATTGCAGAAGGAAAAAATGGACCAATCTACCTTATTTGATTGGTCCATTTTTTTATATATTAATCTGCATAAGGATTCCTAATGTAAGCTCACATTCAAATTCAGTATGATGAAATTTAAATGTTTGAACGTCTTTGGATATTCTCTTTTTTAATACATAACCAGATTTTTAATAGATTTGCTTCCAGCGTATGTGAAAAAATGTTGAACATCAAAAATAGAGAGTCACCCTTGATGTCTCTCCTTTTCCTGATAAGATTCAAGCATGTTAATTACAAAGCCCTAGAACTTATATCTGTTCGGTAATGAGCACCTGTAAAAGATATCTTTTCTACAGACTGGTATGCCAATTTCCTTGCTTCTTTCAAAGTGTCACCAATAGCAGTGATCCCAAGAACACGTCCGCCATTGGTTAGAATCTCGCCTTCCTGTTCAGAGGTTCCAGCATGAAAAACAATCGTTGGATAAGAAACCTGATCCAATCCATTAATTACTTGGCCTTTTTTGTATGGGCCTGGATAGCCGGCAGAAGACATAATCACGCAAACTGCTGACTTGTTTTTCCATTTCACCTCTAGATGTTCCAATTCACTTGAGCTGCTTGCCATTAAGATATCAAGTAAATCCGTTTCTAAAAGTGGTAGAACTACTTGTGTTTCCGGATCACCAAAGCGTGCATTATATTCAATCACCTTTGGACCTTCCTTCGTCAGCATCAAACCCGTATAAAGAATCCCCTCAAAAGGACAGCCTTCTAATGCCATCCCTCTTACCGTTGGTTGGACTATTTCTTGGACGATCCGCTCAACCATTAATGAATCAATATGAGGTAATGGTGCATAAGTACCCATTCCACCTGTGTTAGGTCCCTTGTCACCATCATATACAGACTTATGATCTTGGGCTGGAACCATTGGCTTCACAGTAGTCCCATTTACAAATGCGAGCAAGGTCATTTCTTCGCCCTCCAGAAACTCCTCTACGACCACTCTTGCTCCAGCCGAACCAAATGTGACTTCTTTCATCATACTATTTAGGGCTTCCTCTGCTTCATCCAGTTTTTTTGCTACAATTACCCCTTTTCCGGCAGCTAAGCCATCTGCTTTTATTACGATTGGTGCTCCTTCACTGCGAACATAGGCTAAAGCTTCATCGTAGTTTGTAAAAGCAGCATATTTTGCTGTGGGAATATGATACTTCATCATTAATTCTTTTGCGAACGACTTGCTTCCCTCAATCAGTGCTGCTTCTTTTGTAGGGCCAAAAATCGCTAATCCCTGTTGTTTAAAATAATTGACAATCCCCTTTGAGAGAGGCTCCTCTGGTCCTACAAAAGTAAAATCTATTTGTTCATTTTTTGCAAAATCAGCTAATTTTTCAATCTCTGAAACAGAAATAGATACGCATTTCGCTAATTCTGCGATTCCTGGATTACCAGGAGCACAATAGATTTGCTTAATCTTAGGACTTTTAGACAATTTCCAAACAATGGCATGCTCACGGCCGCCTCCCCCTACGACTAACACCTTCATTCTGCTAATACCTCCTAGTGTTTAAAATGTCTTATGCCTGTAAACACCATAGCGATTTCTCATTTTACTGCCTCCTTACTCGCAAGCATTTGAATCACTTCTGGTAATAGTTGGTGCTCCTGCCCTTGAATCTTTTTTACTAATGAATCTTTTGTCTCATCTGAATCGACAGTAACGACTCGCTGGGCGATAATGGGACCTGTATCCATTCCCTCATCCACAAAATGGACCGTCACACCTGTCACCTTTACCCCATAATTGAGTGCTTGGCCTATGGCATCTTTTCCTGCGAAGGCTGGTAATAAGGACGGATGGATATTGATGATTTTTCTATCATAGGCTTGTAGTAAAACAGGACCCAGCAGTCTCATGTATCCAGCCAATACGATAAAATCGACATACCTTTGTCTTAATATTTCTACAATCTCTTCTTCAAAGGCTTGTTTGTTTGGATAGTCCTTGGCCCTAAAAGTATGCACAGGAATCAGTTCTTCCTTAGCTTTCTGAACAGCAAGGGCTTCAGGGCGGTCGCTAACTAGTAAAACCACTTCAACGTTAGTGATTTTTTTTGATTGGATGGATTCTAGAATTGCTGTAAAATTAGAACCCGTACCAGAAGCAAAAACGGCTATCTTCATACTTACTCCTTCTTGAATACGACGTCTTCGGTTCCTTTTTGCACTGTACCAATTACATGCGCGTCTTCACCCAACGATTGTAGATGCTCGATAATGGCCCGGGAGTCTACAGAATCTACGACTAAAATCATGCCAATTCCCATATTAAAAGTCCGAAACATATCATAATCAGAAATTTTGCCTACATTTTGGATAAAGGAAAAAATTTTCGGGACCTTCCATGATTCACCATTAATTTCAACTTGTAAGCCTTTTGGAAGAATCCGTGGAATGTTATCGTAAAAGCCTCCACCTGTTACATGTACCAGACCAGAGACATTATATTTCCGTATGGTTGAAAGGACGGATTTCACATAAATTTTGGTTGGTTCTAATAACACGTTTCCCAATTCAGATTTTAATTCATCCACATAGTCACCTAATGTGAGCTGAGCATCCTCCAATAAAACCTTTCTGACAAGCGAAAACCCATTGCTATGTACACCACTTGAAGCTAAACCAATTAGGACCTGGCCTTCTTTTACTTTGGTTCCATCAATAACATGTTTTTGATCCACCACACCTACTGTGAATCCAGCAATGTCATATTCCTCGTCCTGGTACATTCCCGGCATCTCGGCGGTCTCGCCGCCAATTAATGCACATCCGGCCAGCACACAGCCATCTGCGATCCCTTTCACGATGGCTTCAATTTTTTCGGGGTTGATCTTACTGCAGGCTAAATAGTCTAGAAAAAAAAGGGGCTCGGCCCCTTGGACGATGACATCATTTACACACATGGCAACAGCATCGATTCCAATGGTGTCGTGCTTGTCCATGGCAAAGGCAATTTTCAATTTGGTCCCTACTCCATCCGTACCGGAAACAAAAACTGGCTCTTCCATCCCCGTTAGGTCTGGCTTAAATAGAGCTCCAAACCCCCCTAATCCGGTTAACACCTCTGGTCGAAAGGTTTTTTTTACATGTTTTTTCATTCGTTCAACTGCTTCATTCCCTGCATCGATATCGACTCCAGCTTGACGGTACGCATCACTCATTTGCTTCTCTCCTTTACGGTAAATTTGCTGAGATTTCATGCATGTTGAACTTTTTTAATAATCCTGAACGCATAATGTCTGGAATAGCATTCCGCCAGGCTGCTTCCAATGCTGCAATCGGCTCCGAGATGACCATTCTTCCATTATGAGTAATTGACAGTTCCTTACCTTTCACTTTACCGATTTCTTTTATTGGTACCTCTACTTGTTTCGCCATTTTCTTTATCCTTTCCGCCTGGTCCGCTGACACAGAAAGAATAATTCTAGATTGAGATTCACTAAAAAGGCTAAAATCTGCTCGAAGTTCTTCTGTTAATTGAATTTCTGATCCCATCTTCCCGCCAATACAACTTTCCGCTATAGCAACTGCTAAACCGCCTTCTGCCGTATCATGAGCTGATTGGACCCATCCTTCTTGAATCACCTTGAGGGTAAAAGCTTGGATATTCTTTTCCAAATCAAGGTTTATTTTCGGTGGACGCCCTTCGATTTTTCCTGTTATTATTTTTTGGTATTCCGAGCCGCCAATTTCTGCTTTGGTTTCCCCAATTAAAAAGATTAAGTCTCCCTCATTTTTAAATTCCTGAGTAGTAATATGATTGATATCTTTAATTAACCCTACCATGCCAATCGTTGGAGTTGGAAAAATAGCTTCTCCTTTTGTTTCGTTATAAAGACTGACGTTTCCGCCAATGACCGGTGTATTTAACTGACGGCACGCTTCACTTATTCCATCTGCAGCCTTTTCAAACTGCCAGAAGATTTCCGGTTTTTCTGGATTCCCAAAATTTAAGTTATCGGTTATGGCTAAAGGCTCCGCACCAGAACATATGACATTACGAGCTGCTTCGGCTACGGCAATGGCTCCACCAACGAATGGATCAAGGTAAACATACCTTCCGTTGCAATCCGTTGTCATCGCCAATGCTTTTCGTGTTCCACGGATTGCCACAACTGCTGCATCCGATCCTGGTATGACCGCTGTATTTGTTCTAACCATAAAGTCATATTGTTGATATACCCACTCCTTATTAGCAATCGTAGGCGAAGCTAACAGCTGCTTTAAGACGGAAATATAGTCGTTAGGTTCATCAATGACTGCAGCTGGATCTAAAGAGGAGTATTGTTCATAATATGGAGCTTCTTTAGATGGCTTACAATAAACCGGAGCATCATCCGCCAGCTTGTCTGCTGGAATTTCCGCAACGACCTCTCCTTTATGAATTAATCGAAGTAGGTTATCATCTGTCACTCGGCCAATAACAGAAGAATGCAGTCCCCATTTGTCAAAAATCTTTTTTACTTCCTCTTCTTTCCCTTTTTTTGCTACAACCAGCATTCTTTCTTGGGATTCTGATAGCATCATTTCGTAGGCACTCATTCCCTTTTCACGTTGTGGGACAAGATCAAGATTCAATTCAATGCCATTTCCCGCTTTACTGGCCATTTCAGAGCTGGAGCTGGTTAATCCAGCCGCCCCCATATCCTGAATCCCCACCACATGACCAGAGGCAATAAGTTCAAGAGTTGCCTCCAGTAACAATTTTTCCATAAAAGGGTCTCCCACCTGAACGGCAGGTCGTTTTGCTTCGGAATTTTCACTCAACTCTTCTGATGCGAATGTAGCTCCATGTATCCCATCTCTTCCAGTTGCTGCACCAACATAAATAACAGGATTGCCAATCCCTTTGGCTACCCCTTTCTGAATTTGATCATGGTTGATTAAGCCAACACACATGGCATTGACCAAGGGATTTCCTTCATAAGAAGAATCAAAGTAGATCTCTCCGGCAACCGTAGGAATGCCCATACAGTTACCGTAGCCAGCAATTCCCGCGACCACATTTTCAAAAATATATTTGGTTTTTGGGTTGTCCAGTTCGCCAAAACGGAGCGAGTTCAATAAAGCAATCGGGCGGGCACCCATAGAAAAAACATCTCGAATGATACCGCCAACCCCCGTAGCAGCGCCTTGGTAGGGCTCAATGGCCGAAGGATGATTGTGGCTTTCAATTTTAAACACGACTGCTTGATTATCTCCAATATCAACAATCCCTGCTCCTTCACCCGGACCTTGCAGTACGTGAGGACCAGAGGTGGGAAACCGTTTAAGGACTACCTTCGAATTTTTATAGCTGCAGTGCTCGGACCACATCACACTAAATATGCCCGTTTCTGTATAATTTGGTCTCCTCCCCAGAATATCGATTACTTTATCAAATTCTTCATCAGTCAATCCCATTTCCCGATAGACTTTTTGCTGGGCGATTTGCTCGGGAGTTGGTTCATTATACTGTGCCATTTTGTTGCCTCCAGTAACTTAAAATAGAAGAGAACATTCGCCTTCCATCATCCGACCCGAGCCATTTATGAACGGCGCGTTCTGGGTGGGGCATTAAACCTAAAACATTTCCTCTTTCATTGATCACCCCGGCAATCTCAGAAATGGAACCATTTGGATTGTTTCCTTTATACCTGAAGACGATTTGATTATTCTGTTCTAAATGCTTCAGTGTCTCTTCGTCGCAATAATAATTTCCATCCCCATGGGCAATGGGAATACGAATGGTTTCGCTTTCTTGATATTCTAATGTGAACGGAGTTTTGTTGTTTTCCACATGTAAATCAATGGTGTCACAATAAAACTTTAAACGTTGATTCCTTTTTAACGCACCTGGCAATAACCCAGCCTCCGTTAGAATCTGAAAACCATTGCAGACCCCAAGAACCAATTTGCCTTTTTCCGCCGCTATTTTTACTTGATCCATTACGGGAGATAAGCTCGCCACTGCCCCTGGACGCAAATAATCTCCATAAGAAAACCCTCCTGGAACCAGGATTGCATCATATTTTGCCAGGTCCGTTTCCTTATGCCATACATACTCTACAGGCTGTTCAATCGTATCTGAAACAGCTTTATACATATCTATATCGCAGTTTGAACCTGGAAAAACTAGTACAGCAAAGTTCAACTTATTTCCCTCCTATCCTTCTAACTTTTTAAGTTCAAATCTATAGTCTTCGATGACAGTGTTAGCTAGCAATTTTTCACACATATCCCTTACTCGTTCTTCGGCCGTCTTCTGATCCTCACTATTTATTTCAAGCTCCATGTATTTCCCAATTCGAACATCTCCGACCTCGTCATAGCCAAGAGAATGCAGCGACTCGTGAACAGCATTTCCTTGTGGATCTAAAACACTCTCCCTTAATGTTACATATACCGTAACTTTAAACATTGATACTACCCCCAATTCTCCTTAGAATTTCTTGATAAGCTTCCTCGACGTTCCCTAAATCCCGTCTAAACCGATCTTTATCTAACTTTTTCTTTGTTTCGGCATCCCAGAATCGACAGGTATCCGGAGAGATTTCATCCGCCAAAATCACATCGCCAGCAGGAGTTTTCCCAAACTCCAATTTAAAATCAACTAAAATAATACCTTTGTTTAAAACAAATTCTTTTAATATCTCATTGATTTTTAGGGCTTGTTCTCGAATTTCAACCAATTCCGACTCATTAGCTAGTCCAAGAATGCCTATATGATCATTGTTAATGAAAGGGTCTCCCAGCTCATCATTTTTAAAGTAAAACTCCACAATTGATTGTAAAAGTTCCTTTCCTTCCTCCCAACCCAGCCTTTTGGCAAGTGACCCTGCTGCTATATTTCGAACCACAACCTCAATAGGGATAATCTCTACTTGCTGTACGATTTGTTCCGTGGCTGAGATTTTTTTAATAAAATGATTGTGCACTCCTTTTTCCTTCAATAAACTAAGAAAAATGGTACTAATCTCGTTATTTAGCATTCCTTTTCCAGCAATTTGAGCTTTTTTCTCCCCATTAAAGGCGGTGGCATCATCTTTATATTCAATCCAATACTTTCCAGGTTCTGATGTTTTAAACACCTTTTTGGCTTTTCCTTCATAAAGCAGTTCTAATTTTTCCACTAAATTCACTCCTCTGCCCCAGCTATTCGTTAATTTCAATACCTATCCATAAAACTTCATCTGGCAACCTGTTTTATGTCCAAATTTGAAGTTTATTGATTTGCAGGACCACTTCTTCGATCGTTGGACCTAAAAAATTGATATGGCCCATTTTCCTATTTTCTACGCTTTCCTTCTTACCATATAAATGAAGCTTGGAAGTTGAAGGAAGCTGATCCATTTTATCTAACACAGCACCTAAATGCTGGCCTAAAATATTCACCATTATAATCGGACTTAAAAGGGTAGTATCGCCTAAAGGAAGTCCACATATTGCCCGAATATGCTGTTCAAATTGTGATGTAATACAAGCATCCATTGAAAAATGACCGGAATTATGGGGTCTAGGTGCAAGCTCATTCACAATAATTTCACCTTCATTTGTAAGGAACATTTCAATGGCAATTAATCCCACAACTTGGAAGGATTCTGCGATTCTCAATGCGACTCTTTCTGCCGCCTTTCGTTGTTCGTCTGTGATTCTTGCTGGCACAATTGACTGATGCAGGATATTATTTGTATGTACATTTTCAGCTACTGGAAAGGTTTTCATTTGACCATGTGCATTTCGGGCAACAATCACCGATAATTCTTTGCTAAACGGAATAAATTGTTCAATGATCATGTCTACACCAGCTTTATTCCAAGCCTCAATAGCAATGGAAATCTGATCCTGACTTCTTATCACCCATTGCCCTTTCCCATCGTATCCTCCAGTTGCTGTTTTCATTACAAAAGGAAGTCCAAGACAATCTATTGCCGAGGTAATGTCATTTTCAGTTTCTATAACCATGAAAGGGGTAACAGGCACATCGCTCGACTGTAAGGTGCTTTTTTCACGAATTCGATTTTGAGTTATTTTAAGAAGCTTGCTACTTTGTGGGACTAACGCAGTTGTTTCTAAGATGGAGGCTACATTAGAGTCAACATTCTCAAATTCGTAAGTAATAACATCTGAGGAATCCGCTAATTCTTTGGCAGCCTTTAACTCTGAAAAAGGAGCTGTGATTTGAAAATCAGCAACCTGTCCACAAGGTGAATCGGGTGTCGGATCCAAAGTAATGAAGCGGTATCCCATATTTCTCCCAGCAAGTGAAATCATTCTGCCCAGCTGTCCTCCCCCTAAAATACCTATTGTTGAGCCGGGTTTAATTACTTCCACAGTGTTCTCCTCCTTTTTACAGCTGTAGTTTCTCCAACGTTTTAATCATTTTATGTTCTCCTGTTTTCCACTCTAAATAACCAAAAAATTTTCCTTTTGACATTACAGTAAATTAGTAGGATAGAAATTTATCACTCGACAAAAATAAGGAAATGATGTTCTATGGGGAGGTTTATACAAATGGATTTAGAAATGCGGGAGAAATGCGGAGTATTTGGGGTGTTTAATCACCCGAAAGCAGCGGATTTAACTTATTACGGACTTCATGCCCTTCAGCATCGCGGACAGGAGAGTGCCGGCATCGTTGCAAGTGATGGGAAAACATTTAGGCATCATAGGGGAATGGGTTTGGTAACCCAAGTATTTTCCCGACAAATTCTTGATGGGCTTAGTGGAAATATGGCCATTGGGCATGTAAGGTATTCCACTTCCGGTGCTAGTTTACTGCAAAACGCTCAGCCCCTTGTCTTTAAATATAGTGAGGGCGATTTGGCCGTTGCCCATAACGGGAACCTTGTGAATGCTAATATCGAACGGAAAGTTCTCCAACAACAAGGAGCCATCTTTCAGACCACAACTGATACAGAAATGATTGCTCACTTAATAGCACGATCAAGTAAAAAATATTTTGATGAAGCTGGGCCTGATGTTCTTAAACGGATCGACGGTTCATTCGCTTTGCTTATCATGACAGATAAACAAATGCTAATTGCCTTAGATCGGCATGGGTTACGGCCCCTTAGCCTCGGAAAAATTGGTGAATCCATCATCGCGGCTTCTGAAACGTGTGCTTTAAATGCAGTTGATGCTAAGTTTTGGAGAGATGTTGAACCAGGAGAGTGGATTCTTGTAGACGAAAAGGGAATAAAAACCGGAAGATTTGCTGAAAAAGGAGAGATTTCCCTTTGTTCCTTTGAATTTGTTTATTTTGCCCGTCCTGATAGTGTGATTCATGGAAGAAGTGTTTTAGCCATCAGGAAAGAATTAGGTCAAATTTTAGCTAAAGAACACCCTACACAAGCTGATGTTGTGGTTGCTGTTCCAGAATCGAGTGTTCCTGCGGCTATTGGCTATTCACAGCAATCAGGAATTCCATATGAAATGGGAATCATCAAAAACCCTTATGCGGGCCGCTCCTTCATTGAACCAACTCAAGAATTACGTGATTTAGCAGTCCGTCTTAAATTAAGTGCCGTTCATGAAATACTTAAGGATAAAAGAGTTGTACTTGTTGACGATTCTATTGTTCGTGGAACCACAAGTAAGCGAATTGTTCAATTGATCCGCCAGGCAGGCGCAAAGGAAGTCCATGTAAGAATCACTTCACCTATGGTAAAAAACCCTTGTTTTTATGGCGTCGATATGCCAACCAAAGATGAACTTTTTGCAAACAAACACGAACATGAACGAGCAATGGGACAATCTATCGGAGCAGATTCATTAGCCTTTTTAAGCACAGAGGGGTTATTAGAGGCAGTTGATGTAAATCTTGCAGATTCAAGCAGTCGTTGTATAGCCTGTTTTAACGGGGCTTACCCAACGAAAATGTATTTGAAATGAACAACCCGATCAAAATTAATACGAAAGCAGGTGACTAAGGGGTATCCTTATCACCTGCCTCCTCTTTTCATTTGATTATCTAAATAATTATATAACTTTCATAGATACAGAAATTTCAAGCTTTTTGAATCGGGACTTGTATTTCAAACATGACTTCATTTGGATTATCCGTTACCGTAATATCCACATGCATGATTTGAAGTGCATCACCCGTGATCCGGTAACCCTTTTGGTCCAGATATGTACATATTTTATTCAAACTTTTACTCCGATTCCTTAACAACTCCCCATTATAACGGATACATGCAAATAACCCTTCAGGAATCATTTTCAGGTACTTTTCTGGAATTTGTTCATTGTTTTTGGCTACGACAAAAATAACAGAGGGATCCTTAAAACGTCGGTCATTAATGTCAGCTTCCTTAATTATGATTCCTAAGCGATTACTGGCAAGTATTGGAGCCTTCTCGGTAAGCAAGGTCTCTAACCTTATAATACTGTAACAAAGTTCCAAATTCGTATTGATATGTTCATTTAACGTAAATAACTTTCGGCTTTTTATTTCACGAACGGTAATTTCTTGAAAAGAATCTTCACTTAAAACACTGTCCAAATACGCTATTTTTTCTTGAATATTTTCCTCAAGCTCAGATAATTCTTTTAGTTTAGAAACAAGTTCGATATGTTTAGCTTTCAGAATGTCCCTCGATTTCTTAAAATTTCGCTGATTGAAATATTGTTTAATTTCATCCGTACTCATCCCGATTTGACGTAGCTCTTTGATCGTCCCGAGTATCTCATACTGAAAAATTGAATAATATCGATAACCTGTTTGAGTATCAACATATTTCGGTTTAAATAAATCAATCCGATCGTAATGACGCAATGTCTCTGTCGTCACCCCTCGTAACTTGGCCATTTCACTGATTGTTAACCTTTCTTTCAAAAAACCCCACCCCTTAAAGAAACAAAAAAGATATAAAAAATGCCATTACAAAACCTATTGACCTTTGTGTAACACAAAGCTTTACCATAATGATACATTAAGTTCAGATTTATCTGAATAGTAAATTTAAAGGAGGTGAAATTTGGTAGATTTGTTTTCCTATTAGAAAACGAACTCTATCGAAAAGATATGTTGTTCATCCAACCAAGGAAAGAAAAGAAGAAACATGATTACGGGCAAACGCCCAAACAGAATTAAGCGAGGATAGCGAGGGAGGAATGAATTTGACTGAAAAAGCAACTCTTAGAAGATCCCTTACATTGTTACAAGTTGTTTTTTTAGGTTTAGCCTGGAATAACCCAATGGTATTTTTTAATACTTATGGAATTGCAGCAGAGAGCTCAAAAGGTGTACTTGCAGGTGCTTATGTGATAGCGTTTATGGCCATTCTCTTTACCGCAGTCAGCTATGGAAAGATGGCGAAGGCACATCCAATCGCTGGCTCGGCGTACACCTATACTCAAAAGTCGATGAATTCTGAAACCGGTTTCATGGTGGGGTGGACCATTTTGTTGGATTATCTGTTGACGCCGATGATTACCTGCCTGATGTCCGCTGTTTTTTTAAGCGCAGAATTTCCAAACATTCCGTTTTCTTTTTGGATTATCATCCTAAATATCGGTATAACCATCATCAGTTTAATCGGGATCAACTTCTCCGCAAATACAAGCAAAATTTTTGTTATCGCTCAAGTCCTTTTTATTGTCGTTTTTGCTATCCTAACCATCAAAAGCGTCTTGGGAGGCATGGGTTCAGGTACACTTGTATCCATTCATCCCTTTGTTAACTCAAATGTTTCAGTCTCTGTCATCTTCGCCGGGGCATCACTTCTCTGCTTTAGTTTTCTAGGTTTCGATTCCGTCACAACATTGTCGGAGGAAACCATTAATCCGGAGAAAACGATTCCAAAAGCCATCTTTTTGATGATGCTTATCATGGGTATTATTTACATCGGTTCATCCTATTTGGCACAGATTGTCTTTCCAGGATTTCATTTCAAAAACACTGATTCTGCAGCACTCGAACTTGTCAAAATGATCGGTGGAAACTTATTTAGCTCTTTATTCATTACTGTCATGATTATCGGGAACTTTACTTCGGGTGTTTCGTCCGTTACGAGTGTTTCTCGCGTGTTGTATGTAATGGGCCGAGATTCGGTTTTACCGAAAAAAATATTCGGCTATATTCATCCACGATTTAGAACGCCATCCACTAGTATTCTAGTTGTTAGTTTCATTTCCTTATTTGGAATTGTACTAAGCCTGGATACAGCGATTACGTTTATTAATTTCGGAGCCTTGATTGCGTTCACCTTTGTAAATCTTTCAGTCATCGCACACTATTATGTGAAGAATCGTAAGCGTTCTTTCGGTGAAACCATTCATTATCTTATTTTTCCGCTTATTGGTGCAGCATTCATCATGTGGCTATGGTCCTATTTGAATATTCATGCGCTCATTTTAGGAATCAGCTGGATGGCAATCGGATTTGTCTATCTACTTTTCTTGACAAAATTCTTCCGTCAGCGGCTTCGAAAGTTACATTTTGATGATGTGAATAATGATTACCTGTTAGTGGAAAGTCAGGAGAAAAGTATTCCTGCCGATTCATAATTTTGGGTTTAGTAGTTAATGAGACATTTAGTATTACAAATAAGTAAAGGATCTTTTCCTATATAGGATGGTGTTACCTAGAATGTATGCATTGGAGTTTCATAATCTATCCTATGTTTTTCCCAATGGCGACAGAGGCCTTTCGGATATTTCAGGAGCAGTGCCATTTAATAGTAAAGTAGTGGTTCTTGGTAGTAGCGGCTCAGGAAAAACAACACTCGCTAATCAATTAAGTGGTGTATTACTACTTAAGAGCGGATCCATTCGATTATTTGGTGAAGAAACTCTATCAAAGCCAAAAAAATTCATCCGAGAACGTATCGGATTTGTAGAACAAGATTTACGCTCATCCCTTTTTATTCGAACCGTCTGGGAGTATGTAACCGCTGGAATCATCAATAAATCACTGCCTAAAGCAGAGAAAATTAAAATGGCAGAGACGGCTCTAGGAATGGTTGGCATGCTTGAATCGAAGTATCAAACCATAAGTTATTTAAACAAGAGTCAAAAAAAAAGAATAGGTATTGCTAGAGCACTTGTAACTCAAGCTGATGTTTTGGTTTTAGATGAACCGATTACCGGCTTGGACCCTGAAGGTTATCGGAGCATATACGCTCTTTTAGAAGGATTACACATTATTGGAAAAACAGTTATCGTTCTGACTCACGATGTCGATTTTGCAGCTAACTGGGCGGATCATCTGTTCCTACTAAGCGAAGGCCGTCTGTTAGCGGAAGGGTCACCCTCTTTGGTTCTTGATGAAAAACTAATGGAAAAAGCGCGCTTGCGATTGCCGATGATGTCACTTCCCTTTATAAACCTTCCTAGACACAAATTGCGTACAATACCTCGAACAGTCGATGAAGCTATAACAATACTTAGAGAATTTGTCCAAAATGAACATTTTACAGGGAGGTTTTAAAGTGGATAATGCAATCTTTGGCCTTATATTACTTTCCGTATTCTTGGGATTACGGCATGGGATTGATTGGGACCACATCGCTGCCATCACAGATTTGGTAGGTGGTGAGAAAGAACAGAAAAAGGGATTTATTTTGGCCTTTTGGTACGCAATGGGTCATGAAGTCGTCATTATTGTGCTTGGAGGAATGGCGGTACTGTTCGGAAGCACACTCCCCTCTTGGGTTGATAACGTGATGGAACCGGTTGTTGGAGTAACACTTATTATTTTGGCTTCTTTCTTATTGCTTTCTCTTTATAAAAACAGCCAAGAAACCATCATGGTTAGTAGATGGAGAATCTTATTTACAGGTTTTTATAATTTGTTTGCCCTAGTTACTGGTCGTTATTTCAAGAAATACCGAGGTTTTGATTCCAGCATCAATATCAACGTCTCCCGTACCGGTTCGTTCGCCATCGGCATCGCTCACGGTATTGGCGCTGAAACTCCTACCCAATTGATGCTGTTTACCGCTGCTTCGAGCGTCGGTCATTTGGATCATGGGATCATCGTGGTTCTAGCGTTTGTCGTCGGCTTGTTGATTTCTCATACCCTGTTGGCCCTGGCTTGTTTTTTCGGGTTTACACGTATTCTCAAGAATAAAATGGCCTTTCGAAGCTTCGCATTTGCTACAGCGATTTACAGTTTAGGCATGGGAATCCTCTATGTCTTTGGTGAATCTTCATTTCTTCCGGCTATTTTTTAGCCGGACGTAAATCATTTAATACTTTACTAGGAGGAATATAAAATGGGATTTTTTGATAATCATGGACTTAAATACAAACCGAGCACAGGATTGGACTCTGAAACCAAAAACGATCTTTTAGGTGTCATTGCCGCCCAAAAAGAAAAGGAAGTTCCAAGAGTGAAAGCAGAGGAAGAAATCAAACGAGGACTAGAATTCGGATTGGAAGCTGCTGAATCCATTGGAGATAGAACGATTTCTTGTTTTTCTAGAGGATCTTTACCACCCTATTCTGGTATTAATACTTTTCTCAAAGTCCCTTATTTAGAAGATGTTCGTGAAGTTGGAAAATATGACGTGGCCTTTATGGGAGTTCCTTTTGATATTGGAACCACTTATCGCTCTGGAACCAGATTTGGCCCGCAGGCGATTCGTCGCATTTCTAGCTTATTTACTTCCTTCTCTTTTGAATTAGGTGTTGATTTAAAAGAGTCACTAGATATGGTGGATATCGGTGATGTATTTACAATCGCCAATATTGAAAAAAGCTTTGATCAAATTACAAAAGCCGTATCACATGTATTTTCTTCGGGAACCATGCCCATCATTTTTGGTGGAGATCACGCTATCGGTTATCCGTGTTTGCGTGCCATTGCCGAAAATGTTGACGGGAACGTTGGAATCATCCATTTAGATCGCCATATCGACATGGGTGAAAAGGATATGGATGAAAGAATGCATGGTACACCTTGGTTCCATGCCACTAATATTCCGAATGCTCCGGCTTCAAATCTCGTACAAGTGGGTCAGGGTGGATGGATTAGCCCACGTGAAGGCTATTCCAATGCTGGAAAAAGAAATACTACTATTTTAACCATGACAGATGTGGAAACGATGGGTATTGAGAAAGCAGCTGAAATTGCTTTGGAAACGGCCTGGAAGAATGCAAAAGCCGTGTATTTAAGTTTTGATATCGATAGTCTCGATCCTGGTTTTGCTCCTGGAACGGGTACACCTGAACCAGGCGGTTTCTTACCACGCGAAGCATTGAAATTTTTACAGCTTGTCGCTAAAGAAGGCGTGTGCGCGATGGAAGTTGTGGAAGTATCACCTCCATATGATGTCAGTGACAAAACCTCCCTGTTGGCAGCCCGAGCTGTTTTAGATGTCTTGGGTACAATGGTGGCAAATGGGAAATTAGGTAAAAGAAATTTATATTCTGAAAAAACCATCCTGCGATGATAGAATGAAAAATATCGCTAAACCCTATTTTATATAAAAGCTAAAATAACCTTAGCCCTATAGAGTTCAGGGCTAAGGTAGCTTAAATAGTGCACCTTTTTATATACTGTCTGCTTGACGGGGGTAGGACTACACCTCAATAGAACATCTTTTTCTATTGAACATTATCCTATTTTCTCCTCTGTCCCTATTTCTGAAGTCACATCCTCAATGGAAACAAACTCCTCCGACATTGGACGAAGTTTCTTGGATCCTACTAAGAAATAATAGACAATCGCTACACCAAAAATCGTCAGAATCACACCCGCCAAAGGCAGCTGCACTCCAAACAATGGAAGAGTTGTCGTTAACACGCTGTATTTAACCACGCAGAAAAAAGAGAAAACACCCAATACTAATGCTATCGCCGGTACCACCGGATAGCTCACCTTAAATGGTCTTTCCAAGTTCGGCTCTTTTTTCCGCAGCACAAACAACGAAACCATACTTAAGCAGTACATCGTAATCGCACCAAAAACGGATAGGATAATCAACGCATTTGCAAAGTTTGCTGAGCCTGCTGCGATCACTCCAATCGCTCCAGGAACAATCAAGCCCCAATGCGGCACTCCGCGTTTTGATAGATTAGACAAAAACTTAGGCAGGTATCCTGCACGAGCCAGGGCAAACGTTTGACGGGAATAACCAATAATAATACCATGTAAGCTGGCAATTAAACCAAATAAACCGATAATGGCAACAGATTTTGGGATAAAGCTGCCTTCTCCATAAATACTTGCCAATGCCTGTGGAAGTGGATAATCCGCCGGTTTACCGGTACCGCCACCAAGTCCTGCCGTTACGACTAAAGTTAAAATCGTTGCCACACCAAGCGTTAAAATCCCGGAAATAAAGCCTTTTGGAATATCCTTCTTCGGGTCGCGCACCTCTTCTGCTGCCATCGCTCCCCCCTCAATCGCAAGGAAGAACCAAATGGCAAATGGAATCGCTCCCAAAACACCGGACCAGCCATGACTAAAAGCCATATCATTAAAGATATTGGATGATTGAATATGAGGTAAACCGGCCACATAATAAATTGCGAGACCGATTAGTGCCAATACCGTTGCCACTAGCTCAATGATAGCGGCACCTTTTACACCGATGAGGTTGACCAAAATAAATAAAATAAACATTCCGACCGTTGCATAAACGGCATTAATGCTTGGGATTAAGAAATTGATATACGCTCCAACCGAAACCGCAATCGCTGGAGGGGCAAACACGAATTCCAGTAAACAGGCTAAACCGGTTATAAAACCCATAAACGGCCCCATTGCCTTTCGGGCATAGGCAGACGGCCCGCCTGCATGAGGGATGGAAGTTGAAAGCTCTGAATAACTAAAAATGAAGGTCGTATAAAAGACAATAATAATCAGTGCGGCAATGCCGAGGCCGATGGTGCCGCCTGATTCAAAACCATAGTTCCAGCCAAAATATTGGCCGGATATTACCATCCCTACGGCAATACCCCAGAGATGGATTGGTTTCAGCGCTTTCTGTAAATGGTTGTTTCCCTGCTCCATAAACCCTTCCCCTTTCATAGTAAATCTCCTGGAAATATTAAACGAAAACAATATCCCCCTACAAGACTATTTCCAAAACTAGTAGTTTCTAGTTTAATATAGAATTGTAGAAGGACTCACAGGTTATATTATCCAAATATTATAGTGTCTTCAATATCGACATGACATTGCGAACAGATTGGGCTGATTGATCCAGGGCTGTTTTTTCTTCAGGGGTTAACGTAATTTCAATGACCGTTTCAATCCCATCGCCGCCAAGGATCGTTGGAACCCCTAAATATAGATCCTGATAGCCATATTCCCCTTCCAGATAGGCAATACATGGCAAGATTCGTTTTTTGTCCTTTAATATGGCTTCAGCCATTTGGACCATCGAAGCTGCCGGTGCGTAGTAGGCACTTCCTTGACCTAGCAAACTGACAATCTCGCCGCCGCCTTTACGCGTTCTTTCCACAATCGCTTCAATTCGGTCAGGCGGGAGAATTTTATCAAGCGGGATTCCGCCGGCATAAGAGAAACGAACCAATGGGACCATATCGTCCCCATGCCCGCCAAGGACAAATCCCGAAATATCCTCCACTGACACATTCAATTCCTGTGCAACAAACGTGTTGAAACGCGCAGTATCTAAGACCCCGGACTGACCGATAACCCTATTTTTAGGAAAACCAGTTGTTTTGTAGCAAACATAGGTCATCGCATCAACGGGATTACTTAAAACGATAATATAGCTATCCGGCGCATATTTTTTAATATTTTCCGAGACTTGCTCGATAATCTTTGCATTGGTAGAAACCAAATCATCCCGGCTCATCCCAGGTTTCCGCGGCAGTCCTGCCGTGATTAACACCAAATCAGCATCCTGTATATCCGCATAATCTGAGGTACCCGTTATATTTGCATCAAAGCCTTGGACAGGACTGGCTTCCAGCATATCCAGTGCCTTCCCTTTGGTCGGATCATTTTGAGACGGAATATCAAGTAGAACGACATCTCCTAATTCTTTTTGCGCAACCATCAGCGCTGCAGTTGCACCAGTAAATCCTGCACCAATCACGGCAATTTTTTTACGTTTGAACGCCATGTTTCTTCCTCCATTCTTTTAAAAATTATTCCGTTTGAGCTGGAGGCTCTTCTTGTTTTGCTTTTTGACCTCTTTTTGCAGGTTTAGGTTTCTCCTCGACCTTTTTCGGCGTCTGCGCCAACATTTGCCCTACTCCCTCATCCGGACGGGGGATCACATGCGCCGTTACCAGCACCCCGACACTTTGAGCTGCATACTTGCCGGCATCGACGGCTGCCTGGACTGCTCCGACATCACCTTCTACTAAAATCGAAACGAGTCCGGCATCCACATTTTCTTTTTTAACTAAACGTACATCCGCTGCTTTGACCATTGCATCTGCGGCAACGATCGAGGCAATCAGTCCTCTAGTTTCAATCATTCCTAAGGCCTTTGACATCGTTTACGCACC
This sequence comes from Neobacillus sp. DZ-9, assembly GCF_059587065.1. Lineage (NCBI taxonomy): Bacteria > Bacillati > Bacillota > Bacilli > Caryophanales > Bacillaceae > Neobacillus > Neobacillus sp. DZ-9. The sequence goes on from NZ_JCAIOL010000006.1 coordinate 182,531, forward strand.
TCCTTCTACATCAATCGAATCGATAATTCCGATAATGACAGCATCAATCGGCATTCTATGGTCACCGATAATATTTGCCGCTGCACTTCCCGTTGTGACCATCACTTTATCTCCGACTCCGGCACCAATCCGATCCACCGCAATAAACGGTGAAAGGATAGGCGCCCCGGATGGAAGCTCCGGCTGGACAAATAAATATTTTAATCCTGTTAGATTCTCTTCCTTCCTTGTCGCCCACACATTTCCAATCACCGTTCCCACTATCAAAAAATCATCCCCTTAAACTAATCCATAACCTGGATGGTTTTTTTCAACTCTCTTGCGGCATCCCGTGCCATTGGAGTCACAATTGTGCCTTTGTGAACCGAAATCATCTCGTGCTGCCATGCCTGCACATCTCTTTTGGTTAAGAGATTTTTTTGAAAATGAACTTCTTTTGGTTTCTTTTGTTCAGGTGATCCCAGATTGGTAACAGGCTGGGGTTTTACGAAAGGTTCCCCATCCTTAACAAGGAAACCAGCCTGACCGCTTGTAATGAACCCGGCATTAGCTTCATCAGTATCGATATGCATCTCAAGCCGATATCTCGGTGAAACCCTTATAAGTACTTTTTCAAATGAAACCGGGCGTTCCCCTTCTGTTCGGATTCGTACATATTCGCCGTTTTCTACGGCAAAATAAGCGGCATCCTCAGGGTGCATATGAATATGAGCCTGGGCAATGATCAGTCCTTCATTTTTAAAAATACTTCCCTTGGGCCCTACCAGGGTAATTGGTGCAGAACCAGCAATATTGCCCGATTCCCTTACGGGCGGATTCAACCCAAGCTTTACTGCATCCGTTCTGCTGACTTCCACTTGTGTTAAAGAACGGGCCGGACCGAGGATTCGCACTTTTTCAATGCTTCCTCTTGGTCCGACGATGACCACCGTTTCATTGGCCGCAAATTGACCGGGCTGAGACAAGTCCGCTTTTTTCGTTAACTCATACCCTTTTCCAAATAGCGTTTCTAAATCAGTTTGACTTAAGTGGCAATGGCGGGCAGAGACAGCCATCGGGATTGTACTTTCTCTGGAGTCCTTTTTTAACAATTGCTGAATCACTTCTTCAACTACCGTTCGAATGGCTTGTTCGTTCATCGAATTGGCTCCTTACTACTTACACTTCTACTTCTAATTTTGGTAAAATGCTCTCCAATTCGTTGTGTGGACGTGGGATGACATGAACAGATAATAGTTCTCCAACACGTTCTGCTGCTGCCGCACCTGCTTCAGTTGCCGCTTTAACCGCACCTACATCTCCTCGGACAAGAACCGTTACAAGCCCGCCGCCAACATGTACTTTACCGATTAAATGTACGTTTGCTGCCTTTACCATTGCATCTGCTGCTTCCACGGATGCTACCAAACCTTTTGTTTCCACCATTCCTAATGCAGTTAATTCTCTAGCCATTATAAATTCCTCCTATTAATTCATTTGATATTTTTTTAATACTTGATTTACCAATTCAGAAATGACCTGCGGATCTAGCTGGCCCGATACATTCACATTGCTTAATACCTGATTCACAATCTCATCTACATGGTTGCTGGCACCCCAATGTGGAACAGTACTTTTGCTGGATGGTTTTGGAACGTCTACCTCTTTTGTTCCATAGGCCATTCTTTTGATATTGATTAAATGGCGGGCCGTTAGATTGTCTGAAGTAATATTACCACCAAATGATCCACAGCCAAGTGTCAGCGATGGCATCAATTCTGTTGTGGCTCCAACCGCACCTATGGATGAAAGAGTATTCACCATCAATCGTGATACTGGCATGAATAGCGCAAATTCACGGGCAACCTTGTCATCATCGGTGTGAAGCGATAAGCTATGACCCATCCCGCCTAAATTTAAGATTTTCACACACAGCTCTTTTGCACTTTCATAGCTTTCTGCTGTATAAATTGGAAAGATCGGCGACAGTTTTTCAATGGAAAAAGGAACATCCTTCCCTATCCGCGTTTCTTCAGCAATTAATATCGTTGTGTCGGCTGGAACGGAAATACCCGCTAATTTCGCAATTTTGACAGCACTTTGACCAACAATTGCCGGATTCAGCTTTCCTGGCAATGGTGAAATCACCTTTTCTAAAAGTGATTTCTCCTTCTCATTTAAGAAATAGGCACCATTCTTTTTAAGCTCCCTTACGGCCATTTCTTTCACATTCTTGTCAACCACAATGGCCTGTTCCGTTGCACAAATCGTGCCGTTATCAAACGTTTTGCTTTGAACAATCATTTTGACCGCTTTTTGGATATTGGCGGTTTTTTCGATATAGACGGGCACGTTCCCAGGACCGACCCCATAGGCAGGCTTGCCTGAACTGTAGGCAGCTCGGACTAAATCTTTTCCTCCAGTTGCTAAAATCAAATCAATATCACGATGACGCATTAATTCAGTAGTTGCTGCCATTGTTGGTTTTGAGATCCACCCGATAATTCCAGCCGGCGCTCCCGCTTCAACGGCTGCCTCCAAACAAATCTTTAAAGCGGCAACTGAGCATTTCACTGCCCGCGGATGCGGACTAAAAACGATTCCATTTCTTGTTTTTAAGGCGATTAATGCTTTAAAAATCGCACTTGAAGTTGGATTTGTCGTTGGAATGATCCCGGCAATCACTCCAAAAGGTGAGGCGACTTCCACGATTCTCTTTGTACGGTCCTCGTTAATAATTCCAACTGTCTTTTCGTTTTTAATAGATTCATAGACAGCAAGTGAACCGACGTCATTTTTCATTTTTTTATGTTCGACCACACCCATCCCGGTTTCTTCGACAGCCATCTGGGCTAATTCAAGTGATTTGGCAGCAGCCGCTTCGGCAGCCCGTTTTACAATTTCGTCGACTTGTTCTTGAGAAAACGCCAAGTACTTTTGCTGTGCTTCTTTTGCTTTCTGAAGTGCATCCCGCATTTCTTGAATGGATTGGAGATCTAAATCAAATGGCAACAGGGACACTCCTTTCTCTCTTGTTTTTTATAAAATTACACGTAAGCAGCATTTATCCGCCAATCAAATAGGGAATCTAATACTGTCGTGGATTTCTCGCAATCTCGATAATCACATCACGAAAAGCATCTGCTGCTGCCTGGCATGCCGATTGTGACCCGGTCAATAGTCCTCCACCAAAGTTTGTTTCCGAAGGCGGTCCAAAAAACTTCACCAGCTCTACATCCGCAGCCTTTAACGCCGCATCAATTCCATACACTGCCTCAAGCGGCGGAGCAATCAAATAGGCTAGTGCTTCTCCTTGATTAATCCCTGCCTCAGCTGATAGATAAGAACCGGTTCTTGCCACCACATGGGCATACAATGCATGGCTTTTTTCGTCATTTATGGCTTCAAAATACGCTTCATTTTCTGCGGTTTGAATCACCGCATCCATCCCGCTTTTCACTTCATCTGGACTTGGACCGGCCAACACGCCGATCATTTCCCCAGATAATGGCCCTGAGGCATGCGCGGAACCTGCGTAGAAGGACTTTGCATAGACAACCTCAACATCAGCGCGTTTCGTTGCTTCATCTAAAGCTGTATAGCCGACATCGTCAATCGTGGAGGTAAAAATCGCTAAACTCCGTTGATGGGGCTTTAACTGAAACTGTGCGGCTAAAGCAGGGTCAACATTTGGAATAATCCGAACAGCCAAGATTTCTGCATGAATTCGTTCTAATGCCATTTATTAACCCTCCTCTTATTGCTCTTTTTGTACCAGCGAAACACCGCTAGCTTCATATTTTAATATTTTTTGCACAACCGTTCCGATATAGGCGCCGGCCTCTACCGGTGGAATGCCACCCTTATGAATATTGGAGATGACCATCCGGTCGGCCTCAATGGTGCCTTGGCGTGGTTCGTAACAGAGATACGCACTTAACGATTCCGCACTCACGAGCCCTGGACGTTCACCAATCAAGTAAACAATCACTTTTGGTTTTAGGAGCTCCCCAACATCATCCATTGCCGCCACCCGGCCTTTTTCGATAAAAAATGGGGTTCCGACATCGAGCCCTAAGCTTTGAAGCGATTGATTAAGAGATAAAAAGACATCCTCTAAATTTTCCTCGACCGCTTTCGAACTTAAGCCGTCAGAAACAATAATTTGAACAGTTGGAGACTTTTTACATTTTTGATCAATTAATTGCTTTGCCTCATCAGAAAGCTTTCGGCCGAAGTCAGGGCGGCGGATATAAACCTCTTTGTCGGAAACCCTTGTATTAACTTTTAATAAAGATAAGCTTTCAAGAATTTTCGGGTCGACATCACCATAAACGGCATCAACTGCCGCCGCATGGTCAAAGCGAAACTTCAGCCAAGTGTCCGTTTTGGGTCTTAATCCCGCACGGCCGACGCCTATTCTTGCCGGTGTTTTGCTAATTAACAGATCCAGCTCTTCCTTATTAATCGGATTTTCAATTCCTACAGGCGGCTTTGGTTCAAGAAGTATTTCTTTTTCCTCGACTGACACCACGCAGCTCGTACTTTGATTGCATTCTGATTCAACATGATTCGCCCGGTGGTTCCAAAATTTCACTTCCACTTTTGCCGATGCATTATCGTTCGCCTGTTGCTTAACTTCTTCCACCGCCGCACCGCCAACAGCGGTCTTCGTCTGCAATTTTTCAACCACCATTTTCGTGATTTGTTCCACTAATTCAGGATTCACACCCTACACCTCCTATCGCGAAAAAATCGTCGGGTCGCCTGCATATTTACTTAATTTCCCGTTTTCAAATATCCCCATTTTCTCCAGCCATGCTTCAAATAATGGTGCCGGCCGTTTATTCAGCGTCTGTCTTAATGTCGCAACATCGTGATAACTTAAGCTCTGGTAATTGAGCATACAATCATCACCCATTGGCGCAGCGATAATAAAATTCACCCCGGCCGTGGAAAGCAGCACGCTAAGATCTTCAATGTCATTCTGGTCTGCTTTAATATGGTTCGTATAGCAAATATCAACGCCCATTGGAATGTCATGCATTTTTCCCATAAAATGATCTTCAAGACCGGCTCGAATTACTTGTTTGTTGTTGTACAAATACTCAGGTCCGATAAAGCCGACTACAGTATTGACAATATACGGGTCATAGTAACGGGCAAAGCCATAATTTCGGGATTCCAATGTCAATTGGTCGATATCATAATGAGCTTCGGCAGATAATTCCGAGCCTTGACCTGTCTCAAAATACAAGCGTTGTGGACCCGTTCCTGTACCGTATACTTTTGCCATTTCATTGGCTTCCTCCAAGAGTGCAGCGGTAATCCCGAATGAACGATTCGCCGCTTCGGTTCCGGCAATACTTTGGAAAATCATATCTGCCGGCGCCCCCTGCTGGACCGCTTTCATTTGAGCTGTCACATGGGCAAGCACACAGTTTTGCGTTGGAATTTCCCATTTTTGAATAAAGTCATGTGTCGCATGCAATAACCGTTTGACACTTTCAACGGAGTCATCTACCGGGTTTATTCCAATTACGGCATCTCCAATCCCATAGGCAAGCCCCTCTTTCATGGAGGCCATCATCCCTTCGACATTATCCGTCGGATGGTTCGGCTGCAGCCTGGAGGCTAAGACTCCTTTTTGACCAATCGTAATATTGCATTTGGTTAACACTTCAATTTTATTGGCGGCATGGACTAAATCGAGGTTGGACATGATCTTTGCCACCGCTGCAATCATTTCACTATTCAGACCTCGGCTGAGACGTTTCAAGTCTTCACCGGTTGTTGTATCGTTCAGGATATACTCTCGAAGCTCCGAAACAGACCAATTTTTAATCGATTGATAGACGGGTTCGTTGATCTGACTCTCGATAATCCTTGAAACCTCATCCTCTTCAGGAGATAGCAAAGGATTTTCCCTAATATCTTTTAGTGTTAAATAGCTCAACACATGTTTGGCTGCAATTCGTTCCTGAACCGTCTCAGCAGCGATCCCTGCTAAGCGGTCGCCGGATTTCTCTTCATTTGCTTTCGCAAATAAATCTTTTAGTGAGGTAAATTGATAGACGGCACCTAAATAGGTGGACTTTAATCTCATAAGAATGCCCCCTTTCGTCATTTCTGGAATGTTAATGTTTTTATGATGACAGGAACAACATCGGATTCGAGCACTTGGCCTATATCCAAATAGTCCCCATTTTCAACTTTAATTTGATCAATACAAATGATGGATTGCACCGGAGCCTTCCGCTTGAGTGTTTGCCCGAGAACTTTTGCATAATCCCGGTCAAGCACAAGGACCAATGGCTGATTTTGATTCGGTTTTTGTTCCATTGCTTTGAGGATGAATTCAGCAAATTCATCGATTTCACGGAATCTTAAGTAAGGCAGCTCTGAAAAATAAACCGCAAAATTCTGTCCATCACGCTGCGGGTCATAGAGATCGAGAGCTTCCTCAATCCGCATGGATAATTGGTTTATTTCCGTTTTAAAATCAGCCTCGAATCGAATCTGGTAAACCGGCAAGTTTTTCATCGGCAATTTATGATGATCAACTTCAATGGTTGCGCCGCTGATTTCAGTCGTTTGCATTCCGGCGCCCAACACTGTGGCCCGAACCGTTTCCTGCGGCTTTACCCAAGTCCACTCCGCAAGACTTGAGCTTTCCTTTAAGGAGGCGGCTAACATCAACCCGATATCATCGTACCCGTCTGTCAGTACGGTTCCAGTCTCATGCCGATAAATGCATTCACTTATCCCGCCTGAGAACATAATTGCCTCAATATCTTCCACCCAGTTTGGTTCATGACCTAGCAGCAACGTTAGATCCTCGTTTGTGAGTGCCTTTTTTAACATCCGCGCAATGACATCTGCCATAAAATCGGTTACTTGTTTTATCGCGGATGGATTTTGGGTTTGCCCCTCCACCATCCTTGAATCCCATTGTCTCAGTAAATTCTTAATTGGCGGAGAAATACTCTGGATTTTATTATCGTTACATTCAATTAATCTGCCGCCTACATGAAGCGTACAGGTTCCACAAAGTCTGCCAGATTTATAAACGGCCACATTGGCGGTACCCCCGCCGATATCGATATTGGCGATAACCTTCCCCGTATCTTTCGAATATTCATAGGCGCCCGATCCCTTAGCGGCAATTATTCCTTCTAAGTCAGGACCAGCTGTTGCAACTAGAAACTCCCCAGCCTGGTCAGACAGCTGATGCAGCATGACTTCTGCATTTGACTTTGTGGCTGTTTCACCCGTAATAATCACTGCCCCCGTTTGAATATCCTTCGGTTCAATACCCGCTTTCTGATATTCCTTTCTGACAAGGTCTTCGATTTTTTCAATATCAATCGTGGTTGGTGAAAGCAGCGGTGTCCGGTAAATCGGGCTGCGATGGAGGACCTGTTTGTCAATGATTTCAATTCGCGGCACATGGGCCCCGCCAGCCATATTCATTAACGTGAACCGGCTGATTACCAGCTTAGTAGTACTTGTACCGATATCGATTCCCGCACTGATCATTTCTTCTTTTTGCGGGCCTTTGAACTTCATCTCAACTCCCCCAAAAAACAAAAAGCGCCCCTAGTAAACTATCCCAAATTGGATAGTTTACAAGAGGCGCCATTGCCATTAAATTCATTTGTATTCATAATATAAATTATTTTCTGGATATTGTAAAGGTTTTCATTTAAAAAATAACAAATTCGGATGGATTTCCTTCCAAATACTGCTTCATTTCCTGTGTCGAACGAAAGTTTACCAGATTCCGGATCTCCTCTATTCCTTCATTTTTTAGGGAAGAGGTAATGGCAATCGGACCTTTGGTTACGATTACCTTTTTTAACAAAGAAATGGCTAGTTCAACGTCAGCCTGGTCTGAATCACTTTTTGTCACGACCCCTATGGGGATTTTATTGATACCGCTGCTGAATCCTGGCGGGAAAATCATTTTCTTCTTGGTCGCATCCTGTAAATACAAGACATGGGTCACTTCTAATGCCGTTGCCATTATATTTTTATAGTAGAACGGGTTTTCACAATATTCTCCTGGTGTATCTACAATCCAATCATAATAAATCAGGGACTGCGTTTTGACAGCAGGCACTTCCCGGCTAAGCAATGCATTCGTTAACGTCGATTTTCCCGCCCCTATGGAACCGATTAGCATGGCTCGGTTCTTTTTCGTCATCAGATTTCCTCCTTTCTTAAAATTCTATTTTCTGATTCTATGACTTCGTGATCTCCGCCGGGGTATATTTCAGCGTATTCTGCAAAAAACGGTTGATTTCCAGCATCGCCATTTCCACTTCTGAAACATTGCCGACAATCACAAGACTTCCGGTAAAGCGATCCAAAAATCCTAGCTTGACATTCGCCGATTTGGTGGCTAAATCTCCGGCAATAATCACCGTCTCACTTGGGGTCAGCGTCAATATCCCTAATGCCCCAGCCTCCTGGATCCCCAGTTTTTCAAACATATCCGGGTCCGGATTTGCAATAATATGGCTTAAAGTGACCTGTTTCCCTGGAACAAACTCCTGTATAAACCGTTGTTTCTCTTCGTTCACGACAAACCCGCCTCTCAAATTAATAAAAAAATGCCTAATAGATTTTATTTTTATAAAAAATAAAATCTACTAAGCACCATTGCTTCAGCTATTCACTTGTAAACTAACTTGGGTACTTCAATATAATGTACTTTGCCACTTTTTCCAATGGCATTTGTTTTTTCATGCTGAGGTCTCTCATCTTATTGTAAGCCATTTCTTCCGGTAAATTCAATTGTTTCATTAATATTCCTTTTGCTTTTTCTACGAGCTTTCGGTTTTTCAGTTCCCGATTCATTTCTTCTACTTTTTCTTTGTAAAGAATCGCATTTTCAGCCTGCTTCAAAGCAATTTCAACTGCCGGAATCAAGTTAGCCTCCGAAATCGGCTTTACAAGATACCCTAAAATATTTGCTTTCTTCGCTTTTTCTATATATTCCTTTTGACTATAGGCCGTTAACAGCAAAATTGGGATATTGAATTTGTTAGAAATAATCTCACTGGCCTTTAAACCGTTCAGCTTCGGCATTTTAATATCCATGATCATTAAGTCAGGCTTAAGGCTGTAGGCCAATTCAATTGCTTTCTCGCCATCAGCTGCTTCCGCCACAACATCGTAGCCCGCATCCTTTAACATGAGGGAAACATCCAATCGGACGAGGGACTCATCTTCCACTACAATAATTCGCTTTTTCATTCTTTAAACCTCCCTCTCAAGGGGAAATTCGACGATTGCTTCCGTTCCTTCCCTTGTTCCTTCCATGGAAAAATGGCCCGATAAATCGTGTTCAACCATCATTTTAACGATATCAAGTCCTAATGACGGCTTCATGGAAGGAGTATAGCCTATTCCATTATCTTTTACGAGGACTCTTACAGCAGAAACCTCCTCCTGGATGACTACATCAATTTGGCCCTCAGTCATCTCCGCAAATGCATGCTTCACACAATTTTGGATTAATTCATTGATAACCAGAGCAACGGAAACAGCTAGATTCGATTTAATCATCATCTTTGGGCCTGAATAGTTGATCGAAATCAATTTTCCTTCATGATCTTCACTAAAGACCAGCATATTCCCGATTTTTTCTATTAAACTAACAAGTTCTACATCATCCTGATTTTCAGAATTAGATAAAATGATTTCATAGACAGAGGCAATACTTAAAATTCGGTTAAGGCTCTTGATAAAATGAAACTTGCTTTCTTCGGGGATTCCTCTTCGCATTTGCAGCCGAAGAAGACTCGCTACCGTTTGCAAGTTATTTTTTACGCGATGATGGATTTCCCGGATGGCAACGGTCTTTACGGTAAGCTCCCGCTCCTTTTCGCGCAGCTCTGTTAAGTCTCGGAAAATGATAAACGATCCGCTATTTTTCTCATGCTGCACAAGAGCAATTTTTTTCATTTGAAAGACTTTATTTTGAATGATGATTTCTTGGACCACAAGTTCATCCGGCAGCCTGCATATTTCTGCAAGGTTAGGAAAATAGGAAGTAAAAAGATTGCCGTTTTTACATTCCTCCGAACACATTTCTAAAACAAGATTCATCGCAGCAGGATTTGAATATTGAATCCGTAAATCTTCGTCAATGATGAATAGTGCTTCCTCAATCACTTCTGGGATAAAAGTACGATTTTCAGCCATTCCCAATAAGAGTTCGCTAAGCGTCTCATTCGCTTCTGTTAGCGCTTTCAGTTTGTTTTGATTTTGGAGCTTATCACTGTTGTCTTTCTCCATGATCAACGCGCCAATCACCTGGTTATGGATTCCAACAATCGGAACAACACTTTGTTCGACTTTTTTCCCTTCCTGGGTTAAGGCATGATTGAGAAAAAGCGGCTTACCTGTCCGAAGCGCATAAAAAACAGCAGGCTCAAACGTTTCGTAGGCAAACTTTCCGACCACCGGATTTTTATAGACAGAACTGGCCGTTGCAGGTGCTGCTTCTGCCACCACTATAGCATGCTTTTTTTCTCTTGTTTGACAATCGACAAACACATTTGCTTGATTTAAATCTGCAATTAATTGCAGGTTTTGAACCACTTCTTGTATCTTTTGTATGTCTTGTCCCGATAGGTCTGTGTGAAGCTGACATAGAGTTACTACGGTGTTCATCTCAGTTTTAATCATGTCATAGCCCCAATCTTTTTATCTTTAAATATATAAAAATATTTTATATATCATTTATCATAGTGTCAATCTTCTGTTTTTTCACAAAAAATGGTTCACCCCATTATACTCCACGCTAAAGAGGGGTTGCCGCTGCAACCCCAATGTTAATTTCTTATATCTGATATTTTAATAGGAAAGACTTATTAACGAATTCTAGCCTTGCGAAAGCCATCTACTACATTGATAGCTGTCGATATTATAAAGATGAAAATTCCACCGCCAACGATCCAGGTCTTAAATTGATTAGCAGTAATGGAAAATAAATCCATCATATACATAATAAAATCCTTGCTTAGTAGATTCGGGTTTATTACCATTACTATAAATACAATAGTTTGAATGATCTGAAGGACAGCATTGGATATTGCCATCCGTTTCTTCCATTGTCCCTTTATCAATTTATAAAGGGATAATGCTATTTCGAATGCGATCATCATAACAACGATTGGCCAATACTGAAGCAATACCTCTTGATTGAAAGTTGGAGTCACAAATATAAGACCGTCTTTACCTCCTTCGTATACACCTACAAGATGACTAGCGTAAAAATAAAATGTCGCCCAGATCGCAGTCCACATTAATCCTCCAAATACTTCGAACTTGGAAATAGCTTTTTTCTTAGGGATATACGGGATATTTTTCAAATCATCTGGAGTCCATTTTTTAAGGCTTGCTGTTAGTGGCTGCTCTTCTTTTCCTTTATCTGTTCTTTCTAAAATCGCAAACACAATGGTTAGCCAAAAGAATACTTGGATCCCTACTTCAATGATTCTCCAAATTCCTTCACCAAAAAGTCTTAATACAACATTTATTACCGCTTCTTCCCCGCCATATCCGATAAAGTATTCGGCAATCATCGAGATTAACGAAATGACAGCAGCAATCGGTAATATCATTTTCAACAGTGTGATATATACATCAAAATAGCGAGGACCAATAAGATACATGGGCCGATCTCGATAACCACTAGCGAAAGTCACTGGACTTCCTAATTGTTCAAGAACAGCCTTTATATCTTTTTCACTGTAATCATCAGGCAGCATATCCTCTATGGTTGAACGTAATTCAAGTGCAATATCCTCACGATTTTTTTCAGGCAGCCTTCGAGTAACTTCCTGAATATAAATCTCAATCAGATTCATCCTCTTCCTCTCCCTTTAATAAGTTATAAAGCTCTTTTGAATTCTTAATCCATTCCTTTTTTACCTGTAAAAATATCTCTAACCCATATTCACTTAAAACATAGTACTTACGGGGTCTACTCTCAGATGTATCCCAACTACTTGATACCAGCTCCTGTTTTTCTAATCGGCGAAGCAAAGGATATAGGGTACTTTGATCAATGGCAATTCCTGATCCCTCCAATAATTGAACAAGTGAATATCCATACTGGGGGGTTCGTAATTGACTTAAAACCGCTAATGTCAACGTTCCTCTCCTAAGTTCTGTCGTTAATGAATCCAATAAATTACTCATTCACCCACCTCATTTTTTATTACTATATGTCATACAGTATTTGATTTATACTATGTATCATACACTATTGTTGTGACGAAATCCATTAAAATTTGGAAATATTTACAAATAAAAAAATTAGTAAGTAAAGGACATAAAAGTTGAAATAAAAAGAAACCGCAATTTAGATCTGTCTAAAATGTGGTTTCCTAATATTTTTTCTTCCACATACCTCTGTAAAAAAAATGTTTACACCAAGTTTCGGAGAAATTAACAGCTAGTGTTGGCCGCTAATTCTCCTTCCAGCCATAATCTTTTCATATGGGAATTTGCGTCCTGAAAATCAGGATCGGTAGCGTATGCAGTTGGTATTACATTTCCAAATAGCTGTTTGTATTTTTCCTCAACTCGATCCATAAATAAGCCTCCGGTTTAAGTTAAATTCCTTTTATTATTCCAAAAGATAGTTAAACATGATGCTTTAAAAATTTATGCTTAAAAAAATAAAAAAAAAATTTATCTCTAATCGGTTCTTTTTGTCTACTTGTTATCACAGTAGTGAATTTTTCGTCACATAATAACAGGCTAACTGGTTCCATTAGCATGTTATTGTTTCTATTAGTCTTAATTTTTTTTTAGTAAGGAGGAAAGCTTAAAAAGTAAAAAGCCTTAAAACGTAAAAATGTACGTTTTAAGGCTGTAAACTCTTAAACTTACTTCATCCACTAATTGACTCATTAATTCCACTAAGTAAATAGATTTCGAAATTTTTGATAATCCAAAAGCTACAGCAATAATATCTGTTTCAATAAATGAACGCCCGGTCAAACAGCTCTAAACCCAGTTGTATCAAAGATAGAAAATAGGTCAAAAAAATTACCCATTGAGGGCAGCTTTACCAACCGTTTTTGAATATATGAGCCCCACTAAAAATGCTGTATATAATCCATACACTGATTATTGCACCTACAACAATAGCTCCCCACTTAACAGGTTTCTTCATTTCGTCCCTCTCTCTTCCAGTTTATAGGATAACCTTGTGCTAACGATTGAATTAAATATGTGTAACTTTAAAATAAAGATTGATAGAAAACTGCCTTCAATCCCATATACACCAACAAATAGAAAACCGTTAGCTCGAAAAAAGATTGTTCAAAATGACGGTTTTCCATTTGATTAAAAATAAATTGTTTATAATAAAATTTCACAATCTTGTTTTCGAAATATTATTCATTTGTTCAAGATTCCTTTTTCTACACTCTAATTTTTTTTAATATCTAAAGTCGATTTTTCAAAATTCTTATTTTCAATTTTTTTCATTTCTAAAGCCAATTTTTGTTGTTCTAATTCCATTTCTTTGATTGTTAATTCATGTTCAAATTCCATTGTTTTTCTTTTAATTTCATATTTTCTTTTGTTTTCATAACCATAATAAATGAGACAAAAACCTATAATAATTGTAAAGAAAAGCCAAAATTCCAAGAATTTCACCTCATTTTTAATTTTGCATCGTTTAATCTAATATCATTTAAGTTATCTAACATAGCCAGGACTATAATGGTTAATAACAATTTCTGTATCTTAAGCTTACCATAAAATGAAATAAATTTGGGTTATATTCCCAAAATTCATTTTGAACTAAGCTGCTTCGTTAGTTGATATCAACAAAAATAGCCGCCAAATCGGCGGCTGACTCTTTAACTCTTGCACCCGTTAGCTTATGTACACTTTTTCACAAACTCATACAAAAGCCCCGTTAAATTACGATCCCTTTTTTTCAAATAAAGCCTTGTTTGTACTGCTTGTTTATATTACTCAAAGCTCAATAATTGTAATTACATTTTAGGGGCTTCCATACCTATCATAGCCCATTCCTCTTTTGATGGACCATAAAGACCAGGAACTGTTAAACCTGCTTGACGCATAAGAATTGTCATTTGTCCTCGATGGTGAATTTGATGTTGAATTAAAAAAGATAAAATCTCTCCCTTTGACATTTTTTGCCCAAACATATCCTGTACTTCTCTAAGACTGTTGTCAGTCCACTGTTTTTTTACTACTTCAACCAAACCATTACTTGCTTGTTGATAGCTGTCAGAGATGAACTTTGCTGAAGTTGGAACTGGATAATCTTGATTAGGAGAATCAAAAGAAAGGTCTGTTCGAGATGTCACAACGCCAATTGCTGTTACCGTATGCCAAGCAATTCGACCTAACGTCCAATTTTGAGGTGTTACTTCCTGAGATAATGATTCATCAGTAAGTTCATTAAGGATTTTCTGAGTAGCGTCTGCTTCGTATTTCCATAATTTAAAGAAACCATCTAATGTTTGAAACATATTCATCCTCCTCACTTAAATACTTCACAAATATATTCTACACTCTCAAAAAGATGCCTGCTCATTTAACAAAAACCACTAATTTCTTCTGAAATATCTATTCTAGATAATTGTAAAATTCTCAATGTACTAATTTTGCATTCCTTTAAAAATGTCATTACGGTATTTACATATGCTGCTTCAACAAGATGATATTCACTTAAAGTAAATTCTTTTCCACCAATAATTTTCCCAATTTCAGAGGGACAAGTCCATTCTACTTTTAAAGTATAATACCCCTCTTCATCTCTGAAATCGGGATTGTATTTTGTTATTCGCCATTGATAATTTATTGGATTTGGCATTAGAACCACCCCCTTTAAAAATTATACTTGGACCTTCAACTTTTGCTTTCCGTTACTTGAATAAGAAGCTTATCTGTTGCAAGCACCTTTATTAATTTCACTTAACATGAACTAAATTGCGTTATTAAGGAGCTTAGGAAATTCGCCAAGCTCCTATTTTTCATCTAATCTGTTTTTAATATCAAAATCGTGTCGTGTAGATACACTTTTTGACTTGGTTTTGTATTTTCATTGTTTAATAAAATCGTACCGTTCTTGATTTTTCGGATGATTTCAGTTCTGCTTAATCCTTCTATATGGCTGGCTAAGGCTTGATCTAGGCGAAAGCTCCCTTCCACAACGGTAACTTTAAATTCAATGACTGGTTGTTCCTTTAATCCTTGCATGGAGAATCTCTTGGTCTCTATTTTCGTTTCAAATTGAGTGGGAATAAGGTTTTCAGGAATAACATGGTCAGAATATGACTTGTAAATATCGAGTTTCTTGTTCCAAGTATGGTTTTTAGGACATTTAAAAATAGCAAACTGATAAATGTATTTTCCGTTCGCATTATGTCTCCTAATCGTTGTATCGGAAAAAACGGTTACCTTTTTGCACATCTTACAATGTCTTCTTATGGTATCAGCTTCACGTTTTTGAAGTAAAACCATTGGCATTGTTAGTATTTCCATCGTTTATCACCTCGAATAATGATTCGAGGAATACAACTCCTATTTGAAATTTTTGCAGTATGCACAACAAAAAAAGGTCCCCAAATGGCAGGAGAACCTTTGAACGCATTGTCTTATAAACGTAACAGACTGCAGTTCGCTGTATTCCTTCTGTAATGGGATGTAGACAGACTTCTCCCGTAGTTAAAAAACCGTAAGTTTTTTACATTTGAGAAGTTATCCAATTGTTTTCCATTACAGAGTAAATGATGGCATACAGGTCACATGGTCCTTTCTTTCAAACAGGATATAAAAATTTTACCATATTTTACACTTAATAACTATATTTTATATAAATTTCTTAACTAAATCCCTAGTTGAAGAACAAAAAAAGAAGGTATTTCCGCTCCAATCCCTTCTTGAAGTAAAGCCCACAGTTAGTTCAACAAGAAAAAGCTGACAATCATTAATTGATCCTCAGCTCCAACACCAGTTATAATAATTACAAATTGTCAAGTTGTGAGCAATACGTGATGTGATGCCAATTGAGAGATTGCTAATCAATGCAGCCCAATTAGAGTCCCCCTTATTGTTTTTATTTCATCCCAAGATCTTGGTCGATTCTCCCAATCGCTGCTCGTGCGCGTTCTCTTAGAGTCACTAGTTCTGTTTGGACACTAAGCATCCTCCTAAGCTTTAGTTCCATCATCTCCAGGTGGTCATCGAGGATTCCTAAGATATCAGTTAATTTTCCCCTTTGTTCTTTTGGATCTGATAAATTTCTAAATTCCACTTTCTGACTTTCTAATATGTCTTTGAGTGAAATGAACTGCTGTAATTCTTGCAACGTAAAGCCCAAAGCTTCTTTCGCAATAGTTATCCTGTTTAAAAATTCAACATGTTCCTGTCTATATAGCCTAGTCCCTCTTTCACTGCGTTCGGGGCATGGTAAAATACCAATCTCTTCGTAGTATCTAATTGTCCGTTTACTCAAACCACTTTGATGTGCTACATCATCTATTTTTAGAAACTGATCCATCAATAATCGCCCTCCTGTTAATATTATATATTATCTAACGTTAACGTTAAATTTACAATTTTCTTTCAAATGCTTTTCATACCTCTGATGATTATTAAAAATTGAATTTAATTGGTCCCTCCTGATTGCATTGGCACTTGCTCCACGCCTTCAATCCCCATTAATAATGTTCTGGTAATTTATATGCCTGTACTATTTCCTTCATAAAACACCCAATTTTATTGGATTAATTTCGACTTTATGTTCTAACAACGAAGAAATCATTTTTTTATCAAGTATATTTATTCTCGAACGTCATATATATTTAACGACGTTGACGTTAACGTTAAAAATCATAAAGGGAGTGTATATTATGTGGCAACTTTGGCTTACAGGATTGATTGGTATTTGGCTCATCTTTTCGCCATGGGTGTACGATTTCTCCAATAATTCAGGGGCAACGTGGAATAGTATTATTTTTGGAATTATCATCTTAATTCTATCAATATGGAGTGGCACGTCTAAGGATAAAAATAATAAATCCTAGTGGAAATTTGACCTGACAATAGCAGGGATGTTCCTGTAAACACCCTTCAGCACCCAGGGATATTTAACAAAGGCTTGTGTTAAAGTTCCTCCAGATTTCAATCTAAAAGGCATCGGAATATGGTGAACACCGATGCCTTTTACAAAAGGAACAAGTTTTTATGCATTATATTTCTTATTCATACTTTATCGTTATCATTTCCAACCTAGTCGATTTCATTGTGTTATCTTAATGTGCTACTCCCTCTCCCTGGTAAATCCGAAATGCTGGAACAATCGTGTCTGAAACAATTTCTTTTCCTTTTTCACGAATGAAGTCCAATTTATAATAGGCATCAAATCTTTGACTGATTTCCGTTTTCACAAGTTCGGGCGGAGTGACGACAATGAATTGGAACTTCAGTTTTTCGGCAACTGCGAAGATCGGGTCAAGGACATGTGCCGATGCAGCTTGTCCGAACGGATTATCACAGACTAAAGGAACCCAGCTTTGATCGGTTTCGCTTTTAACTGATAATAACATCATCATCATAACCATTCTAGCTGATAGCTTTTGTCCTCCACTGCCATCCGATTTCGTCTTAGAACCTTGATTTATTGTCTGCCAGGTTGAATAATGCTCTTTTTGCGGTTTCCCGTACATAAAGGCATTATCTGTCCGCATATTATAGACGAGCAGCTCTGGATATCGATTTCGGAGTGATACAAATAATATTTGCTCATCACTAATCAGTTGTTTTATTTCTTCATCTAGTGCTCGATTGTGATCATCAATCATATCAAATTGTTTGGTAATTTTATTAATAGCAGCTACAAAGTGCTGCTTCAGCAATGGTTCGATATCTTCAGCCTTTTTAGGTAAGATGTCTTCTTTGAGCTGGACGAGCGGAAAGGAACCACGTTCATTTTTCAGCTTCATCTTCGCAATCATGGAACGAATGGCCTCTGATATGCTCATCACTTTCATGCTGGCACGGCTTGCCCAGAAGTTTTGAGCCTTTTCCGCTCTTTCCTTGTCACGTTCTAATTGTTCTAAGCCACTTTGTGAAAAACGTTTCATATTTTTAACGATGGTCTGGATATGAGCATAATGCCTTGTATCCATATGGTCTAGTGTTGTTAACACTTCATTTTTAAAACGAATCTCCCAATCTTTTCCTTCAATCGTGAGCTTTAAATTTCGCAATGATTGATCGATTTTCGCATGCTTCTCTTGACCTTCTTCCTGAATAGCTTGATGTTCTTCGCACCAGGATATGATACATGCTTTACCTAGACTCTTAATTTGTTCTAAATCATTATTCGTAAATGCTGCGGCTTCCTCTTTCAGGA
This sequence comes from Neobacillus sp. DZ-9, assembly GCF_059587065.1. Taxonomy (NCBI): domain Bacteria; kingdom Bacillati; phylum Bacillota; class Bacilli; order Caryophanales; family Bacillaceae; genus Neobacillus; species Neobacillus sp. DZ-9. Next base: position 200,934 of record NZ_JCAIOL010000006.1, read on the forward strand.
TAACAGATAAGGTTAACAAATCACCTTCGAAGCCCGCAATATTGGTTTCCGTTTCTTTTTGGTGTTTCTCCGCTTTCTTTACTTCCTCTTTCGTTAATTTCGTTTGGTCTTTAATTTCTACTTCCTTTACTTCTAAATCAATATCTGCCCATTGTTCAGGTTGTTTTCCATGTTTTTCGACTTTCTTTCCTGACTTATCACGCTGTTCCGTCGCGTGCTTTAAGGATGTTTCAGCCACTGTTACAGCCGTTCCTTGTTCCCGTTCTTCTTTTTCTGCCGTCTTTACTTCCTTCTGTGCCGTTTGCAGCATATTTTCTAATATACTCATAGGTTCATCTGGTTCTGGGGCTTTATTCCAATCTAGATCATGTGCATTGAGTTTTTTCTCTAATTTCTTTTGCTGCTTTTGTTCGGTTTCTTTTTTTGCTTGAAGAACAAGTAATTCTCTTGCCTGTTCTTCTTTTGATTTTTGGAGCTGTTTTAGCTCTTCGATACTTCCATTTATCTCTTGTAAAAAATGTGGTGATAACCGAGGGACATCTTCACATTGGTCTGCTTTTTCATCAGCAGGATAAACCGCTTCTTCAATAAAGAACTTAATCTCCTTTATATTTTGTTCGGTTGTAAGCTTCCATTCTACATACGTTTGATTCCACTGGTTTTGCAGTTCAACGGTCTTCTGGTGCTCTTTTCCTATTTCTTGCTGCCGAATGGTCAAGGCTTCCTGTTGTTTCTCTTTTTCTAGTTTTACCCGTTTATTTTCTTGATAAAGAGTTTTGTCTTGATCAAACTCCTCCAAAGTTTCTACATTTCTTGTAAGCTTTTCTAACTTACCTTTTGTCTTTTCAAGCTGTTCTTTTAACCCCAGCTGTAATTCCTTTTCTTTTTCTTCTTGCGCTTTGATTTCCTGTAATTTCGTTTTCAGAGACAGAAGAGAGTTTTGTTCCTGATAAAGAGCTTTTTCGATATCAATTGAAAGCTCACTTGATAAAAAACGATCGATTTCTTTTATAATACGACGTAAAGAGGCTTCTGTTTTTTCAATTTCAACAAGAGCATCTTTCTTTTCTTCTATTTGTTTAGCAACCTTTATTTTCCAGCTAGTGAATTGATTTTTATCACTTAATAGCTCTTTCTCGGTTCCATTTATAATCACAAACGATGGCTGGTGATGTTCGCTGTTCATTTCCTCACGCAAGAAAATTGGAACAGGACTTTTAAACATTCTTCCTGTAAGAACCTGCTGATTAATTTTTTGCCATTGTTGCCCGCTTACGACCAACCCGTATGGAAGGAGCGGATACGTATTAAGGGTATGTACCATTTCCTCTGGACGTAATGATTGGAGAAATTGGGTTCCATAAAACACATCAATTCCAGTTTTCTCATCTATCCATTCCTTTAATTCTTTTACGTCTTTATTTGCGATCCAGAAGGGCTCATCGTTTAAGGAATGGTCGAGTTGTGTTACCCATAATTCTTTTTTAATCTGTTCAGCTTGTTCTCGATTATTACCCAGTATTTCTTCTATTTGTATGGCATATTTCGATAAGAGCGAATGAGTAAACGGCGCTGTGACATCATCTATTAAACCAAGAAGCTTTTCTAATAGTTTTGCCTCTTTTTGCTTTTGCTCTTTATTTGCTCGGTTTAAATCTTCACATTTTTCTTCTGAAAACTGAATGGATTGGACGAGCGTACCATGAGAAGTGGCAAGCTGATTTTGCTTCTCACTAGATTCTTTATCTTTTGCTTGCAACTCTACTAATCTAGCCTTTTTGTCTTCAATTTGTTTAATAAGACTCTCGATCAAGCCCCTTAAGTCATAGGTTAAGCGGTCGCCAAATTCTTGGATGAGAGCCACTTCCTTAGACTCAAAAGTATGCATTTGTGTATACAGAAAATCGATTTCAGTACTTAGCTGAGCAATCTCTTTTGTCTTTTGTTTATCCTGTTGAGCTAGTTCCGTTCCTTTTTTCTTTAAGAACTTTTGAAACCCCACATACTGTTTAACAGCTTCTTGTATCGATAGATAGGATTGCTCCCATTGCTTTTTAGCTTCTTGCTTGATTTCATCCATTCTTTGATTTACTTGCTCTAAACCGCTATTTTGTTCCAATGTGGCTATCTGCTGAGAAAGAGAGCGAATCGTTTGTTCATTTTCACTCCATTCTTTTAATAATAACTGAAAGACCAATTGTTCTTTTCGTTCCTGTTTCTCTTTAACGATCGCTTGGAAGGAGGTATGTTTCTCCCTTTCTTCCACTAATTTCTTATCCCATTGCATGACCTCTCTGTGAGCTTTTGCAAACTCCAAATTATCATTTTGGAAGCGTAAATCCGCTTGCCTTACAGTTAATTTCTCCATGTCTGTCTTTAAGGTATGCAGCGTTTCCTCTTCCGATTGCTTCAAATGCTCTAAGGCACCAAGCAGTTGTCTACCTGCCTGTAAACTTGCATGAACAATTTCTTTATGTTCTGCTCCTTTAGCTAAGTGCTCTTCAAATGGGACAATGTCTTCTAAAAACTCTTTATGGGCTTGCTCTCTTTTTAAGAGCACTGGCAGATCCTTAGCAATACTTGCCTGGCTCTTAAAAATCTCTACAAGATCGTTCTTTTGATGTTCGGTCCGATGTAAGACTTGACTAACAGTAGGTATGATTCGTTTTTGGAAAAGGGAATGATCATCCTCAGCTCCCTCGAAGTATTTACCAACTCCGCCTTCATCCTTGTTAATGTCCTTCATAATATCCCAGTCTTTACGGTTAATTCCGTATGTATCAAGAATGCGATAGTGCTTCTTCGTATCTCGGTAAACGTCATATCCATTCCATTTTAAATAGTCCTTCAAGCTTTCAGTTTCAGCAACCTCATCATTTTCATAGAGTGGAATATGCTCAAGCGCTGCTTCCTCTTTCCGTTCAAATTCTCTTGTATAAAATGTAATATTAGGGAGGATTTTTGCTTCCTGTTCCAATGTTTTACTTTCATTTCCACTTTCTTCACTCATTGAAACCCGCTGCTCAGCTGAGAACATTCCTCCTGTTACTAGAGACGCGCGGTCTGCACCGTCCAATTCCCATTGAATAAGAACATGAAAGGTATAGGGAATAAATTGCTCTTTATTGTTAAAGAAAAACTGCTGATAATAACGATTGTTCTGTTTTCCCCATGAAGTTCCAGGTTTGAGTATTTGGAAGATGGTCTGAAGGAACACACCTTTCCCACCCCCATTCATCATTGCAATGAGGCCATTTGTTGATGTCTCATCATTATGGAAATTAAAAGTGGTATCTTTGTATTGCTTTTGCATGCCATCATACTTCAGGCCGACAATTCTAATTCGATGGATTTTCGGCATGCATATCTTCCTCCGTTGTCATCAATTTTTTTAAAAGTTCATACCGATCATAATCGTGATACAGGTATTCAATTCGCTCAAAAAGCTCTTGTTTTGGAATCACCTTAGCTATATCGTCCCGATCAAGAATGACGATCAACCCCTCTGTCTCTAGTAAGCGCATGGCGCCGGCAATTAAACCGATTCGGGTTCGTCTATTTCCTTTTTTAATCCCATAATCGTCCGTGTCAACCTCCATGTATTTCCATGTGGTTACCACTTCTTTCATATCAATTCGTTCTTCTTCTCCGAAGGCCGGTTTAGCTTTAAGAATGCTCTCCCATTTCATCATTAAGTCGTTGACTTGCCGTTCTAATGCGTAATAGCTAATCCCTTCCCGCTTCGTACGGATTTTTGCAGCCTGATTTCGGTCTATAGCTGCTAAAAAAGACATTATGACAACGCTAATAAGATGGAAGTGTTTTTTCGTTTCCACTTGCCGATGCTTTTCTTTCAAATGGGTAAAATTCGTAGCAAAGACGGATCCAGTTGGCTGGACAACTAAGTGGATGCGTTTAGGCGATTCAATAATATATGTACCTGATTCGTCTGCTAATAAAAGAACCGTCTGTCTCACTTCCGGATCAAAATAGGTCTGGAAATGTTCACTGTTTTCGTCGATGACTTTATCTTTTAATAGTGTAAAATAGACAGCTGATGCTCTTTTGATACTTTCTGCATTCATCTTTTTTCCTCCTGTACACATAATTTAAAAGGGGTCATTTTCATTTGATACCATAGGAAGGGTTCCGCCCGATGATCAAACACTGTATAGATCTTCAAGCCTTCAAACACTTGAAATTGCGGATATTCCAACATTAGTTTATAAAGAAGAATTTCTCTCTCATCGCTTAAGGTTTCTTCCTTTCGATGCAGTACTTGAACCTTCAGTGGCTTTTTATCGAACATCATCCACAAATCAATCGTTTCAGATTCTTCAAACCATAAATCCTGCACTTCTAATGGCAACTCTGCTAGATCAGCTAACGAAAACTCTCCGTTTGTTTGTAAAAATTGAAAAACATAACTCCATGCTTTAATTATAGATTCCCAGTTCGTCACTCTCAGACGAGTAATGCTTTCTTCTGCCTCATCTTCCATTACTGCATCCGTTAGTTGTTTTTCATCGAATTCTTGTTCACCCCAAATCCAATCCAATGGCAAAATAAATTCATTATTCGGTGAAAATATAGGAGAAAGTACTGTTTCTATAGTCTCAAAACGATGAACGCCTTCCTTCATGAACCAATTTTCATAAAAATGCTCTCGAAATGAAACCAGACTGTTTTCCCAAAACAATGAAGGGTTTTCCGCTTTTAATTTCATCTCAAATGAAATATTTTGAATGACTAACTTTGCAAAACGATCATGCAATTGCCTTGTATGGCCAATTTTTTCTTGCAGAAGAATCAATTCTTTCTGAATATAATCATCTTCTTCGTTTCTTCGTTTTGTCTTTTCTATCATACTAGTAATCGTACGGAAGTGATTTTTTTCCTCTTCAAATTGATTTTCAATTTCAACACGATTGTCAGCCCTTTGCCATTCCTCTTCCATCAATAAGATTTTGGGATTGTTGATCATTTCCTTTTGAAAAGTGAATTCATTTGCCATTAAGCGGTTTACGCGTGAAATGAGGTGATCGAGGTTTCGAGTAGCTTTTCTAAAATTACCGTTTTTAATCAGCTGCATACTATAGAGTTGTTCAATCGTGATTGAGAATTCCTCAGCCATTTCCCTGCTCATAAAAATCATTTCCTGAGCGACATCTGTGAGTTTATAAACAATGGATCCGCCCATTTCTAAATTCGTATATAATTCATCCATTGTGACATACCGAAATGTTTGCGTCTCCCAGGATTGTCTTATTTCATCGTAATATAAGGCTTCAAACGGTTTACTATACTCTTCTTTTCCCTGATATAAAAGCCCGCTTGTAATCCGTTCAATTTGCTTATCGTCTGCTAAAAGCTTCATTTGCTTAATCGAGTCTTCAACGATATATTTGATATCTGATTTACGTCTATGATCATCATCATTTAATTCTCTATAAAAGATTGTGAGGAGCACTTGCATGAGAATGGTTTGGATATGAGGTTTCAACTCACCTACTTCCATTCCCCTCCCTAGCTCAAACAGAGGATTTAATCGTTGCAAACGCTTGCCGAAGCCTTCCCATGATTCGTTCACGTCCATCTCCTCCATGTTTCGATTGTTAACACTTCTTGTGGGATCCGCTTATTTTCCTGCCATAATTGCTGTAATCGCACTTGCTCCTCTTCCGTAAACCATTGAAAGAATAAATCACGGTATTTGATGTTTGGTGTTTGGCCTTGTTTTTGGTCATTCCTTTGTTCTAGACATTCAAGCATTTTGCGATAAATTTTTAAGGCGGGCTGAATACAGCAGTCCGGGTATTTTTCGATAAGCCGAATGATAATCCCGTATCCCGCTGCATCAAGATCTCCTGCGTAATAGAAAAGATAGGATTTTGGCGGAAACATTCGAAAGAAAAAGGAAAAGCTCCGTTCAATTTTAGGCCCTTCACCATAAATAATCAGTTCAGGTTCATAATCGAGTTGACCCGCTTCCAATAACTTAATGGAAGTATGAAAGAAAGATAGGTTCTCGACAATCAGTACTCTCTGAATATCTTTTATTTCTTTCCCTTGTTTCATCCAAAATACAAAAGGCTCCCCGTATTTCACCATTTTAAGCTGCTCTTCTGATATTCCAATTCTAGCTAAAAATCCTTTTCCATCAGGAAAACCATCACCGTCGAGTAAAAATTTTTCATGGCCAAAGAGCTCCAGGCTTCTTTCTTCGACTGACACGATTTCCCGTTCCTGACTGGATTGGAGAAATGTATATACATTCTGGATTCGTACCCATTCTTCTTTCGTTTGCCATTCGGGATGCCGTTCATAAAAGGAAAAATCAAACTGATCACCTAATTTCATCATCTCAAGACGATCCCATTTGTTTTCCTGAACTTTTATATTAACCCAGTAATATAAGGTAAGCGCTGGTATTCTTCCATTAAATTGAGTATTTCGGATAGGGATAAGTTGTCCTTCCGTTTGCAATATTTCAATGGCACGATAAAACAATGTATAACCGTCCATTTCATCATAATCATCCAACAGCTTGCGCAGCTGAAGTTCTAAATCGTTAATATTTATTTTCTTTTTTTGTTTAGGGTGTTGAATATCTCCAATAAAACCTCTCACCCGTGTTTCAATGATATCGATGGTATTCACCTACTTGAATCTTCTTAGTTTCATAGGAATCGACTCCTACAATCCAATTTGGACATCCTTATATTATAAACTAGTTGCGGTATTGTCGGTAAATGAATTTTTCTTAATGAAGTGGCCGGCTGCAAAAGACTTGCTTTTGCTCATTCCACTAAATGATACAAAAAAGGGAGTACCAGATTTTCAATATTACCGAATTAATTTTCCCTCAATACTATCTGCGACACGTACTCAATATGTGTGGTGGCAACACATGGGGTGTTGATGAGTTTACACTTGTTATAATATAATTTTAGTTTAGAACTCAACCAATTCTTTCATTTTTTAAACAGTTATTCCCATATGGGAATAACTCATATCTTGCCACCAGGTTCCGTTGTATAATAGACTCTTACTAGTATTATTCAATAATCTAATTTAATTAAGAAGAGGGCAGACTTCAATTTAGCCCAAAAATCGAATTTACATTTTTCACAAAAATAACTTCAAGATAGAAAAAGCAGCCAAAATCTAGTAAGATATCCACATGTGATATTAGATAAGGGGTTAAAAAAATGAGCGTATTAAACGTAAAAAATTTAAGTCACGGTTTTGGTGATCGTGCGATTTTTAATGATGTGTCTTTTCGACTTTTAAAAGGAGAACACGTTGGACTAGTTGGGGCAAATGGTGAAGGTAAGTCTACTTTCATGAATATTGTTACTGGGAAGTTGCAACCCGACGAGGGGAAAGTTGAGTGGTCACGAAAAGTTCGTGTTGGATATTTAGATCAGCATGCTGTACTACAAAAAGGTACTACGATGCGTGACGCTTTGAGTACTGCTTTTCAATATCTTTTTGATGCTGAATCAGAAATTAATGAACTTTATGCAAAAATGGGTGATGAAGGTGCTGATATCGATGCATTACTTGCAGAAGTTGGAGAGCTACAAGAAACTTTAGATAGTAATGATTTCTATCAAATTAATTCAAAAGTTGAGGAAGTTGCTCGTGGTCTAGGATTAGACGATGTTGGACTCGATCGAGATGTAGATGATCTTAGCGGTGGGCAACGTACGAAAGTTTTGCTAGCTAAGCTTTTGCTAGAAAAGCCTGAAATCCTATTACTTGACGAGCCTACGAACTATTTGGATGAACAGCATATCGAATGGTTGAAGCGCTATTTACAGGAATATGAGAATGCATTTATCTTGATTTCACATGATATTCCATTCTTGAACAATGTTGTTAACTTGATCTATCACATGGAAAACCAAGAGTTGAATCGCTATGTTGGTGACTATGATAACTTCTTAAACATTTATGAAATGAAGAAGCAACAGCTAGAGTCTGCTTTCAAGCGTCAACAACAAGAAATTGCTGATTTGAAGGATTTCGTTGCTCGTAACAAGGCAAGTGTTGCTACTCGTAATATGGCGATGTCTCGTCAGAAGAAGCTCGACAAAATGGAAATTATTGAATTGGGGAAAGAGAAGCCGAAACCAGAGTTTAATTTCAAAGAAGCTCGTGCAACTAGTCGTTATATTTTCACGGCTGAAGATCTTGTTATTGGTTACAATGAACCGCTTTCTCGCCCTCTGAATTTGAAAATGGAACGCGGACAAAAAATTGCATTCGTGGGTGCAAACGGTATTGGTAAGTCTACTCTTTTAAAAAGTATTCTTGGGTTGATTGATCCAATTTCAGGTAAAGTGGAACGTGGTGAGTATCAACACATCGGTTACTTCGAGCAGGAAGTTAAACAGTCCAACTACAACACTTGTATTGAAGAGATTTGGAGCGAGTTCCCAAGTATGAATCAGGCTGAAGTCCGTGCTGCTCTTGCAAAATGTGGATTAACGACGAAACATATTGAAAGTAAAATCGAAGTCCTTTCTGGTGGAGAAAAAGCCAAAGTTCGATTGTGTAAAATTATTAACACAGAAACGAATTTACTAATTCTAGACGAACCTACTAATCACTTGGATGTTGACGCAAAAGAAGAATTGAAGCGTGCTTTAAAGGCATATCGCGGAAGTATCTTGATGGTATCCCACGAACCTGATTTCTATCGTGAAATTGCAACCGATATTTGGAATTGTGAAGATTGGACTACGAAAGTGTTTTAAATAATGATTAAGGGGTAACCAATGAATTAAAGTTCACTTGGGTACCCCTTTTTATTAACCATCCAAAATTTCTAATAAAAATATATTTTTAGATTTCTTAAAAAAGCTCATCCAAACTAAAGTTAGAATGAGCTTCTATCTATTTCAATATTAATTTTGTAATAGCTATTTACCATATATGACGGCAGTGGTTTCCATCCAATTAACCCAAGTATCGATGGTATAGCGACTTTGCTTCGGAAATATCCTTCGTTCCGTGGACTAACGCCCTTCCGTCATTAAAAACGACTAATCGGTGAGAACCCAATGTATAAGATAAAAGGAAAGGATTTCGCTGTACTGTTCCGCCATTTTTCGCCAATATTTTTTCTAAAGCTTCTAAATCCATTACTGTAGGAATGGAAGGTCGGATCTGCACAGAATCTCTTCCACATAGGACAGCTGATTTTGTTTGATTTTCAAATGATAAAAAAGGGTAAGAGCGTTCATTCCCGCAAGAAGGACAGCCCGCCTTTTTCAATTTATCTACTTGGACGGCACTAAATTGGTTTTTCCATAAATCAAAAGAAACTAGTTTGTTTCGCAAGGAATCCATATCCCCGACCAAAATTTTCAATGCTTCACTTATTTGATAAGAAACGACCATATTCACTGCTGGACTTATAATCCCTGCTGTGTCACAAGTTAATCCCCCTAGAGGAACCGTATCTAATAAACACGAAAGGCAAGGTGTCTTTTCAGGAATAATCGTGTAGGATATTCCATAGCTTCCAACACAAGCACCGTAAATCCATGGGACACCAACTTTTTGCGAAACATCGTTGATAATCATTCTGGTTTCGAAATTATCTGTTGCATCCATTATCAAATCTACTTTTTGAGCCCAGTCTTCCAGCTCTATGGCTGTAGCATCCCCAACGATGGCCTCAATGGCCACAGACGAGTTAATAACTGTTAATCGATTTTTGGCCGCGATCACTTTTGGAATCCGGTTTTTGGCATCTTCTTCTGAGTATAACTGCTGCCGCTGTAAATTGGACCATTCCACATAATCACGATCCACGATGGTTAGTTTTCCAATTCCAGCGCGGACGAGTGCTTCCGCACAGCCTGACCCGAGTGCTCCCACTCCTATAATGAGTACATGTTTATTGGAAATTCGCTGCTGCCCTGCTTTTCCAATCGGTGAAAATAGCTCTTGCCTTGAGTACCGATTATTCACCCGATGCTCATTCCTTCCTTTGGACTGCTTGCTGTTGCATATCTCTTTTTCTCGATTCGACCGGCTTCATAGCCTAATCGTCCCGCTTCTATCGCTAGTTTCATCGCTTTGGCCATTTTTACCGGATCCTTGGCCGCTGACACAGCCGTATTTAATAATACCCCATCCGCTCCTAATTCCATTGCCAAAGCCGCATCCGCTGGTGAGCCAATCCCTGCATCCACAATCACAGGAACGACCGCTTCTTCGATTATAAAGCTCAGGTTAACGGGATTGATGATTCCTTGACCAGATCCGATTGGTGATGCCCCTGGCATGACAGCATGACAACCAGCTTCTTGAAGCTTCCTGGCTAAAACCACATCATCGGAGGTATATGGGAGGACAATAAATCCCTCCTTCACTAATTCTTCTGTGGCTTTTAAGGTTTCAATCGGGTCAGGGAGCAATGTTTTATCACAGCCGATCACTTCCACTTTAATCATATCGCATAGGCCTGAAGCTTTGGCTAATTTGGCAATCCGGACAGCCTCCGCTGCGGTTTTTGCACCTGCAGTATTAGGCAGAAGCGTATATTTATTGGTGTCTAGCTGTTCTAAAAAATTCGGCTGGCTTGATTCAAAAATATTCATACGTCTAACCGCAAACGTAAGGATTTCTGCTTCGGAAACCTCTACGGCTTCCTTCTGGATTTCAAAGCTTGGATACTTTCCCGTTCCCAGTAACAAACGAGATTGAAAGGATAATGAACCGATTTTTAACATAATCAACCGCCTCCTACAAAATGGACTATTTCAATTTTATCTTTATCTGCTAATCTAGTACTTTGGTGTTCTAACTTGGTTAATATCTCACTGTTAACCTCCACGACAACGACCTTATCATGGATTTCATACTGTTTGAGAACATCTGAAACAAACAAGACATGCTCTGGCAATTGGACCAACTCGCCATTCAATAATACCTTCATGTTTACCCTCCCTAACCCACTGTTACTTTATGTCTTTCTAATTGAAATGCTGAGAGAAGACTTTCATCTAGCAATCTGCCTGCCAATAGATCAGCTACTAGTTTCCCTGTAATCGGACTTAATAAAATCCCATTTCGAAAATGCCCTGAGGCAACAAACAGTCCTTTCCAGTTGGGATGCTCACCAAGGTAAGGAAGTCCATCGGCTGTTTGCGGCCTAATTCCCGACCACACCCGCTCCCACGCTGCCTCCTTGATCTGAGGAACTAGTTGAGAGGCTCTTTCTATTAATGTAGTAATTCCTTCTGGCGTTATCTTGTTATCAAAGGTATGTTCAATCATGGTCGCGCCAATATAAATTTCCCCATTTCGTTTTGGGACCAGATAACAGCGTTTATCGGAAAAAATCGTCGTGTTGATGATCGGTTTATCCGTTCTTATCGAAAAGCATTCACCTTTAACAGGGTAAACACTAATATCCAGCCCAGATTCACGCATTAATTTCGCCGCCCAAGCCCCAGTTGCTACGACCACTTGCTCGCTATGTATGATGCCTTTGGTGGTTTTAACCCCTTTAACCTGTCCATTTTCAAAAATAAACGAAAGGACCTCCGTGTTTTCACGTATTTCCGCACCAAAATAGACAGCCGCTTTGGCAAACGCTTCGGTTAACTTTGCTGGCTGCACATGCCCATCGTTAGGGAGATACATCGCTCCGACTACATTTGGCGAAAGTGACGGTTCCATTTCTTGTAATTCCTTTGCATCCAGCCATTTAATCGTTGGATCCCATTTCCTTTGAAAGGCGACCTGTTTTTTTACTTCGTTTGCTATTTCTTCGGTTTCAGCAATTTTAAGCATCCCTTTATTCACATACTCAATATCGATTCCTGAATATTCATATAACTCACTTGTAATGGCAGAAAACATCGCCTGACTTTTTAAAGCCAACTGGAATAAAGGACCGTCTTGTTCAATCTCCGCTTGTGCTGCCAGCATTCCGGCTGCCGCACTTGACGCTTGGCAAGCCAATTGATCTTTCTCAATGATGATTGCTTTTCTTCCCATTTTTGATAATTGATAGGCAATGGAGGCCCCGTTAATTCCCCCGCCAATTATGGCAACATCAAATGAATTTTCCACTTTAACCCTCCTCTAATGCATGAATGTAAGTTTTTACAGAGGATAATGGATCGGGCGCTTCTAAAACTCCTGACATGACTGCAATCCCATTTGCTCCTGCCTGAAGTACCTGCCCCGTATTTTCGGGTGTTATGCCGCCAATGGCAATAACTGGAATGTCCAGTTGGGATATCCTAGATAATTCCTCTAGTCCTTTGGGTCTCATTCCTGGCTTTGATTGAGAAGGGAAAACATGACCGTATAGGAGGTAATCAGCACCCTTCTCTTTTGCTTTTTCTCCTTCCTCGTAGGAGTGAATAGAACTCCCTAACATAAGTTGGGGAAAATTTTCTTTTACAAGGTCTGCATCTAAGCTATGAAAGGCTAATTGAACTCCCCTAACCCTTTTTACGAAGGCAACATCGACCCGATCGTTAATAATGATCTTAGATAGGGGTATGTTTTTCTTTGTTAAAAGTTCAACTGCTTGAAAAAGGTCCCTAGCTGATCTTTGTTTCTCTCGTAAGTGAATCGCGGTTACATATGGGTGAATATCCATTACAATTTCACATAATTGCTCGATCGGCATTTTTCCATTGGAGATGATATGGAACTCATTCCCATAAAAACTAGTGATAATACATCTCCCCCCTTTGAGAAGATTCCGCTTATCTATGAAATAAAGTGAAAAACAAAAAACCACTTCCAAATGTTTAAGGAAGTGGTCGAAAATTTGAATAGAAACGATGATTCTTCAAATATCCAGTTTTCCACTTCCCTACGCTGGTATTACCCAGATCAGGTTCATAGAGTCCCGAAGTAACACTTCAATCTCAGCCCTTTAAAAAGGCACCTCTAGCGGAATTGCTTAAAATATTAATTTGTAATGTTAACCTTTAAAGATAATATTAACACTTCAGTTAGAAAAGTTAAATAACTTTTTTATACTAGGGAACCTTCATTTAACTTCTATTTAGTTTACTATGCTTTCTGCTAATTAAATTTCTTTGCTATCTTATTATTGGTAACTTCGATTTTCCCCGGCAAAACAAAAAGATACTCAATCAAGCTTTCTAATAAGTCCATTATTAATGATGTTGTCTCGTAATCCATTTCGGTTTCCAATTCAAGCATCCGATGAAGTGAACCATCAGTTGCCAATAAATGGCTAAGAGATTGAATAGGCTTTGCCAAATCCACATGATTCGGCAGGATTTCAAGCTGTTGAGACAAAGGCTGAGCCTTACTTTTATCCCCGAGAAAATGCTTTAGGATACTTTCAATCACACGTTTTGACATAACAGCAGTAGCTGAATTTTCTCTAGCTTCATAAACATTTATTGCTGAACGGTAGGCCCTGATCAGATCCTTGGGTATATTGGGTAGACTTTCTATTTGATTTACCGGATGTTTGGAAGCTTGAAGGTCATAAATAAAAGTATCAGCATTTTCGCCTTGTTCATCTATAACTTCCTTAGTCATAATGACGAATACTGCTGATTTTTTACATAATGGACAACTACTCTCAGTTACCATGCCATTCTTACTGCTCTGGTAGTTTGCATTAAGCATAAATTCAGTGGTTTTTCTGCATTCCGGGCATTCGTACTGAATATTCTTTGGTATCTTTAGATTCCCATACTTTATGTAAGAAATGACGGAGCCTGGATTTATCCTTCTCATTCGTTATACCTCCCGAATTTCATTTATGCCTATTACCAGTGTGTCTCCTTTTACTACATCACCAATTAGATTTCATTCCTATAGTTTTTTCATCCTTTAGGATTTCCATTCCAAGAACTAATTAAATAATTCCTTTCATATATGTTTTTCTCCTGGATTCATTTTTCAAAAATGAATCAGATAATATAAAAAGTGAGTGCATAAAAACACTCACCTAGAGAAAAAAATAATTGTACTTATTAATAGTTAAATAATTAGTTAGAACGTTCACCAAGCCAGTCACCAATAGTTGGGTAAGTTATTTTTGTTGCTTGGCTGCCAAATGTAATGGACGTATGACCAACAGGTAAATTTTCAAACTGTTTATCTTTACTAGAAATAGCGTCCATCAAGGCTTCTACCATATGCGGCTGGGCAATTAGATCAGATTGGCCTGCCAAGTTTAGTACATTAGCAGTGATATTGTTCAGATGGACTTTACGACCGCGGACAACCAGGTCCCCTTTAATCAGTTTGTTTTTTTGATAAAAATCTCTTATCCACTGGCGATATGCTTCACCTGGAAATGGAATTCCATCGTTTAACCATTTTTGCAGTAGTTTAAAGTTTTTTACAAATTTCTCGTTATCAGCACGATCGACAAGACTTACAAATGGTCCAAAGAAGTTTCCCATTGGTTTAATCAATTTGTTTCCAAAGTCAATCATTTCAGGAGGAATCACACCTAGAGTATCTACTACTTTATCAATATTAAAATATTTTTCATTCAGCATTGCCCCGTAAGAGCCTGAATTCTCAAAATCAAAAGGACTTGTCATAAAAATTAGATTACGAATCGGCAATTCAGGGTAAAGTGCTGCAAATATAGACGTCATCGTACCGCCCATGCAATACCCAAGGATGGACAATTCGTCTGCCTTTGATGTTTTTAAGACTTTTTTAACCGCTCTTGGTATATAGTCAACAATAAAATCATCAAGTTTCATATTTCGATCTTCGTAGCCTGGGGTCCCCCATTCAAGGAGATAGACATCAAACCCATTATTAACTAAATATTCAACTAGACTTCCACCCTCAGTTAAATCCAATACATATGGTTTATTTATTAGTGCATAAATCAAGAGTAATGGTATTTTATGCTTTTTCGGTTTTTCGGAAAGATAACGATATAGTTTCGTTTTATTTTTAGTCCAAACCACTTCTTTCGGAGTAGGCCCTACTTCTGGTTCAGCGTCAATGGTTAACACTTGGGTTGCCTTGATGACACGTTTTATTTGCTGTCCGTACTCTTGAGGGAATAAATCCAAAAGCATTTCCCATTCTTTTTCGGCATTTACACTCATGTTGTACACTCCTTCCTTAGTTTAGTTATTTTTTTTTGCTATGTACTAAGCCATCCAACAACCACCTACATATCTATTACATGTAAAGTCCGCCATTAATATTAAGCTGCTGACCAGTAATATAGTCACCATCTTTACATAAAAAGGCAACACCGCGTGCTACTTCTTCCGGTTTTCCTAACCGTTTTTGTGGTACCTTTTCCACAATTCCAGCAAGCACTTTTTCAGGAATTGCTTGAACCATTTCGGTTCCGATAAATCCTGGGCAGATCGCATTAACTGTTACATTCGTTTTCGCTAGTTCGAGAGCTAGTGATTTTGTGTAGCCAATAAGGCCGGCTTTTGCTGCAGCATAGTTGGTCTGGCCAAAACCTCCAGCTTGCCCTATTATCGAGGAAATGTTGATGATGCGGCCTGCATCTGATTCAAGAAGGTACGGGAGGGAAGCAGATGTTGTGTTGTAAACACTATTTAAATTAACATCAATTACCCTTCTCCAATCCTCTGAACTTAGTTTTTTGAATGTGCTATCCCTCGTAATACCTGCATTGTTAATTAAAATATCTAATCGTCCAAAATGATCGATTGTTTGTTGTACGAGATAGGCTGCTTCCTCACAATTTGAAACATCCGCACGAACTGCATATGCTTCGCCACCGATTTCGTATATATCCGCGACCATTTTTTCAGCCAACTCTTCACGAGTCACATAATTAAGAACGACTTTCACACCATTTTTTGCCAGTTCCTTGGAAATTGCTGAACCAATTCCTCTGCTCCCACCTGTCACAATAGCTACTTTTCCCTTTAAATCTGTCATTATTTCTCACCCCAAATATTATTTTTTTGTATTTGAATTATTCTGTGGCTTTTAATAAAGAAATAATTTGATTAAGTTTTTTATCCAAGTTCTTCATTTCACGTTTTAAATCCGTTAATTCGTGTTGAAACGATACCAGATTTTCGTTGTTTTCCAGTTTCTCTTCGAGTAATTCTTCTAAACTATCAACTTTTGCATCGACATTAACAATCTGTGAGGACACGTTCGAAAGGTCCTTTCGAGATGGCACATTAACAAGTTCTAAATACTTTTCTGTTGTTTCATCCATCAATTTTTTAAATTGTAGATTCATGTCCAAAATTTGCCCTATACCCTGGGAAGGAAAAGACTCCATAATTTTTTCATCATAAAAATTACTGGTTTGATTATAAAGATCCTTCCAAACTTCAAATAAGTTAAAATCTCTGCTCATTTTTTTCCTCCTTGCAATTTTTCCGACGTTTTTATCGTACTATCATCCTTGAAACATTTAAAGAACAAACATTAAAAACATTCAAAAAATATTATTGCATTTTACGACATTTTTCTACCTTCTATGTAAATTACACCTATAGGATTTTTTTAAATATCCCGCAAAGTCAATAAAGGCAATGGTTTCACAGGTAGATTCTTCTTTCGATATATTTTCCTCTGTTCTAATTTTGTTATCTAATGAATAATATTTGTAGCAAATCGCGATTATATTATTGGGAAAATAGTTGCATATTCACAGGTATTCCGTCTTTTCTTTTTTCAACAATTGTCGACAAATCTATGTTTTTTGGTGGTCGTTATTGTTCACAAAATAGACAAAATTTCTGACTGCATTTTTTTCTCTTCATGAATTCTAGGTGATTGAAAGAAATTGAAAAAGAGGTGGAAATTTTGAGGTTTATAGAAAAAGTCGTTTTAATTACAGGCGGGGCACAAGGAATTGGAAAAGAAACGGCAAAAAAATTTCTAAAAGAAGGAGCGAGTGTTGTTATATGTGATTATGATGAATCTGCCGGCAAGGAAGCATTAGGAGAATTGAATGATGAAAAAGTAAATTTCTATAAAGTTAATGTAACAGAAAGCTCCCAGATTGAAGAAATGGTGCGATTAATTATTCAAAAGTACGGTAAAATTGACATTTTAATTAACAATGCCGGAATTACCCTTGATGGATTTCTCACAAAGATGGAGGATTCAGATTGGGAAAAAGTTATTTCTGTCAACTTATCGGGTGTTTTTAAATGCACAAAAGCTGTAGCCCCCATCATGGTAAAACAAGGGTCGGGTGTTATACTTAACGCTTCTTCAGTTGTCGGTATCTATGGAAACATTGGGCAAACAAATTATGCTGCTACAAAGGCCGGCGTAATCGGACTAACAAAAAGTTGGGGGAAGGAGTTTGGACCCAAAGGGATCAGAGTCAATGCAGTAGCACCTGGATTCATTGAAACAGGCATGACCGCTGCAGTCCCAGAAAAGGTACTAAATTTAATGAAAGAAAAAACTCCTCTAAAAAGGCTTGGTAAGCCAGAGGATATTGCAGCGGCCTACCTATTTTTAGCTTCAGACGATGCAAAGTATATTAACGGAACTGTTTTAAGTGTTGATGGAGGTTTGGTTATTTAGGTACGATAGGTTCTTTTAACTAAATAGAAACTATAAAAAAATAGTAGCACAAACCATGGGCTTTGTTTGTGCTACTATTTTTAGTATGTATGAAAACAAAACTGAAACCATCCAAAATTGGATGGTTTCAGTTTTGTTTATTTTTGCAATAAAACCTAGCTTAGCAAACTTCCCTTTAACCAGGCGCGGGGACGATAGGGTCCAACAGGGATTTTAATCAAGCTGGTTTTTCCTTTCGAATTGATCCTGTATAGTTCATCACATTGGTTCACATCGAAACCTAGCAATGGATGGCCCCCCATCCCTAAGGCACCCGACACCAAGAGCAGCCGCTGCACGAGAATGCCCGCCTCCATCTGTTGAATACGATATCCTCTATATCCTAACTTCTCTTTGTTGTAATCCTTGTCTCCAACGACATGCATACATAACGGAACTTGAAACAGATTCACATTGGGCATTGTTAATCCAAAATGTAAAAGTTGCCGGTAATCACCTTGATTAATTCTCCGAAGTGCATGAGTACTATTTTCATAGGAGTAGGTACCATTTGGAACGCCCTCGACGTTATAAAAACTGCCATACAATGAAAAACGAGTCTCTATCTGCCCTTCTGTTCCATCGAGGTCATTTTGATACGAGAAGGTAAATGTCTCTTTTAACAAAGTCGAAAGTTGTATTTGATTTACATTTCCCAAAACAAAATCGCTATCAAGTGAATGGCGCTCCCTGCAAATGGATGCAAAATCATAAAATAAGCGTTCTGTTAAGGGCAAAAATAACATCTCAGTACTTAAGGAAAGCTTTTCACTTTTATTTTTCATGATTTTCACAAATGACTCAGTCGTTTCCATCCTCGATGCCTCAGTAAGTTTTCTCAGCATCGGATAATCAAGGACTCTCTTTGATTTGTTATAATATACATGTTTCAACATGGGAATTTCCCTACATAATTCAGTCGCAGAAACAATGTCTCTTTTATTCCCATTGTCAACATAATGGGTAGGTTGATTTATGTCTAATGGAATAACCGCATATACACTTTCTTCCTTTTCAGATAATCCAAGTAAATGATTGATGGCCGAATCAAGAAATTGATAGCATACGCGAGAGGAAAACCCAATCTGATCGGCCACTTCCAACGTTTGCCCTATTAACACTCCTGCATCTAACCCTTGGAGCCTATAAGAAAAGTTATTGTATTTATAGTAATTCTTCCAAAACATTGTCGAGACAAAAACGGTGCAAAAACTGTTTGAAATATCATAACCGTTACCAAGACTTCTAGATAAGTAGGAATCGTAGTTTCCTTCTCGCAGCAAAACAAGGCGGTGATGTGCCGCATCGTAATGGTAAATTCCATTTGGAGCTCCCTCCAGATTTACATAAACATATAATTCACTCGGATACAACGCTCCTCCGGAGGGAACAAATCGCCTTTTTGACTGGGCAAACATTACATCATTTTCATCCGTTCCAACGTTTATTGCAGTTAGTGAATATTGTGTTAGGCCATATACATACCATAAGAAATGGCCAAGCTCCTCTAGACTTGGTTTTTGCTGGGAATCTCCTCGCTTGAGGGATAAAGGTCTTTCTGTGTTGAGAGGAATCACTGGTAAGCCGCGATACAGTTTATAGGGCAGGGGTCCATCTTCCCAGTCCACCTGCCAATCAGGCGGAAAGATTTTTTCCTGGTCAAAATGCAAATTGTGTAGAAATGCATCGAGCTCCAAACTTAAACCCCCTAGTCTTCAATTATGGAAATGGATGGGGATATGGATTTAGTTGTTGAAATGATAACGGTGTCTTCTTAAATCCTAGCTCCATCGGTACCTTGAGTACCCTCTCCAGCCCTTTCACACGGGTAAGGTGATGACCAAATGTCATTGGTAACATTCCTGGAATTAAAACCTTTACACAGAATAATCCGTTCCGTTCTGTAACTGGGGTTGTTTGATTAACCACAATGACTTCGAGGTTTAAGCGGCGGAATCTGTTTAAAATATCCAATAGATCATCCTTCAAATCAGAATTGGCCGGAGGCTGCTTGAATTCCTCAGCAAACGTACGTAATGGACGCTTATCATCTAATATAAAATCCAGCCGTTCTTCAGCTTCAGGAAGACCGTACAGTATACCATGGTCCTCCATCGTCCGTACTGCGAACGGATCTTGCAGCATATCTTTATATTTCTGTCGGTTTTTATCCAATTGTTCGTCATGTTTACCCATCATTCCTGCAAGCTCGTAAATCGTGCTTTTTACGGCCCTTACAGGATCAGGGTTCGCTCCGGCTGCACAAATCAGGTTTAGCCCCTTGGATTTTCTGTTTTTTGCTACTGCCCATACGCTTGGAATTCCATGCTCCATCGTCGAATTGTAAAAATGAAGGTCATATCCTGTCACTTCATGTACTCGGTCGACCATCAGCTGTAATTCCTTATCGTTGGCAGAATGAAGGTCAATGCGCGGAAGAGGAAGTTTGGCATACCAAGTTAACAAGAAGGAATCCCGCTCAATGACTTCCATGATCGCATGGAAAATCGCTTCCTCTAAACTCCCCCCTAAAGCACATCCGTTGGAGGTTTCATAAACGAAACATTCCCCATAACCCAAACTGTAATAGGCTAGTAACTCCGGTACCAAAATAGGTCGCTCTTGTAAGAACGAATAGCCCCAGACCCAATTCATCGGAGTATCAGGATGAAATGCTTTAAACGGAAAATGAGGCTTTTTATATTGTTCTTTGTCATGTAAACCTACGCTTGCTGGATTTAATGCTATTTTTTCTAAATTGTGATAGCTATCGCGAACGATCTTTCTTTTTCCTCGCGGCTCAATCCCGCAATATCGTTCCAACCCTTCCAAAATAGCAGTCAGCTCGCTCATTTCATAAGAATTAGACCTTCCCGCTACCCCCTCATCCCCTTCAAAAATCGGCATGTTTATTAATACATCCGCGAACGGCAGTGAGAAATCCTGCATTTTACCATTCATCACCCCACTGCGATAATCGAGGTAATCCTTGACGAGGAACGGTTTCAATTCCTCCATCGAACGTGTGCGATAACCCATACCATTTATTTTAGGACTGGATTCCAACTTGATTTGAGCCAATTCCGGTGTGTCATCAGGTAATGGACTGCAGATGGGGCATAATGGATCTGGCAAGAAAGGATGAATAGAGTTCGTTAACGTCCTCAGGTTCGTAATGAAAACTCTTTCTTCCAAATGGCTGGGTTCCCCTTGAAAAACCTTTTGTACTTCATTACATATCAACGCGGCGATTTGCGATAGACCCGTTCGTGATGCCCAAGCATCCCGCATCCCACCTTCTCCACTAACCCTGCTCATCTGAAATCCCCACATCTCACGGCGATCGGGTCCAGCTAATATGCGCCGAATATCAGCACAACGAGAACATCCTGGTCTATCGGGGCGTACGATTGGACCGATGATTCCCTCCCCAAAGGAAATAAATCCTCGAAGCCAGGGTATTCCTGTTTCCCTGAATCTTTCTTCCGCTTTGTTATGAACCAATGGATTCCAGGCATCGTTTAGGACAAGCGCGAATTCTGTGTCATCGGGGATTTCTTCTAATTGGCTTTGACGCTTAACGAGATAGCTGTCGGACAATCGATCAGAGACAAAATCCGCTAATAATCCCTGTCCCTCAATAAGAATTTGGGCAGCCATCAGGATTCCCCCTCTCGCACCTGTACACCATACACTCCTGCCAATTCTTGTTTTAAAAAAGGTTCGAACGCAAGATCATAAATGAATAGCCGTTTGTTCTTCCTGTTCAGCACCTGTAAAGAAGATTGCAATAACTCCAATTGTGTTATTTCTGCACATGAGGGGATATCGAGCTTAAATTTCTTTTCTTTCAGAAAAACAGCTGACTCCATTTCCCTCTCGGTTACATTCAAGTCGTTTTGCGCATCCAACAGCGCCTGCTGTATTGAATACCGTAATGCCAATGCCGTATTTAAACCTGCCCTTGTGTACCATCGGCCATTCGATCGTACCCCGATGACAGGGAATCCAAGAATATCCTCTTTCAAGCCGATAGTCGGTGCACCATTTAAGGTAGTCAAGGCTTTTAAATATAATCGGCACTGTTGATCTTCTATCGCTCCCAATGGAATTTGAAAAATCGTACTGTTATGGTTGGCCTTTCTTTGTCTCAATTCTTCATCAATATATGCCTGAAGACCTCGACAAACTGCCTCTTCGATTGTTTCTCCCGCACCTACGCCGATGAATCGATCGTGTATATTCACACTATTTTTCCGATCTGTGAATTCCTTGATCATTTGCGAGACATACATTTCTATACCTGTGAGTCCTGCTTCCCTTCTTGCTTCCTCATGGGTTAATCCAGAGCAGATAACCTCCGGCAGGAGAGTTGCCGGTCCTTCTGAAACTGGATTAACTGCTTGAACATAGCACTGTGATAGAGGAAGCTGTTTAAGGTCTCGTTCCTCCCAGATATGGAAAATACCTGTTTCTACAGAAGTTAATAGATTGAAATACTCCAAGAGGTTATGGTTTGGATCCTTTTCACTCCCTTCTTGCTCTAACCCTACATCGAGATCTTCCACTAGTCGAGGCGAAACATCATAATTCGCAACCAATGGATGGGGGATGAATGAAATCCAGTCTCCTTCCAGTGTTTCAAGATTAAGATTGTAAAATTGGGTACTCTGATTGGAGTCTGCAATTTCTGTAGCCTTTTTAAAAAATTCAAATACCATGACATGAGCAAGAATCGCTCCGGCTGTTCCGGAAAAAGGTTGCTGCTGTCGATCTACCTGCAAAAAAGATTGATGGATTCGGCGCCATGCTGATTCCCAGCATCCCTCTGATTCAGGATGAACCACTGGGCCAGCAAGCCCCACTTGGTCTAAGCAGATGGCCGGTACAAATACCTTCCGCTCCTCTTTGCACACCCTATTTAGCTCCCTAAGCTCTTTTTCATTTCCATCTTGAGAGATATATAGGATCCAATCATAGGGCTTTACTGCTTCTTGCCAAAAATTCCTGCCATCAGCTTGATATGGTATTTGTCCTACCATCACCTCGGAGTCATCCTTGCGGGCATTGCGAACGAGTTCATGAATTCGTGCCTCATTTGTAGGTACCGAATCCGTCATCATGAAATGGAATTTCGGAAGCCCAGATTCAAGTAGGGCATCAGCCAATGAAACCAAAAAGGATCCAGAACCAACAGCCAAAACTTTAGCCTGTCGGTATTGTTGAAAACGGTACGGACCGGAATCTACAAAACTCTCGATAAATTCAATTTGTGAAGCGTACTTTTCGAGAATGTTGCTATTTAATTGGTGGGGATGATCTTGGCTTACATCTCGAACAAAACCATTCTTGTACAATGTTTCTCCAATCTCATATACTCTGGTACGATATGGGGGTGTTAATCCTTCTGTTAAGTGTTCTAATGATTGCTCCCCGTTGAACATTGGCATCAGTTTTTCAATCCATTGATAGATGGTACCGCCTTCCAAACGGAATGAACTTTGATTATTTCTAAAATACACACCACCTTGTGGATCAGGTAAATAAAAGGTATCTCTTTTCACCTTTAGACGTGAATATGTGTTTAGTTCTGTCATTCAGCTCCTCCTCAGTTCAAATTATTCTTAGATATGCACTATTAGTTTATGTACTTTTATTTGTCCAATATGAGTAATAAAGCAACTTGACGATTGGCAAGCACCTATCGGAGAAGTCGGACTCGTAGTTCGCTAAAAATCATAGGCACACGAATCTTTCCTTGGTGTCCTTTTGCCTGTAAAAAGCAGCTACTTTCCTATCGGTAAAAAAGAAATGCCCCTGCTGCAGGGGCATTTCTTTCCAATAGATTTTTTTAAATGAAACCGAAACAGCTAAAACCAATACCAAAACAGCTAAAACCAATACCAAAACAGCTAAAGCCGAAGCAACTACCAAAACCGAAGCAACTACCAAAGCCACCACAACGGCCAAATCCACCGCAACGACCAAAGCCACCACAACGGCCAAATCCACCGCACATCATGCCACCGCAACGACCAAAGCCACCACACATCATGCCGCCGCCGCAACGACCACAGCCACCACAACGCCTGTCGTCAAAAACTTGAGTTTGAAAATCCATAGGAACTAACTGACCCACTTGGTAAGGATCCATCCCTAACGATTGAAGATCATTTTGGAAATTCTGCATTTTTTCCTCCCCTTTGTTATTTATAATCAGGTTATCCACCTGTAAAGAGAGTTGAATTTTTTTAATGAACCCATGTAGGCTCCTTCTCGTACTCTCATAAACAAATTATGATTCTCTTTAGGTCGTTGTTACTGATGTAAAAGCCTATTTCATTAGGGGAAATGTTTCTTTATTACAGCGAGCACTGATCGTTATAAAATCTTCTTTATTAAATTTTCAAAAATATAAAGGACTGGTTGATTTGTTATTTTAATTAACTAAAAATCAGCACTTGTCCACTCCATTTTAATAATCTGACATATATTATTATTGCCACCGCCAAAAGGCATAGATATTTATCTCCAAAGAGACGTTTGCATGTAATGCAGACGTCTCTTTACTTTTAAAGAATACACTGATTTTTTTTGTCACTATGATGTTTGTCCAATCGCTTCTTCTCTTAAAAAATATATATATATGGAAAAGGATTTCTCTATAGAAAACCAAAGGGTGGTGATAAATATGTTTGGATGCGGATGCGGCGGTTTTGGCTACGGAGGTTTTGGCTACGGAGGCTTCGGCTTAGGCAGCACCTTTGTTTTAATCGTAGTATTGTTCATACTTCTTATCATTGTTGGAACGTCCTTCATCTAATAAATGGTACAGGGTAAGATGTTTGGATATGAAAAAGGCTCCAGTTAAGGAGCCTTTTTTGTTTCAATACGGCCATGGGAACGGTTCTTCTGGTCTGCACCAAACATATTTTGAGCCATGAGAACCGTCCCTGTGGAATCTTTTACATCCCAACCTCCTCAGCAACAAACAACTCAAACGGAGTAGCGGTCTTTGATTGTCTGGATAATTTTTCAACGATGAGACGGTAACCTGTGCCGTATTCGTCTTGTCGGTTTAGGAGTTGTTGTTTGAGCATGTTGGCGTAAGGGATTTCTCCCATTTGGGTCATCATGTGTACTTCGACCCATGAGGCAAATCCTTCAAGTTCTTCAACCGTCAGCCTTTCCACATCTAAATTCTCATACTGCCAAATATGGGTTAGTTCATGGGCTAATGTAGAAAGCGTATAGATTTTTGGCGACCCGTTTTCTATGATAACTTTAAGTTTCCCATAAATATCCATGCTAGCTTTTCCAGTTAAACGAGGATGTCCCGCTTCTGGAATAAATGGTAATCCGCTTATTTTGTGAAGTTCTGCTGTACTTAATACGGATAGCTCTATATCAGCTGGTAAGGGTACTAGATATACTTCATTGAAAAATTGACGAACCTGGTTATAAAGAGGCTCAACTTGTAATACATGGTCGATAGCCGTCTCATTACACGAAAAGCATCTTTGCCTGCCATCATCGAGTTGATGTACTTGAGTGGAAGAAAATACATTTCCACAGAACACGCATTGCGTAACACTGCCACTCATTTCCTTGCTGTCACCGTCTTGTAAACGTCCGTGATATTCTGTTCGTACTTCCCGTAGTTTTTTCCTTGTTAACAGCTCATCGATCATTAAATAGGTTTCACGTAAGGCCAGTTCTGTTGGATACCTGTCATAACCAAAATGAAGGTAATCACTAGTACCGTTACTTTCGTTTGATAACCAATACAAATAGTCATTCAGAATATCAAAGATATGTTCCCAATTATCGCGAATCGCTTCTAAAATTCCAAGGTGGACAGGCGAATCCTCTATCATGTATAAGATAATTTGCCCTTCGTCTTCCGTCTCACCATCCATCCGTAATGAATGTGTAATCAGTTGTAACTTTTTAGATATGGTGTCTGTCTCATCAAAAAATGAACCATCTAATCGGGTACAGACCTTCACAAAATGATGTGTTTCCGGAAATAAGGACAAAAACAACTCATTTAACAATAATGCGAGCGTAAATTTAATTTGAGCCGGGTTTTGTATGGTTCCCTTTTTTGCACGAATCGCCATTCTTAGTACATGGCCGTTCTCATACTTCCTTATTACCTCCTCATCTTGATGGAAGGAATGAACCTTCATCGATTTTAGATTCAACATTTGACTTAATTCCACATAGCCGCATGTGTGAACTCTGACATCCGCCTGCAACTCTCGAATGCTGACCTCTACTCGGTCAAATGAAATGGTTTTATTTTCATAGGAGCCTGCATCTGTCAACTTACGTATTTGATATTCCATTCTAGGCCGGTAATATTTCTGTTCAAAAAGAGGTTCAAAGCTGACTTCCACGACTCCATGCTCCAGATCGACCTTTTGGATTTTGTAAAGTTCGCCATTAAAGGAATGAAATTGACCCGGCAGGTATTGTTGATAGATATGCCCTTCAAAAATCTCTGAAATGCACTTGTTGTTATGCCTTATCTCAATAAAACGGAACCCTCTTGGTATAATCTTTTCCTTAGCTGTAGATAGAATCCGAAATTGGCTCTGCCTTACAAAATCCCTTTTGGTGCGGTCGAATTTTACTAACTCTCTAGATTCGATATTCAATCGGTAGGCCAATTTAGGACCAAAAGCGATCGAGAACAACTCGTGAACACCTTCCACCACCGAGCGGTAGGAATGTATCTTCGCTTTACTTAAGTAGTTCTCTATTTCTTCCTCGTTCAGGTAAAAATGACATAATCGCTCTAATAGGTAATAGGCAAGGCTCCAAACCGATTGAGATAAGCGTGGAGCCAATGGTGCAATGGTCCGATTGGTGCTCATATAAAACTCCAGCTGGTTTGCTAAATAATCCCGAATTAAATAGGGCGGGGATACGATATGCACAAAGGAAGCCATTTTACCGGCACCCTTCCACATATTCAAACGATCCACTAAATTGTAGTGATGATCTCGAATGAGTAAAAAGGAAAAATCATCACTAGGAATGGAAAGATTGCGATCATGGATTCTCATCCTTTTTAAAAAATGGTCCAATGTCTCTAGATCAAATCCAAGCTCAAATAACGCTGACTTCGCATCCATGATTTCCTGTATGCTCTCTTTCACTGTGGTCTTCCGCTGATGAATGAAGTGAACAGGTTCAATATTTGCCTTTATTGCTGGCAAGGATAATACCACTTCCGCTTCTAACTGTCGGTGCGACATCTTCGGAAGGATGGTTTGCTGAAATAAATGTTCTCCTTCTTTTTTCCAAACCATATAAAGTAAATTTGGACTAATGCTCGAGGAGGCGACGAAATCTCTTGGCTCGCATTGCAAGACTGTACGGATGGAAGGCTCTAATCCTTCATACCACTCTGTTAGGATGATATACTGCGGTTTTTTGCCAATTAGCTCCCTTACATTGGAGTTAAACGCATGCAGAATGGTGGAATAGGTTGGAATCAGTTTTTCCGCCTGTAATAGCATTATGCCTTCCAATCTCTTTGTTTTTTCTAACTGGCTTAAGTATTGCAAGAATCGGTTTTCCTGCAAAATATCAGGCGAAACCACTAAAACATCGGAATTGATGTTTTGCTCGAGGGCATCTAAAAAAGTGCTTACCTTCCATACTTGATCGATCCCGGCCACTTCGCTAATTCCATTCGTTAGCCATTCCACAGCTTCCTCAGCAGCATGATGGCTATGGGCAATGATCAAGATCTTCTTATTTTTCGTCAACAAATGGTACAAAGCCGGAAAAAAATAGGAAGAGAAATCCTCGTAGATGACATCCTCAATCAACACATCATGTTCTTGAATGATTTCTAACATTATCCTCGTATAACTCTCATCGATGATCAGATTTCTTTTCTTTATTCCCTCACAAATGGTATTCATAATCAATTGATGCTCTGGATCTGACGAGAGATTCTCATAGGAAAAATGATTGGTTCGATGAGAAAAGAGCTTATTTTCTTTAATGATTCCATCGGCCAGTAAGCGGTCTTCCCATAATTCCTTGTATTGGTTAAATACCTCTTCATAGGTGGCAAGCCTTGTTGAGATGGCATCGTTCCCCTCAATGAAGCCTTCACTATAAGCAGCCTTTCGCCCATTTAAGAACCAGGCAATCTCCATCAACAGAACAATGGAGATAATCGGATATTTAGGCAAATACTGAATCAACGATAAATGATATACACTGGCAATCATAATGAGCACCAGTAAAACAAGTGGAAAAATACTAGCATATTTAAAAAACCATGAAAGGTACGTCCATTCCTTTTTCAAAAGGATCTGTCCTCGGCTTTTGATATAAACCAGCGAAACGGTTCCCGGCACAAATAACTTCGTTTTTGTTCTATTTACGAGATCTTCCGGATAGAAGATGGCTTTGGCTTTTTTCGGAAGTGTGTCGATCCAGCTTAGCCAACGGTACTTCATCGACTTTTGGTCCGGTTGTTGTACAGACAGCTTCCCCATCATTCTCCAGCACCATTTTACAATCAGAAATGCTAGCAGAAACGATAGATTGATTAGCAGCTGAATATATGGTATTAAATTAGACATCTGTTCATTCAGGAATTTTTCGTAAAAACGAGTGAGACTATCATCGAATAGTAGTAAAGGTATGGAAGTGAATAGGGCTGCGGCCGGGAGTAAAAGTTGTTTATAACGATGTTCCTGAGAATCATTTGCCGTATAAAGGAGGATGAAACTGATCACAAAGACGACTAAACTTCCTAACAATAATGCAAGTAGGTTCATAGTTTATACACCTTATCCTCTTGGATCCGAATTTGATCAATTTCATTGAAATAGGTTGATTGATATTGTTCAATGGCACTGCCAAGATATACTTCGATCCCATTTCCCCCAGCCTCATGCAAGCCTGCCTGCTGAAAGGGTGAATAAATAGGATTTTCGTTTACACTCTTTTCCATTTTAATCACCGGAACACTACGATCTTTATTAGCCGTGTCCTGTTCGATATTCATTTGGAGAATATGAAGCAGCCGGTTTGCCATATGAGCAAATTCTTCTAATTTAATAAGGTGATAGCGATGCAGCAGATTCTGTTCCTTCTTCTCTTCTGCAATGCTGGATACTTTTTCGTGATATTTTCGTAACGAAAAAAGTTTGAATAACTGATTTAGGTAATGATTGTATTGATGCTGGGAATTCACTTGCATTTGATAGATTTTTTCGATTTGCTCATAGGTTTGTTCTTGAAATTTCCAAATCGGTCGATGGATAGTTTGTTTTGTAAAAAAGTACCCCATGCAGGTAACAGCAAGGATGACAACAAAGACAATAGCAAAATTGAATGTCCATCCTCTCTGAGATGTGGTGGCTGTCCACATAGACAGGAAAGGAAGGATTAAGATTAAAAAAATGAGTGCTCCCATCGTCTGGTACTGGCGCTGGCTAGGAATCAATTCTAGGAGAAAATGCATCTTCTTTTTCGCTCCGGGCACATAATTTTTCCAGTTAGAAAGAGCTTCTGACGAAGAAGGCGCTGTGTCGATTACCTGTTGGTGCACAAGACTCATCTTTTCAACCAATTCCTGTTTATAATCATTGATCTCAATCCATTCTTCCTCTTCCAAAAATACATTTTTCCTTTTTACTACATTTAATTTTTTGAGGGCTTCTCTTGATTTTTGAAGAAGCTCCCTTTCGCGATCCATGATGAAGGTTTCTGCATTATAAAGCTGATCTTCCCATAGGTCAAAAAAATGATAAGTAATCTTTGAATGTTTCGAGACTGGTGGATTGAAATCCCTTTTCTTTTCAATCGCTGCTGCCGTATATGGGGCAAATTCATCATCCCGAAATCGATTGGTATGAAACTGGTTTTGGAGTAATAGTTGATCCTTTATTTGCTTTTTCACTTTTACCAGATTGATATAATAATTTTTTAGTAATTTCTCTAAACGCTCTTCTTCTAACGTCACCTGGATCACATTCGTACTTCCCTTGTCCATCCTTTCAATAAGGGAGGGATGGTGGCATATCGTCAGAAGGAAATAGGCGAGTTCCAAATATCCTTTCATTCTTTCCCGTTGAGAGCTTTGATCGATTTCTTGACGAATTAAACGAATATCACCGATTTCACTTTGGATTCCCACATGAAATTTCAAGCTGCTTGAAAGCTCTTTTGCTGGCGAAAAGTTCGTTAACGATTGTGTCAAAGGGGGCGTCTTCATTTGCGCCATCTTATTCTTAAAATCCTCCAACACAATCTCGAGCTGCCGAGAGGTCATCCAATAATCATGAGCTTTAACCTCTCCTAGATTCACTAAAAGCTCCTTTTTTCGATTGATCAGTTGTTTAAGACAGCTAATCACCCGGTTACATTTATCTTTTAGAGCTAACATGAATTCATGATCTGGTTGGTCTAAAACAATATCTTGAAGCTGGATGGTGTCTCCCCACTCTTCATCCAGCTTGTTTATTTCCTGTTTTGTAAAGGCATTGCCCATTCCAAAAGCTAGTTGGTCTGTTTCGAGATAGCCAAAATGATCCAGCTCCCAACACCTTTTTAACGCTTCCTCTTTTGGAGCGTAATGAGAATTTCTTTTGATCATATCAACTAAATGTAAAAGGGTTTGAAGCGGATTAAAACCTTTGTCCCTTAAAGGAGAAAGTAGTTCTTTCCGTATTTCTGATAGCTGTGTCGTTAAACGTAAATGTCGATTTCGTTCATCATTTAGGTTCAGGAGAATAATCAACTGCCAATCCTTTATTCGAAAACGGTCTAAATGCTCAATCATTCTATCCACTAATGAGGAATAGAGAGGTTGAGAGGAGGAGTCCTCCTCCCAGTAAAAGATTACTTCGTTATGATTCTGCAGCTTATAAAAAAATGGCTCGACGAGATGCCAATCTTCATACTTTTTGCCAAAATGTATCACAATGGAGTGCATCAAGAATCAGTCCTTTATCACAAGCTTATACAAATACTTGTTCTTGATTTAATGAACTCATTTTATGATTAATATCATTCATCCACTTGTTGAACTCTTCTGTATCTTGGGCCGTTTTATATCTGACAAGTGATTCAGCCCAGAGTCGTTTAATCAACTTCGCAGCTTCCCTTTTGGCTGAGTCCGGTTTCATCACCTTCATAAAGTATTCTACGATTTCATTTAACAAACATTGTCGTAACCGATCAGCCCTTACTGTTAAGGAAGGATCGGAGATAAATTCCAGATCATAAGCCAACACCAAGTCTAGAATATTCCTGATTCCTTCTTTTTTTACTTTTGAGATTTCTAAAGCTCCCAGCATAAAATCGTGTTCTTCTATATTACGATTATTTTTTATTTGATTTTCCTGTGTTTCTTGGTATCTTTCTAAAATTTCATCATAGATGACAGGATTATGAGGTAAGGCTTCATGAAGCAAAAACGTATCCTCTTCCACCTTTTCTCCGAATTTCAGTAATAATTTTGTGCCTTGATTTCCACTATATTGATAGACTCTTTTCCCATCTGAGTTGACTAGCTGGAGCCACCCATAGATAACCCCAAGGATTAAAGCTCGGTCTGTACGATTGGTTTCAAGCTCAGCCCGTTCTGGATTTAAGTCGGGCATATATGCAGGAAGATGCCAATTTCGATCCAGGTGAGGCGTAATCGTGCGATTTTCATCCTCATTAAGCTTGTTGACTAAACGATGATAGGCCTCATAATAAACCCCTGGCGGCTTACCATTTTTTCCAGAAGAAAATTTGCTAAAGTCACTGACCGATAATCCATAATGGGCACGATAACAAACGATTTCATTCCGGTTAAACGCATTTTCAACAATTTGCTTATCATTAAATAACTCGTTCTTTTCCATCTCACTGAGTAGATTAAAGCTTTCAGAATGGAGTCCCCAGAACTTCAAGCTTCGATAATGACTCGTGATGGGAACGAAAGGTTGAGCAAGCTCCTCAATTGCCTTAATCTTGCGATAAAGGTAATCGGCCGCATCCTTTCCTAATCGGCCTGCTTCTATTTTCAATGCTTGAATAATGGTTAAATCCAATTGATCCTGATGCTTATTCGCCAATTCCTGCCGGCAAAAAGCCACTACATTTTCTTTAAAAAACTCTTCCACCTTTGTTTCCTTATAAAATTCCTCTGCCCCGCGATTATGTTTTCGCTCGATAAAGCGGTTATAAAGACTTAAATAAATTTTTTGAGAAATACTCTCCGGTAAAAACCCATTATCCACCGATTGGCGAATCCGCTCCCAGGTTTGTTCCAGCATTTCCTTATCTGCCAGAACAAACGTTTTCGTCGGGTCACTGACACCCTCAAACTTCCTGGCCAATTGATGAATCTCACCTGTGAGCGTTTCTTTTGTCTCCATTAAATTGTCAAAGAATCTTTGCCAATCCCCAATCATTTCCTTTATTGATTGATTGAGAGCTGAAAAGACTTGTTCTAACAGCATCGAATATTTATAACGGTTCAGCGTATTAAACTGATGCGTGGCCTTTTCCGTATATTCATTTATAAAATCTTTAAAGTTATTTCTAAACATACTGGAAAGGAAACCCTGCTTTAAGGCTTTATCGACGCGGCGTACTGCATCGTCTATGTCACCATCATTGCGGTCTAAATCATAGATGTCTTGATATCGATTCATCTGTTCCTTCAATAGACGATTCTCTTCTCTTAAACTGGAAATTTTCTTGATTAGTTTATTATGAATGCTATAAAGGATATACCGTACCCCTACCGGATGGATGGGCGATTCCTCTTTCAGTAACCACGTGTTTAAATGAAATCTACTTCCGTCCCCGCCATTAGGCGAATGATAATCAGAATCGATCACCTGGTAGGCAATAAAATGACTATTTTCACTGATTTTCTTGTTGATCTCTTTGGCATAGTCTTCCAAGGCTGCTTCCATCCTATTTATTTCTTGTTTTGCTTGATCTTTTATTTTTAGTTTTCCTGCATCAAGCTTACAATGCTCTTCATAATCCTCTTTTAACTCTTCATCCTCTCTAATTACCCTTTTTGCATATTCCTCTACCTCATGTAGAAATAAATCCGCCTTCGATGAGCCTTTTTTTCCTTTATCCTCGATTTGGTGAACCTGCATATCAAGCTGACGGAAAAATGGATTGGGTTTTTCTTGGTTATTCACCGTCTGATCAAAGTATTTCACATAAAGCTCTCTGATCATTGGTTTTTCATGATGGATTCCATTTCTTTCGTCGTCTTCATGCCGCTTTTTTTCTTCATAAAATAGCTGATCTAATCGAAGCCAAGTTTCATTTAGTCCATTCACAGACCATTTTAATGCACAATAATCCAAAATATCTTCATACGGATAGGTTAAGGAAGCGACACCAGACCCACAGTATCTTGCCTGCCCATTTGATTCTACTAAGCTTCTTATTTGATTATCTTCCTGAGAAAAGCTTTTTGCAGAAATCGGGCTAAAGAGCTGCAGGTATACTGTACGTGCCACTTGTTCCATATACTCGGAAACATTTGTCAAATGCTGCCCTTTCGTATTTTCGTAATCAAAAAGAAAGCAAAAATCAAATGGAAGATGTTTATCGGTAATCGCATGTGCCGTCCTGCCCTCTAAATCAATCTGATTGGGGCGATACTCAAGTTCGATCGTCACGTTTTGCTTATGATTGCCGGATGCACTTAATGTAATGGCGTTCAGTTCTTTTAAGCTAGCGTATCCATTCCCTTGGACGGCTTCCCATTCATTTTGATCCAGCGTATTACTTCTTACTAAAATATCAGGAAGTAAAAATGCGCCGCGGATTAATACACTTTCCGAGCCTAACTTCCGCTCCAGCATTTCCCGTAAATAGAGAGCAATTTGCAGAAAAATCCCGGAGCCGGTTCCTCCTACTAAGGAACTAATAATAATCACACGGACATTATACGATCTTGAATCGCTGTCAACTGGAAATATTCGTTCAATGCCGTCCCACAAAGCATTCAGCTTCCCTTCAGACATCGCTGAGCGAAAGGCGAGTCTTGAAACTGCCCGAACCTGGCCAGCTCCATCTGTCATCGTTTTCCGTTTTATTTGAGGATTATTCGGAAACCATTTTATGACATCTTTATTCGCTTGCAGATATTCATTAACAGAATGGTTCGTGCTTGTTTGTGTCGCACAGTTTCTTAAATGATCCAATTGAGCGATACTGCTTGCATCCGTATCAAAAGCATGGATGGCCACTCTGCCTCGCTGTTCAGGGGGAATACGACCATATACCATATTGGCAATATTACTGCCTATACCGCCTAAACCGATTAAAATTGTTGGAACGTTAAAGCTCATGCTGGCTGCCCCCTCTTAGGAATTTATTAATGTGATTTAAAAGTGTATTCTAAATAGTTGTTACTTCTTTCAATTTGGATTTGATCGTTATGATAAATCGCTATGTCTGCCTTCTTACTTCTATCCGAAAGCTTTTCATGTCTCACAATCAAGTCAGCGTATTGGCTTTCTTTCACCAGCAACACCCGGTCTTTCTTTCGATACGCTTTAAATACTAAATCGCCAATCCTCTTTTTTTCAGCAAAATAGGGCACAAGCCATCTTTGAACCAAGCTGGTATGGAAGTTCTCTGTCAATACACGTGCATCTCGCAGTTTTTCTCTTTTCCGGCTCTGCTTGTATTCTATGGAAATGCGATTTTTGTCAAACCTTGGTTTGATGATGATTCCAATCAAATACACAATAATGGCCAGCAAGATTAAAGCCCAAACGATATCCTTGCCATATTTCTTAAAAATGGAGATATCTTCAATCGTCAGTGTAAAAGTACCTTCGGCGACTTCATTAGGGTATTGGCCTTGAAGCGAAATATGCAGGGGAACTTCCCCCACTGATGTCCGAAAAATAGGAGATAAACTTTTCGGATAAATGTAAATTTGATTCCCTTTTTGTTTCTTTTCAATTTTTATGTTGCCAGGTGATTCAATTTTAAGTTGATTCATGATCTTCTTAAGCTCTTCGGAAGTCATTTCTTCCCCGTTAACCATTGGCGTGATCACAAGGGGCTCTGCCTGATTCAGTTTGTCTAACGGTGCACTCCAAGTATCGGTATTGGCGACTAAACTCAATTTCCGAGTAGGAAGTGCCTGCAGGCTCGTATCTTTTTCTTTTTGATAGAATCCTTTAATATTGACCTTTACGTTTACAGGAATTTTTTCATTGTTGGGTATTGTAAACTCCCCTATGAATTTATTAAGTTTTCGATCATATTTAAGCGGAAGATTGTTTTGACCTATTTTCGCTTCCACTTCAAACAAACTTCCCACATCAATATTGCGGATATCAATTTCTTCATCGGAGCTGTCACTTTTCAACAAAGTCGTTTCTACCCTTATTTTACTGCCTTTAAAGAACACGGAAGGATCCTTCGTCAGACTCCCATTGCTGTTGATTTTCTGAAAACCAATTTTAAAATCAATCGCCGGTTCCGCTACTACCTCAATATTCTTCTGTTGTTCTTCGGTTAGTTTCTTATCAAAGACAATTTTGTAGGTGCCTTTTTCGATAACGCCTTTACCATTCACGTTGTTAAAGTGCGTGAAGGTTCCGCGAATGGGAGGATGTAATTGTGCAGGGTCATCGGGGGTTTTCACTTTAAATGGCCCCTCCATCCCCTTTTCAATTCGTTGGTTGTTCATATAAAATTCTTTCATTTGAAAGGACGCATTCTCTTCGGGTGATTGTTCAAGGAGAGTAATTCTCCTTAAAGGGAAAGGTGATTTCAAGACTAATTGATTCCCCTCCCAAACAGGATTTAAATCAAACTGCTCCTGTTCGTTTGGATCACGATTCGTCATGAGAGCTGCAACCTCATTAATCCGTTGAATAATATCCAGTTGCCCTTTGCTTTCTAAGACAATTCCGCCTGAACTTTCTTTCCATTGCCGTTTAAAATCAGCCATGATCGATAATTCTTCAGGGTTCAAATAGGTCTCAATGGGTATCAGGGTGGTGTGGATACTGGTTCCATTTTTCTCCACCTTCGCCTTCAAATCTTGTAAACTAGAGAAAAGTGCCTTCTTATTCGCATCAATTTGGCTGGTCGAATTAGATTTGTCAAGATGGTTCAGTTCATTAAAAATTCCGTCCGTTAATACGATTAACCAAAACTCTGAGTTTCTATTATTCTCTGCCGCTTTATTCAATTCATTTATGGCTGTATGTAAAGAAGCCAATGGAGTGTTTTTTTTCCCTTTCCATGTTCGAATTTGATCAATCTCGTGCTGCCGGAGTCTTTCATCTAATTCGATTGGGTTCGCTACAGTTGGTGAACTCATATATACCACCTTTAGCTGATCCTGCTTCTCTAATAGAGCCGTGAAACTTTGAAGAGCGTAATTCGCGTATTTCCAATTATCTATGGGCAGTTTTCCACTTGATCCGGATTGTTCCCACATACTACCCGAATCATCATATACAAGCGCAACAATTTTATTTTTCGGAATTCGCGGATCCGTTTTTGCTTCAGCCTTTGCCGTAAAGAAAGAAAAGGGATAAATTAACAGGATTAACGTCACAACTAGCTGTTTATACTTACCTATCATTAATTGAACTCCCTTCAAGTAAACAACACAGACGGTAAATTTACAGTTTTTGATAGTTCATTTTATTTTATACAGGAAGTCCATCAGTTATGACCTGCTAATTAAAAAGCCATGAAAGCATCCTTTAAGCAACGAGAATCGTCCCTATGGTTTTTTATTGTTCTGCAAAACAGGAGGATTCCTTCCATAATCACCTTCACCTCAAAAAAAAAAACAAAGCCCCAGCATGCAGGCTTTGTTGGTTTAAAATTTATAATATTAATTTATTCCTTCGATAATTTTCTACTAACTCAATAAATAAGTTCATAGATTTTGTATGGAATTCAGCAGATTCCGTTATAATGGAAAAATTTCTTTTTATCGGGGTCCCTTTAACATGTAATACTTGAATGGTACCAAGCAGTCTTTCTTTTTTAACAGTAAGTTCTGATAAGTAACTAATGCCAAGCCCTGCTTCAACTGCCTCTTTAATTAGTTGCGTGCTGCCGAATTCCATTAATTTTGATGGCCGTATTTGTAGAGTTTGAAATAATTTTTCTGTTGCATCTCTTGTTCCAGAACCCTCTTCTCGGACAATCCAATTCTCTTGTTCTAACTGACTACGTGACACTTCCTCCTGGGTGAAAAATGTATGATTCCCCCCAGCTACTATATACATAAGGTCTTTTGACACAGTTTTAAAATATAACTTTCGATTTAATATTTCTCCCTCTACAATCCCAACATCAATCTCATGACTAACGATTGCTTTAGCAATATCTCTTGTGTTCCCTATTTGAACGGAAGGAATGATATTAGGATAAAGGTTTTTCATTTTAGCAAGGATATGTGGTAATACGTATTCTCCAAAAGTATAGCTTGCACCGATTTTTAACAGTCCTGTTGGCTCGTTATTTAATTCATTTACTAAAATAGACATTCGGTTATATAAACCCGTTATTTCTTTAGCATGTTGATAAACTATTTCACCTGCTTTTGTCAGCTGGACACTTTTGTTTGTCCGCAGAAGCAGCTTTGCGCCAATATATTTTTCTAATAGTTGAATTTGCTGGCTAACTGCAGGCTGAGTCATGTGAAGCTCTTCCGCAGCCCTGGAAAAGTTTCTTTTATCGGCTACAGATATAAAAACGGACAGTAGTTGATCCAATAAGCTCACCTTCTTTTATCGTATTTACTTATTATAACTATAATAAACATTTATTTTCCTTATTGTAAATCATTCATTACGATATATTTAAATAATGCTAATGAGGAGATGAAAGACGTTGGAACAAAAAGCATTAATCATTTCTAGCCCAATTGAGCAAAAAAAAGCTGTAAATAAGCTAAATGTTTCTATGGTTTATGGGATTGGTTTTACATTGATCATTGCGGTGTGTGGCTTTATTTTGGCAGCGTTACCAGGATTAAATCGTATTGGTCCACTAGCGTGTGCTATTTTACTTGCCGTAGTGTATAGACAGGTTTTTGGGTACCCTGAAAAATTACGTA
This sequence comes from Neobacillus sp. DZ-9, assembly GCF_059587065.1. Classification (NCBI taxonomy): domain Bacteria; kingdom Bacillati; phylum Bacillota; class Bacilli; order Caryophanales; family Bacillaceae; genus Neobacillus; species Neobacillus sp. DZ-9. The sequence goes on from NZ_JCAIOL010000006.1 coordinate 238,630, forward strand.
CTGGAATTCAATTTTCTTCAAAAAAACTTTTAAGATTTGCTATCATCCTTTATGGCTTAAAACTTAACATGATCGTAATTTTTCATCAAGGTTGGCCTCTATTGTTAAGAGGAGCCGTCACCATTATTTTTTCAATCGCTGTTCTTATGATCATTGCTAAATGGATAAAGGCAGACTTGAATCTTTCCTTATTATTAAGTGTGGGTACTGGCATTTGTGGTGCCGCTGCCATTGCGGCCGTATCACCAATTATTAAGGCAAAAGATGAAGATACGGCAATGGGAGTCGGCATCATCGCATTGGTAGGCACAGTGTTTTCAATCATTTACACGTTAATTTTTCCCATTTTACACATTAGTCCTACTGATTACGGAAATTGGGTAGGAATCAGCCTTCACGAGATTGGGCATGTTGCTTTAGCAGCTGCTCCAGCAGGACAGGATGCTCTTGCTAACGCATTACTTGCAAAGCTTACACGTGTATTTCTATTAATTCCAGTATGTTTTATCCTTATGTTTTGGATGAAAAAGAAAGGAAAATTAGAGGGAGAGGCAAAATTCGAGTTTCCTTGGTTTTTAATTGGTTTTATCATAATGAGTTTTGTAGGGAGCTATATCATTGGACATGGAATTATATTATCGAAAGAAATTATGTCAGATATTGCAACTGTCACATCATTTATTTTAACAATGTCTATGACTGGTTTAGGATTAAATATTAGCTTAAATGAATTACGCACTAAAGCAGTACGTCCGCTTATCGCCATAACGATTACATCCATTCTTTTAACGTTACTAACCTTCTATAGTCTTTAATTAAAAAATCTATAACAACACTTTTATACAATACAACATAAAAAACAGCCTCAGGTCTTTATTTACAAGAGCTCTGGCTGTTTTGTTTTCTGGATACGATTATGATCAGGGTCATTCAAAAATAAAATACTGTTTTCGTTTTGCAAAGTATATCTCATGTAAACCGTACTTACTTGCTCATATCAAACTTATTCCCCATTTTAAAACTCCTGGCTAACTATCCGAAATAATAAAAATCGATTTCCTTGTTTGAAAATCGACTTTAAAAAATGGTTGTACTACTTCTTTAATACCGCAACCTTTTTATTGTTTTGTGGCTATCAACATAATCTCAACCTTTATTACTCGGTTATTTTTTGATTACCCTTCAAATTATCTAATTTTTTCATTAATCCAGCAAAACCTCTAATAGTAAATAAAGTAAAACTTACACTTCCAAAAGTATGGAATGGTGTCCAATTTTTCCATTTAAATAATCTGGAATTCCTTTCAAAATACCATTGACCGATCGTCATGGGGACACTAAAAATCAAACTTTTCAAAAGGATATTTCTTAAATTATCGTTATATGAAAGTTTAACCCAGATAACACTTAAAATCGGGTAAAACAACATATCATATACAATATTAGTTTTGAAAATTTTAGGAAAAGGGCGAACTGGATAGGCAACTTTTTTGGTAGCAACAACATAGGCATCAATCAAAGTTGCTAAAACTCCTTTTGAGAAAAAAATAACCAGATTTTCTCTCATTTTTGATCCTCTAAATAAGAATGGAAGACATGCAGCACTCAATGCAAGAACCAAATTTAATAACTTTTTCTCCATACATTAACACACCTTTAAATATGTAATTGTAATACTATTATAATGACCTAATACTTATCGTTAATTCCATTCTGTTTTTGTTTATTTTTAATAAATTGAAACTAATTTATCCTTACACTCTTGGCTCATTTGATAGCTAGAACTTTTAAAACCAAAATAAGCAGTCAGGATTCTCCTGACTGCTAAAATTCGTTCAAAGAACTTTTTTTCTTCTTAGTGAATAGTCTTATATTGAAATAGTTGAAAGCTGTAAGGTTATATCTATTTGGATGCTTAGCAGCAACCTTCAATAGTGCAAGATTGACCATCCATAATGATAGAATTCTTAAATACCTCTTCCTCAATAATTTGTTCCAGAGTTTCCTTTGATTTTAGTCCAGTAATCACTTTATCTCCTATTATCAAAGTAGGCACTGATTGAATATGAAATTGCTTAGCTTCCACTAAATACTTTTGTTGAATTTCTTTATATTTTCGAGTTAATAATGATGTTTTGAAATCCACTTCGTTCAGCCCGATTTGACCAGCTAAACTAGTTAAGATATTTACATCACCAATATCTTTTTCCTCTTGAAAATAAGCTTTGAACACGATTTGATTATATTCGTTCCCCTTCCCGCATTCATTTGCAAAATGATATCCTTCATGAGCAAAAAATGTATGCGGTTGTGGTGAAATCCCAGGTAAAACGATTGGAATCTCTAACTTTTCAGCAAGTGGATACACAGATAAATTCCAGACTTTTTGCATATAATCATCTTCAGGTTTTAATGTTGGGATAGGAAAAGGCCGCAATTCAAACGGCATCCATTGAATCTCAACATCTTTTCCTTTAACTGCTTCTTCTAATACCTTTTTTGACAAGAAACAAAATGGACAAGTGTAGTCCCCAAATATTTTTATTGACACTGTCATTGTATAGCCCCCTCGAGATATATTTTTTAACCTAATCTTGAATTTTGACCTAACCTTTTACCCAAGGACTCTAAATGTTTCCCCAAAATGAGTTGAGAATTTTCCCATTTTTTTAAAGCCAAAGTTAGGTCATCTTCACTTGCCAAAGCGTCAGCCAAATGCATAGAATTGATTGCCGCTTTGGATGCACTTGCCGCTGTATGAGGTCGAGGAACAAAGGCGGAATCTCCAAGTAAAATGACTCTGTCAAAAACCATTTGTGAAACAGATAAATCGGTTATCGGTTGAACAAATGGTTCTATGGTAAGGTCCACCAGCCCTTTAAATTGACTCGGCAGTTTTGCTTTTTCTACTGATTTAAGGTTATCAACATATTCTTTATGAACTCTCCCAGGAGGTACAAAAAACTCCCTTCGCTTGCCAGTATTATCTGTTAATAAGCTTTTTAATTCTTCCTGCTTTACATTCACATACCAGACCCAATTTAATCGCCTGCTCTTAATATCTTGTGCTCCTGGAATCATATAACTGAGAATTTGAGTCCTCATTCCTTGGTAAAACGTAAATCTGTTCTCAAAGAACTTAAGCAAACCTCGAGGCACTTCACTTTCATCTATAAGGCCACGCCAAGCAACATAACCTGCATAAACAGGATTTTCTGCAGGCAATAACTGATGACGAATAGTAGAGCCAATACCATCTGCAGCTATAAATAGATCTGCTGTTAATTGCTCCCCGTTATTAAACTTCACCAGAACCTGATTTTTATCTTGTTTAAAACTTACAACTTCCTGCCCGGTATGATAAAACTCATCCGGAAACACTTCTCTTAATTTCCGATAAAGCATTTCCCAAGAAGTCATAGGCTGGGGCATTTCCATTCGCGTTGCGCTGCCATCATACTTAACAAACTGCCTTTCCTTCAAAGGGATACTAATTTCTGAAGGTGTGCTCACTTTATAGGTTCTCAGAAATTCCTCTACGTCGGTTTGCAGAACAATACCGGCTCCACGACTTTCCAAATTGCCCGAAGATCGTTCATGAATGGACACTTCGTGACCGTGAGCTCTCAACGCAACTCCTGTAAAAAGCCCTCCTAAGGATCCCCCTGCGATTACAATTCGAAGCGGTTTTATTCCCATGATTCTTCCTCCTGGTTCGCTCTTTTTAATAATTCTGTGATAGCTTCAGTGCTTTGAGCACCTGAAAATGCATAACCTCCATTGATATAGACCGAAGGTACAGCGCTTATTTCCGCATTACGCGCAATCTCCTCTTCTTTCTTTACTTCTTCGATTCCTTCGTTATTTGAAAAAAATTCATCTATTCGTTTTCGTTCTATTCCTGCTTCAATAGCAATTTGAACTAATGAATCACGTTCTCCAACATCATTTCCATGAACAAAATAAGAAGAGAATAAACCTTCAACGACTTCCTTTTGTACCCCTTCTGATCTACCCAACCAAATCAATCTATGGGCTTCAAAAGTGTTAGGTGTACGTTTTATTTTCTCAAAATTAAACGATATGCCTTCCCTTTTTCCTGCTTCCCATACTTGACGGTCCAACAGCATTGACTTTTCCCAACTGCCAAACTTTGCTGAACGATATTCTTTACGGTCCAATCCATTCTTAGGCATCGTAGGATTTAATTGAAATGGCATATACTTAATATCAATTTCATATCCATCACCCAATTTTTCAATTGCCTTTTCCATTTTACGTTTTAAGATAAAGCACCATGGACAAATAACATCAGAAAAAACATCCACCTTGATTACCACAACATCTCATCCCCTAAAATTTTCTATTTTTAAAAACTTGAACTAACTCCATAATTTTCTATAAAAACACATGTAAATAATGCAGCTTAATAATGATTTCCGTACCCCAAATTAGAACGGTTACCTAATTGTTTCCCCATTTTGGAGAGGTATTGCCCTAATCGTAACTGATCTGTTTCCCACTCTTTAAGTTTCATTCGCAAATTATCAATCGGTTGATTCACGATATCAAAAGCAGCTGCAAGTTTCATAGCATTATAGGCTGCTTTTGAAACCCCCGATGCTGTATGCGGTCTAGGAACAAAGGTAGAATCACCCAATAAAATAACCTTGTTAAATACCATTTTCGAAACATCTAAATCATATATTGGCTGAACAAATGGAGTCTTTGTTATATTAACTAAGTTAGCAAAAGGAGTCGGTAATTTTTTTTCAGCTTTTTGTTTTTGACTATATATAACCGACTCAAGAAATTGATTTGGCGGCATCACAAACTCATACTTTCGTCCATCATTAGCGGTCATTAACTGGTTTAATTGATCATTATTTAAAATAGTTTCATACCAGACCCAGTTAAGTCTTATTGGATCATATGAAGACTTATTCGGGATAAAATAACTGAGTATTTGAGTATTTATACCTTGATATAAGGTGAATTTGTCAAAGAAAAACTTTAGAATATCTTTTGGGATTTCTTCTATGTTAACCGTTCCTCTCCAAGCGACATACCCAGCATATGAGGGGGAAACAGCTGGTAATACCTTATTCCGAATAACTGAACCGATTCCATCTGCACCTATGATATAATCAGCGATAACTTTTGTACCATCTTGAAAATTAATAGATACACCATCAGGACTTTGCGAGAAATCTACAACCCTTTTATCCGAATGATAATGTTCAGAAGGGAAAGCATCTATTAAAATACCATACAGACGGTTCCATGATGTCATCAATTGTGGCATCGGTATCTCATCAATATCCCCATCTCTTCTAATAAATTTCCGATAAGAGAGTGGTACAGTCGTTTCTTTAAGAGTTGCCAAATTATGTTTAATCAAAAATTCTTCTATTTCCGGTTGAATGACTAATCCGGCTCCCCTATCTTCCATCATTCCAGCAGAACGTTCGTAAATATCAACTTGATGCCCTTTCTCTCTTAAGGCGATACCTGTAAATAAGCCTCCAAGCGAACCTCCAATAATCGCTATTTTTAAAGAATTCATAAAAACCATTCCTTTCTTAAAATATAAGCATAAAACAATACTTTCCATTAGTTGATGTCTTGCATTTCGAGTGAAATTTAAAAATTCCAATTACGGACAAATGGACGAGTTGTAAAATATGGCACAAATACCAAATGATTGACCCCTAAATTTGTATAGAAGTTAAAGTAGATGATAAGACCTAACCGAAAATCTAATAGAATTTTCGTAAGGAATTAATCGCAATTTCTAAATATATCGATATATTAGGTTTGCGTAATTGTTTAAATTCACCTGGCTTCTTCATGTTTGCCAATGCGCGGTAGTTTTTAATTAATAATGCCTTACCTTGTTTGGACTCCTAAAAAATTAATGTACAGACAATTGTCTGTAGAGATTGCCCATTTCAATAGCCCCCACAGCTGCTTCGAAGCCCTTGTTTCCAGCTTTTGTGCCTGCACGTTCAATTGCTTGTTCAATTGAATCTGTAGTCAGAACGCCAAAAATTATTGGAATTCCTGTTTCTCTTCCGATATTCGCAACCCCTTTTGCTACTTCTCCGCTTACAAATTCAAAATGCGGAGTTGCACCCCTGATTACCGTTCCTAGTGTAATAATCGCATCAAAGCCGCCTTTGTGGGCAAGCTTTTGAGCAGCCAACGGGATTTCAAAAGCACCTGGAACCCAAATGATTGTAACATCGTCCTCCGCTACTCCATGGCGTTTTAAAGCATCTTCTGCACCACTAAGCAATTTACTTGTAATGAACTCATTAAAACGGCCAACTACAATGCCAATCTTAAGCCCGGTACCTACCACATTTCCTTCAATTATTCTTTTCATTATTTTCCACTCCCTAATTAAAATGATAATAAATGTCTCAGATTTTCTTTTTTTGTTGTTCTATAAAAATCCGGTCTCTCTTAAAAAGTCACTTGTAATACTTTTCGGTCGCTCACTTCTCTGGTTGTCATTTGATAGAAATGAATGGATGTACTTTCCAATCATATCGAACTCTATATTGACAATATCCCCTGCTTTTTTTATGCCTAGCACTGAATCTTTTGCGGTATACGGAATGATAGAAACTGTGACAATATTATCCTTTGTCCCAAAAATCGTCAAAGACGTTCCATCTAAGGAAATCGATCCTTTGTTTATAGTAAGGCGCGAATATTCTTCAGGAATAGATATATCTATATAAATCGCATTCTCTTGAGGTTCCATTTTAAGAATCTTTCCTACAGCATCGATATGACCTGTAACAAAATGCCCTCCAAAGCGCCCATTAGAGCTCATTGCTCTCTCTAAATTTACTAACCCACCTTGTTTTAATGTTGATAATGAGGTGCTTTTAAATGTTTCAGGCATAACATCTGCCAGAAAAACACGATTATTTAATTCCGTTACGGTTAAACAAACTCCGTTTACAGAGATACTGTCACCAAGATGTAAACCCTGGAGGATTTTTCTTGCCTGAAGTGTATTACCTTGTATATTAATTTTTTGAACAGTCCCTAATTCTTCTACGATTCCGGTAAACATCTATTATTCTCCTCCTTTCAAGCGCCTTTATCGTAATCTCTCATTTATTTTCTTAATCTCTTTTTTTGTTAAGCTCAAGCAGAATAAAAGACACGCTTAATTAAAAGGATTGTGTGTCGGAAAATGAGGTAAGATCTCCTCACCGATTTCCTGGATTATCTCTTCAATTGGCCTCTTGGCAAAATACGGTACAAATGCCAAATGATTAACCCCGATTGCCTGGAATTTGTATAATAGTTCAAGTAGATGATTTCGCCCTAAACGGAAACCTAATGGAATTTTCGTCGGTAATTCATCGGGATTTTCAGATAAATCGATATATAAGGTTTGTGTAAATGGTTTAAATTCACCTGGCTTCTTCATTTCTGCCAGTGCACGGTAGTCTCTAATTAATAATGCTTGCTCTGCGATATCCCTCGGATATTGAATCCAGCCATCACCGTTCACTGCAATCCATTCCAACGTTTGCTGGCTAAATCCGGTCACCATCGTTGGAATTGATGTTACAGGTCTTGGTATCAACTTCATATCGTCTCCATCTACAACACCAAGATTAGAATGGATAGTTGGATTTTCCTCCTTAAGTAACTGCACAAGGAATTGGTAGTTCTCTTTAAATAGCTCTCTTCTGTTTTCTCTCTGAACACCTAAAGCTTTGAAATCTTTTTCTCGATCTCCTGTAGCCACTCCCATGATCAACCGATCGGGAAAGAGCCTGTCAATTGACGTGGCTTCCTTTGCAACTCGAACTGGATGACGGAGTGGAAGAACCACACTTGAGGTTCCTAACACAATATGTTTTGTTTTGGCGGCAAGATATGCTAAGTAAATCCAAAGATCATAGACTTGTCCATGATCGTTAGATTTAAGGCTTTGGATTGTTACATCCCTTAGCCAAATGGCTGAAAATCCATACTCTTCTAATTTTCTCGCTAGTTCAACTGTGTTTTCCATCCTTGGAAGCTCTTTTGTCATCGGTTCAAAAGTTGGTAAAAACCCAAGTGTCATTTTATCTTTTTTATACACCCTATTAAATGCCTCATGCTTTTCAGACTCATATTATCCCCCTTTGGCTTTAGAGGTTTTTACCAATAAAGCGCTCCAATTCTTTAATGATGTCTTCATTTCTACGGTAGTATGTCCATTGTCCAATTCTTTTCATTTCTAGAAGACCGCTGTTCTGCAATAATGATAGATATTGAGAAGTTGTAGATTGACCCAAGCCTATCTTGTCTTTAATATCGCCGACACAAATCCCTCCTAAGAAATTGTCTCCCTTATGGATATGGACTTGAGGAGGGAAATTTTTTTCCGGCTCTTTTAGCATTTGTAAAATTTTCAACCTAGTTGCATTTGATAATGCTTTAAACATATCTACAAATTTTTCATTATTTTCTACCTGTCGTTCTTCAATCATTTTCTTGTCCCCTTTCATTAGGTAAGAGACTCTCCTTTGTTCAAAAAGCAGCCAATAAGAAAGATCATTATTCACTAACCACTTCTTTTAGCAATTTGAAGGAGCGTTTTCGTTTTTCAAAATCGTAAATAGGTGTAATAGCCATTAGTTCATCAATCGGGAACTTATTCGTTAATTCCTTTATTTTTTGTAATACAGTTGCTTTTGAACCAATAATATATGTTTCTTTGACGGTTTCTATTTCTCGTTTATCAGTTGGATTTAATTCATGTGACAATGCTCTTTCTGGATCTACCAGACGTGTAAGCAGCCCGCGATGTAAGTAGTAATTAAACCGCAATGCGCTTTCAGCAATTTTTTCTGCTTCTTCATCGGTGTCTGCAACGATAATCTTCATGGTTACCAGCACTTGTGGTTTAGTTAAATGTACAGAAGGCTTGAAATTATTAACCTATAACGTTAACGCCTGTTCCATTCCACCCGGCTGATAGTTAATGAACTGAGCAAAGGCGTAAGGTAATCCTTTTTCAGCTGCTAAAAGGGCTGATGAATTACTTGTACCAAGAATCCATAAATCCGGTTTTTTCTCTATTACTGGTGTTGTTTCTAAACTTCTTAAAGGATGGTTATCCGGCAGCCTGTCCTGTAGATATTCTAACAGTTGATCAATTTGTTCAGGAAAAATATCAACATTTCTAACTCTTTCACCTTGAAGGGCTATTGTAGACAAATGATGACCTCCAGGAGCACGACCTACACCCATATCTACACGTCCCGGAGCGAGCGCACTCATAACCTTAAAACTCTCCGCTACTTTGTATGCACTATAGTGCGGTAACATAACTCCACCAGTACCTACCTTAATATTATCTGTTTTAGCTAACAAATGGCTAGCAAGAATTTCAGGAGAAGATCCAGCTAAAGCATCCGTACTATGTTGTTCTGATAACCAGTAACGATGGTAGCCTAATTTATCAACATATTTTGCCAACTCCACTGATTGTACAAAACCTTCTTCTGCTGATAAGCCTTCTAATAAATGAGTTTGATCTAATACACTAATTTTCATTAATTTTCTCCTCCCTAGATTTTTTTATTACGGATAATAAAAATATATCGATATATCTAAATATCCCGATATTAAAGCTAATCTTATCTTCTAATAAAAAAACGGAGCTATAAGTATATCGCTATATTCCGATATCCCGATATTATAACTTTATTTTTATATTGTCAACCACGATGTTTTTACTTATCTTTCAGTTTGAAAACTGAGCCAATTTTATAAAATATTTTAGCTGTTTACCAAATCCACAAAAAGAAGCTGCCCTTCAATTCGAGCAGCTCATTAAATAGTGAATGTAAATACAAAAATTTCAATGTTACCAAAATGTGACCAAAGTTAAGTGTTTCAGTTGTTTGCGAACAATTCCACACAATTCTAACTTCATTAAAAATCCTCTAAAACCCTTATAAATCAAGGTTGGCGGGAATGCGTGGGAATCGGATATACACCACTTTTGGTATTAATCTCCTCGGCTTAGCATCCCAACTAAATACAATTTGCCTCTATTACCTGTCCAGACACCGCCATAAGTTCATTTATGTTAACCCAACCACCAATATTTTGTTTTTGGTCCACACCTTCAATTGAAAATGAAAGGCTTATACTGTTAGGAAGTGTTAGAGTTGATCTTTTACCAATACAATTTTGAGCTTTTTGCAAAGAATCCACCTTTACACCTTCACACGAAATCGTATACCTTTGCAGCGGCATATAAATCAATACTCCCTTTAATGGATCATAGGTCTTTATAAAACCTTCAACGGTTGTTCCATCTCGGAAAGTTAATCTGATCCATCGCTTTTGCTGATAACAAGCAAGAATTTTTTGGAAGAGTCCTTGTCTGTAGTCATAGTAATATGGATAGAAAGGCTGGTAAGGATAATTTGGATACAATGCAGCCTCCCCCTTTCTTTTATCACTAAATCTTTTCATGTATATGAGGAAAATAAGGGTTGGTGCTTGCCATCACCCAGTGCATAAGAAAAGCGAACAGTACTGGACTGTTGACTGGTTGTATATAAAATAACCGTCCCTAAGGCTTTCTTTATTAAACTTTATTTTCAAATCTAGTACAGGAGTTGTACCAGATTTTTGCTAGATTAATATAAATAGTATTGTAAAGTATTAATAAACTAAAAGGCGGCGATGTTTTTGGAACCTAAATGGCTGGATTGGGCAAAGCAGCTTCAGTCTATTGCTCAGGTGGGATTAACATATTCAAAAGATGTTTATGACTTAGAGAGATTTGAGTTAATAAGAAATATTAGCGTGGATATCTTAGCCCATTGCACAAATATGGAAAGGCAAGTAATCAAAGATTTATTTGCTAGTGATAAAGGTTATGCAACACCTAAGGTCGATATTAGGGCTGTAGTCTTTAAGGATGATAAAATACTGATGGTTCAGGAAAATTCCGATGGAAACTGGGCATTACCCGGCGGCTGGGCTGATATTGGACTTACCCTAAGTGAAGTTGCTGTAAAGGAAGTAAAAGAAGAATCGGGATTCGACGTAAAAGCAATCAAATTATTAGCTGTAACCGATTATAAATGCCATCCGCACCCTCCTTCAGCTTTTCATATTTATAAAATATTTATCCTTTGTGAAATAGTAGGAGGAAAGCCCTCCAAAGGCGTTGAAACAAGTGAAGTAAAGTTCTTTGCTGAAAACGAACTCCCTTCTCTCTCAACAGCCCGGAATACAAAATCACAAATTGAAATGGCTTTTCAATACTTAAAAAATCCACTAGAAACCGTTTATTTTGATTAAAATCATTTTGCTTCAGTTACGGTCCTCTTAAACCGTTTTTTTACACAAATCTTATAATGATCCCCGCTTTATCATCTTGACGTAGATGATTCTTTTTTTCAAATTGTTCTAATTCTAGGGAATAAACGTCAATACCAGACCTATGAATCTTTTTAAAAGTTTCTTCGATTGAAAAATTGGGGTGAAAAAGCCCATCTGTTATCATTAATAATGTCTTCATTTCACGGATATTTACTTGACCATGCTGAATGAAATCTATCACTTCTTCTTTTCCATTCGCTACAGTGTAACCATATTGCTTATTCGCCAATGATCGATTAAAGAAAAGCTGTTTAGTAATATCTTGAAAATAGTCCTCACCTGGTATGTTAATTCCTTGTTTTCTTTGTTCCTCACGCCATACTTTTGCTCTTTTACTTATATTCTTTACGCTATCCCTTGTTAAGGCTTTTATCAAACCGTTTTGATACTCAGCAATAATCATGCAATCACCCAGCTGTGCATAAGAAATCCAGCCGTCTTTTTCAATTTTTATCACTGCCGCACATGTTGACCAAAGATTTTCATATTTTGCCTGATCCACCTTGTATGTTTTCATGTGTTCTCTCAGCATTCTATTCGCTATTACGATTCCTTCAACTAATGAAAGGTTACTTCGGTAGAGTCTTAAGAAATAATCTTTAAATATATTAGCTGCTAAATATGCACCGTTCTTTCCGTTTTCATCCGTAAATGGTATTAGTGGTGTAGTCCCATCAAAAACACCATAAACATTTAAGCCTCCATTTAATAAGACTGAATCTTCACTTACACCTTTATGTGGGGCAGCCCTTAAAAATGACTCAACCTTCATTGGTTGTTCACCTCTTTTTTATAATTTCATTCAGAAAATGGGAAATTTCTTAATACACATCATATGATGTTATTCTGGCGCATACAACTTTCATTCTGGGCAAACATTGTAGTAATTACATATACACCTAAGAAGTTCCATACTTTCCTTATGTTCAACCTCTCCCCAAGTAAATGCATAAGAAAAGCGAACAGTGCTGAACTGCTCGCTAGTTCTAAATGTACTTCTAAATTTTCACTTTAATGATTGGTACGATGTATTTTCTTTATGATTCATTTTATTTAGGACATTAAAATAAACCCAAACAGCATTAATAAGTAATAAGGCACCTGTAATCAGAAACACAGATCTGATTCCAAAAGACGATGCCAGCTGTCCCCCTAATGTTGCTCCTCCAAAAACCCCTAAATACCCCGCAGACATTGTAATGCCAAACACTCTACCCGTAAGGAAATCTGGGGTAATTTTCTTAAGCAAAGTATTTACAGAAGGCATTAGCCCTGCTGATGCCAATCCTAAAATAAATCTTAACACCATTAACTGCCAGGGATTTTTCACGAACGCTTGCGGTATAAACATCAATCCTGCCACAATAAGTGCAGCAAAGATAACCTTTTGTGCTCCTAGTTTATCCGATAGTTTACCAAGTCTTGGGGCTGCCATGATACTTGCCAGTCCCGCTGCCGAGAATGTCATTCCAGCTAACAAAGCAACATGGCTGGAGTTCTTTGTTAATAGAGTAATATAAATTGTAATGATAGGTTCAATTGAATAAAGAGCAAATGTTAGTATAAAGAAGGTTACAAACAAAGTGATCGTTAAACTTTTTTCTGGAACCTGACTCCATATTTTTTTAATAGGAAGTACTTTTTTATCTTGGCGATTGACGGATTCCTTTACAAATAAAGCAGTGGCAATAAATGAAATAACCAACAAAGCTCCTGTTATAAAAAATACATTTTGCAATCCAGTGCTCTCTTCCAAATAACCACCAACCATCGGACCAATCAATGAACCTGCTGTACTTGCAGTTGAAAGTGTACCCAGAGCAAATCCTGCATGTTCTTTATCTGTTTGAGTCGCAATCAAAGCTGTACAGGCAGAACCATAACCAGAAATAACACCTAACAGTAATCTTAATCCAATTAGTTCAAAGACATTTTGTGCAAACCCCATACATCCAATAACAATTCCCATTCCGAGGCTTGCCCGCAAGAGCATGGGCTTTCTTCCATACTTATCAGCCGCACTTCCCCAAATAGGTGAAAACACAGCGGAAATGATAAAAGTAGCCCCAAACGCAAATCCCGAATATTGGGCAATTAAAGCAGTATTATGAACTCCGAGATGGTTAATATACAGAGGTAGTACTGGTGCTATTTGGCTCATCCCTATACTGGACATAAACATCCCAAACCAACATACAATTAAATTCCTTTTCCAAATTGGCATAAATGGAAGCTGTCCTTTCCTTTTGTTATAAAATCCAATAAGCACCTCTTTGGGTTAAGAGGCGCTTGTTGGTTTTACACGAGTGAATATGTCAATTTAAAGTACTAATTCAAGTGTCCACAGTCTGAACATCTGCTTGGCGTGGAAATACCTTTTCGGTGAGAACACGGTGAACCTCAGAATCAGCATCAAGACATGCATCCGAAAGCACTGTAATGTCAAAATCTTTATCCGCCGCTTCTCTCAATGTGGATAGTACGACTCCACTTGTAGAAATGCCGCTAAGAACAAGTTTGTTGATTTGTTGGGCACGAAGAATTACTTCCAGATTGCTGCCGGCAAATGCACTAATTCGATACTTCGTAATAATTGGTTCATTTGGTTTGGGCTGAACAGCTTCGTGAATTTGTGTGGCTGGATCAGATATGGTCATTCCGCCGTTTTTAGAAAAGGCTGAGAATACTTTATTTTGTGGGCTAACTTCCGGATATCCCTCGCTAAACCCTACTCGAACAAAAATAACGGGAATTTGGTTTTGACGAGCCGCTTCAATTGCTTTTTGAAATGGGTGAAGAACATCTGTATTTTCTGCAAAACGGGATACAATACCATTTTGCAGATCCATTATTAACAATGCGCTATTCTTATTTTGCATACGTTGTAAATTCCTCCTTTTTGGATTAAAATTAAACGGAGAGTTCTCCTCTTTATACTAAATGGAGACCTCTCCGTTTGTCAAGCTCTAGGTATGTATTGAATTTTTTAGGATGTGATAGCATGGTAAATGACGAGAATCCCCCCCGTACACGGACTGAACGACGTGATGCTGCCAAGAATCGTCAGCTTATATTGGATACAGCCCATAGGCTATTTGAGAAATTTGGTGTTGAACAGGTAAGTATGAACCAAATTGCCACAGAAGCACAAATTGGGCCAGGAACACTTTATCGCCGTTATCGAAACAAAGGTGAGTTATGCCAGGATTTAATTAAAGACAGTGTTGATCTTTTTTTCGAGGATATTGAAGAATACCTGAAGAAGAACGATCAAGAGCCGCCCAATCAAAGATTGAAAGAAGTACTAAGCTTTTTTATTCGTTTTAGGGAAAAAAAAGCACAACTGCTTACAGGAGTCGAGGAAGCCAAGTCAACAAACCCACTTAAGTCGCGAACCCAAAGCCCTTTATATGTGGAATTGCATCATATATTGGTCGAACTTTTTGACGAAATGGAAGCAAATGAACAGACCTATTCGCAAAGTGCCTTTAAAGCCGATATGGTGCTAATGGCTTTGAGCAGCGATTCGTATTTTTTCCAAAAGGATGTACGTGGGTATTCACCTGAGGAAATTTTGGAACTGCTCTCTTCTACTTTTATTTTCAAATAATTAGAGTAATTTATTTCCTCCAAAAAGGAGCAATTCTTTTTTAGAATTGCGCCTCCTGTTTCTGCTTTATATAAACTCGCTATGCTATGTACTAAGATAATCTCCATCCTTAACGAATGGATTAACCTCAGTTCCAAAGAACGTATCCTCTCTTTCAATTCGTCTTCCATTATAACAAGGTGCTCATTTCCATCACTCCTTATTGATGATGACTTATTAAAGATTAGAGTGATGGAAAATTTGTTTAATGACTCTTTTACTAATTGTTTTCAACATGGTTAGGATCTAGAGGATGATAAAAAGGGAATGGATGGTAATGATGCACTTCTACAAAGTCACTATGTCGAAAGAACAACGTCGGTTCGGAAATATCGAGTGAATAACCATCAGATGAAGAGCCTCCTGTGACCGTCACTAGAACGAGGTCACCTGATTTTCGAATGTCACCGCTAACAATAACGGATAAAACCTGCGGACTGTTTGGTTGTGTACTATTTGATTCTGTTGCTTTGGTAACAGACAAAGGAACATGCATACTCGACATTGAGTTCGGTGGAAGTGAAATATCTGTTTCTGGAAGGAGTGGGGAAAATGAAACAGGAGAAATAACTGGGACCGAAGCAATTGAAGATTGTTTAATCATAGCCCTAACATTCAGGATTCGGTTGGTTAGGTTGCTTAATGTCACAATTACGATATTTATGGGGCGTGCACCGAGCGTGAAATTTGGAATTAGAAAGGGGCCGGTACGCAAAATCGCCATAATTGAATCATCCTTTCGATAGTCTATTCTTTCATTACTTTAGTTAATGCAAAAGGTCAACTATTTGCAAGGGACAAATTATCGAGTCCCAGCGGATTATTTGATATTTACTTTTTAGAACGAAACGTAAAAAAACGCCTTCAATGATAAATTTTGAAGGCGTTTATGTGGATAATACTATCTATTTAATTGTTTCACTTTCACAGACTTTTTTTCCTTGCTTACTTTGATGATCTCACCAATAATACTGATGGCAATTTCTGCTGTTGTTTCCGAGCCCATTTCCAATCCGATTGGAGAATGAACCTGCTCCAACTGTTCTTGTGTGACCCCTTCGTTTTTTAATTTTTCAAATATGGTTATGACCTTACGCTTGCTGGCAACCATTCCCACATAAGCACACGGAAATTGCAGTGCCGTTTTCAAGACAATATCATCACCATCTTTTGTCACAATCACCACATAGGACTTTTCATTGAGATTGGCTGCAAGCATTGCCTTTCCAATATCCTCGTCTACAAAAAGGTTTGTCGCATTTGGAAAGCGCTCCTTCGTACAAAAATCAACACGGTCATCGACAATGCAATAGGGTAATTCGAGGAAATCAGCGAGCTTTGCCAAGGCATAGCCTAAATGGCCAGCACCACACAGGACGAGTTCAGGCCTGCTTGTATAGACTTCAATAAACACCCGTAAAGTGCCGCCACAACTCATTTGAATTCCATCCTTTGCATGTCTATTCAATTTATATTCAACGATTTTCGATTGGCCATTTTGGATTGCCTTTACACATTCTTGGATAATATAGTGTTCTGCCAAGCCCCCTCCAACCGTCCCTTCAATCGTACTATCCCGGTATACAATCATTTTTCCAACATGCCTGGGAGTCGAGCCCTTGGATTCTATTATCATGGCTAAAGCAAAGGTTTCGTTTTGACGAGTTAGCATGGCCACTTTTTCCATCAGTAGCATGAATAGCCCTCCCCCTTTTTTGAAAAAATCAATTCGTTTGATATTGCTTTAAGCTAAGAAAATAACGTAACAGATTTAACGCAACGGTTTTTCTGTAGACCGCCGTGGAGCGCTGATCGTCGATTGGCCGAATGATTTTATCGAAGTCTGCCACAATCTCAGCGATGTCTGTTTCGGCTAACGGGATGGTTTTTCCAACCAGCTTCTTCTCAATATCAATGGAACGAAGCATCGTCGGTCCAACCGCCCCGAAGGCAAAGCGAACATCTTCTATTCGAGCGCCATTGATCCGGATATAGCCTGCAAACCCTACTTTGGCAATGGCGTCTGCGTTTCGGTTGCCGACTTTCTCAAACACGACATGATAGCCTTCTTCTAGTACGGACGGCAGGATAATCTCCATTACGATTTCATTTGGATCGCGCTGCACCCGTCGGGGACCTTGAATAAAATCGCTAATCGCAACAATACGATCACCATTGACGGAGCGCAGCCGAAGCTTTGCATTGTATACATATAATAATGGTATTGTGTCACCAGCTGGGGAGGCGTTGCAGATATTACCGCCTAATGTTCCCCGGTTTCGAATGGCCGGTGCCGCAATGCTTTTAATGGCGTTTTTTAAGGCAACAGGAATCAATGGATGTTCCAATAATTCACTATAGGTACAGCAGGCTCCAATGTGTAGATCCTTATAAAGGTGATACACCTGCTTTAATTCTGAAAGATGATCAATAAAAACTATTGGTTTAGGGATTTTCGGTGGTACTCCCCTCCGGCTTTTGTGAAGAACCATAACATCCGTGCCGCCGGCGATGATCGCACAGTCTTCATTATTCAATTGGCTTAGGGTTTGGTCTAAACGATCGAAGCGATAGGCGGTTATTTTTTCTGCCATAGGCCGTCACCTTTTTTCGCTGCCAGATTAATCGCATCCACAATCATATTGTAGCCCGTACATCGGCACAGATTTCCGGAAATGCCATCCCGAATTTCAGCCTCCGAAGGATGTGGATTGTTCGATAACAAAGCGGCACTTGCCATAATCATCCCCGGAATGCAATAGCCGCATTGTACACCCCCGGCACTCGAATAGCTCTCATCTAAAAGCTTAAATTGTTCCGTTTCCATGATCCCTTCTATCGTTTGAATATCCGCACCCGCAATCGAGCCAATGGGAATCAGGCAGCTGTTCTGCAGGAGGTTATTTACAAACACACTGCAGGCTCCGCACTCCCCTTCTCCACAGCCTTCCTTTGTTCCGATTAACGCAAACTCATCTCTGATTAAATCTAGTAATCTTGCGGTAGGAGGGGCGTCCGTTTCTACGATTCTCCCATTTAGGGTAAATTTAATCATCCCTTTTCACCTTCTTTCCTCCAAAGGCTTTCAATAATGACTTCCGGTGTAATCGGAATTTGCTGAAAAGAAGTTTGCAGTGCATCCTCGATCGCTGCTTGGACGGCTGGTGCTCCGCCGATTAACGTTAATTCACCTGCACCCTTCGCCCCGTATGGACCATCCGCATAGGGGTTGTCAAAGACCTTGCTTTCGATGGACACAACGTCCATTGCAGTCGGCGGTCCATAATCCGATATGCTTTTCTGCTGGATTCTGCCTTGTCTTGACGTCATCTTTTCTAAATAACCGTACGCTAACCCTTGGGCCAATCCACCGTCAATTTGGCCTTTCATAATCCGGTCATCGATGACCTTACCCACTTCATAATTGCCGTATACTTTTTCTAGCTTTACATTGCCTGTTAACGTATCCACCTCTACCTCCACGAAATTCACACCCCAGGAATAAGCCGGGTAGGCATCTCCCGTGAAGGTTTTCTCGTCCCATGGAATCATTTCACGATGAACATAATTCTCCACTGCTTCCTGTTCCACTCCGCTTTGCCACTTAACCTTCAGTTTTTTAGCGGCCCGTTCAAGCAATTTTCCAACAATCATCGTCGTTCTGGAGGCTACGGTCGGACCGGAGTCGGGGACCTCTTTTGTATCGGGATCAGGGTACAAAACTCTTTCGTATGGGAGGTCTAGTTCTTTCGCGACAATTTTACTCAATGTCGTATAGATTCCTTGTCCCATATCAGAATTTGAAATTTTAAGTGAAACCAGGTCGTCGCTTGATTTCACCAGCTTTACCGTTGCTTTAATATGGTCTCTTTCTCCGCTGCCTGTAAATCCGCAGCCGTGGAGGAACAATGAAGTTCCGATTCCTTTTTTATAGCGTTGATTTTGTTGTTTGTTACGCTGGAACTCTTCTTTTTTCGTTTTGTATTGTGCTGCGTTGAGCAGGTCTTCAATCATATCTTCCACTAATATCGGGTCTCGGAACTCTCCTTTGGTGATGGTGGGGTCTCCTTGTTTGACGAGGTATTTTCGTTTATATTCAAGCGGGTCGACGTTTGCTAGTTTACTAAGATGTCCGATATGACTTTCGATTCCGGCAAAGCTTTGCGGAGCTCCAAAGCCTCTGAAGGCGCCATTCGGAACGGTATTGGTTTTTAAAACATAGCCTTTTGCATGGAAATGCGGAATATTATAAACACCGGCACTGTTTATTAAAGCTCGCTGCAGCACGACTTGGCTCAATCCTGCATTCGCTCCGCCATCGAGGTAGATGTCCACACACATGCTCAAAATATTTCCTTCCTTATCAAGTGCCGTTCGATAGTTGAGTTTGGCCGGATGCCTTTTCGTTGTCACCACCATATCCTCAGACCGGTCGAATACGAGCATCACCGATTTTTTGACGGCTTTAGCGGCCACTGCTACGTGACAAGCCATCATCGAAGGAAACTCTTCTTTGCCGCCAAAGCCTCCGCCGGTAGGACTTTGAACCACTCTGACTTCATCGTCGCCGCAGGCTAACGCGCTTAGCAAGGCATTTTTTATATAATAAAGACATTGCATCGATCCTTGGACGACTATTTCATCATCCTTATAAATGGCGAGCATTCCTTGCGGCTCGAGATAGACATGCTCCTGATAACCCGTATCATATTCTTCTTCAATGATTTGATGGGCTCTCTGCTCGATCGCTGAAATGGTTTCTAAGCTTTCCCCGAATTCATAGCTTGCCATAGTTACCCCGGATGCCGATTTTTGTTGGATAGCTTGGTTCAAAGTATACGTAGCCGGATGTTCTTCAAAATCAACCTTCACTTCATCTAACAAACTGTAGAGGATACTCAGGTCTTTTCCTACGAGCATGAGAATCGGCTCGCCAATATAATTGACCCACTCATTGGCAAAAATGGGCTGATCTTCTTGGATAATCTTCACATTATTTGGTCCGGGGATATGCTCTGCACCTACCGCTTCATACCCTTCCGGAAGGTTCGGCAATTGAATGGATTTGATTTTTCCATAAGCAATCGTCGACCGAACCAAAACTCCATTCACCATATTTTCTACTTTCACGTCACTAATATAGGGCAGCTGGCCCGATACTTTACCTTTATGATCCTTTTTGGGCACTGAGGTGCTTATGTCTTTGAGACTCATTTTCACAACACCCTTCGACTCGTTTTTTAAAGTGGACACATTTTAATAGAAACCCTCTTCCTACGATTTTATAAATGAGAATGATATTTTATGATTAATTTCATTCCAGAATTTCATTTAATTATATTTGTAAATCGGGAAACTTTAGCGATTTATGTAAGAATTATTAACCAACTATTAATATTTTTCTTGCTAATTGTTTACCGTGCCAATCAAAAAATGCAGCTTCATTCGACCTGAAAGGCTAATCGAATCAAGCTGCTTTGTTTATGGAAAAATATCGAGAAATTTAAGCTTAAGATAATTAATATCCATTAATACTCCCGGACCATCTACTTTCACGTATTTCTGATTTATACCTAGGTCCTGCGACTCATCACCCGTTGTCACCCTTAATTTCATAAAAATCCAATCACTTCACCTTAAAGTTTTTCACCCTCAAGAGGATCTTTTTTCTTACTCTTTTTTCACCCTAAACTAGATAATGATTCTTTTTGCTGTGCTACTATACTACTTTTTTGGTAAACTATTTCTCCGTCAACCATTGTCAAGTTAACAGACAAATCCTTAATCTTTCTTTTATCCGCTTGCAGTATACTACCGTCTATAACAACAAGGTCAGCAAATTTTCCAACTTCAATACTTCCTTTCATATCCTCTTCAAAGCTAGCGTATGCGCCATTCCACGTATACATCCTGATTGCCTCCATGACACTAATTCGCTGATTTTCTCCTACTTTTTGTCCTGTAACACTCTCTCTGTTTACGGCAACGTGAATACCAAACAGCGGGCGATAATCAGTGACCGGGCTGTCGGATGCAATTGCAGCATTTAATCCATTATCAATAAACTCCCGTAACGGATACATATGATTCACACGCTCCCCGTAATTGATGATATAGCCATCGCCGAACTCATAGAAAAAATGTGGATTGGGAATTGGAACAACCCTCAGCGCTTTCATACGCTCCAGCAAATCAGGTTCCGTTATACCTGCATGTTCTATGCGATGGCGATGATTTTCGCGTGGATATTTTTTAAGCGCCTTTTCAATACAATTTAACATCATTTCGATTGCGCGGTCTCCTTGTGCATGAGCGGTTATCTGAAAGCCATTCTTATGTGCCTCTATCAGGATTCGATCGAGTTCATCTTGGCTATAGTTAAGAATTCCGTAATCTCCAGGGGTGCTTGTATGTGGTCTTCTTGTCGCAATCGTACGTCCGCTGCTGCTTCCATCGATAAACACCTTGGCAGGGCCAATTTTAAATCGTTCGTTTCCGACTCCTGTACTCATTCCGGCACTGATCATTGATCGAAGAAACTCTTCAGGATCATTAATGGTAATGGCCATGGCATAGACCCTAACGCGAATCAGACCTGAACGTGCCCCCTGCTGCATGATACGAAAATTATCTTCATTGTACACACCTGCTTCATGAACACTAGTAATCCCGGCAGCAATGTAATCATCAGATGCCGTTGCCATCGCCATTTTTATTTCTGGTTCAGAAAATTTGGCGGCTTTCATCATTTTTAGAAAATGCGCCGTCTCAAGCAGACGTCCTGTTAGTTCCCCATTATTATTTCTTTCAATTTTTCCACCTTTTGGATCAGGTGTATCCTTGTTAATATTGGCTAATTTAAGAGCCATCCTATTTGCCACCGAAATATGGTTGCATGCCCGTACGATGAGAATAGGATGCTCTGTGCTAACAGAATCTAATTCCACTCTAGTCGGGTAACGCTTTTCAATCATTTTCGTTTCGTCAAACCCCCATATGCGCACCCACTCTCCCTTCGGTAACACTTGCGCTTTAGCCCGTATCTCAGACAGCAAATCGTAAATTGTTGTGATGTGGGGTTGATTACATCTCACACCCAATTTCTCTGTACCATAAGCAGTTAGGTGCAAATGTGAATCGATGAATCCCGGCAGCAAACTTTTCCCTTTTAAGTCAATGACATTAGTCTCTTCGGTAATTAGAGCTTGGATTTCTTTGTTTGACCCCACGGCAACAATCCTGTTCTTATTAATAGCAACTGCTTCCACTACATTGTTTGCATGGTTTACTGTAATCACTTCACCGTTTAAAAATACAACACTCGTTTTCACTAATTTCTCCTCACTTTTTATAATATTTTCGTTTGTTCTTTGGCAACGCTTTCAGTTTCGTTCAACACACTAACTACAGTTTTTTGATATGCCTTCATATCACTTGTCAAAAAGAGTTTTTAGTCTTTTAGACCATGTATACGTGGAGCAAATCCATTAAATCAAATACATGATCAGTGAAACCTGTTGTATCGGTGAAATGCTCCTTAAATTGTAACTCCGACTCATGATATATTGATCACATGGTTCATTTTATAATTCTTCTTCAAAAAATTCGGACAATTCCATTCACAAACAAGGTCTTTAGCCAAGGAAACGATCCAGTCCTTTGTAATATGGTACTCTTCCCCATCAACCGTAATAAACACTTCGCCGTCTGTCACATAGAAAGCTTCTTGTTCTTCTACATGCCAAGTTCCTTTATTAGGTTCGCCTACCCATGGTTCCCACGTATCAACACCTAATTGTCTTGCTTCCGCGGCTGTAAGTTTTCTCGCAAAAAACATGATGATCCTCTCTCTTTCTAGTAATTTTGAAGAATGAATTGATCACAATTCTAACGCTAGCTTTGTTTCTTTCAAACGCTTAAACTCTTTTCTAATAAAATAAATAGCAATGAGAACTCCTGGAATTTCCGAAGCTGGCGCCGAATACCATATACCATCAACTCCCCAATATTTAGGGAAAATAAACATAAACGGGAATGTAAATAATAACATTTTGCTAACATTAATAAACGTTGCAGACCAGTTTTTCTCTTGTGATTCGAAATAACCGGCGATAAGCAAGCTAACGGCATTTAATGTAAACATGCAATTAAATACAGTTGTCGTCCAGATGCCTAGTTTCTGTAAATGCGGATTACCTCCAGAGAAAAATGACATAATTGGATCAGCAAAAATGATTAGTAAAGCTGTCATAATCACAAAGAAAGCAATTGTAAAAATGAGTCCAATCTTTATTGCTTGTTTAACACGATCAAGATTGCCTGCACCGTAATTATAACTAATGATCGGTTGAAGTCCTGTCATCCCACCGAGCGCTGCTAAGGCGAGCAGATTTGTAATGTAACCGTTTTGAACCGTGAAAGCGGCAACGTGCAGCCCGCCACCGTAGCTTTGCAGTAAATTATTGAAGAAAATAATGGCAAAAAACATCATGAGCTGACTTGAGAAAGATGCAAAGCCTGTCCAAGCCACTTCACCTATAATCATTCGTTTTATTTTCATATCTTTCCACTTTGGTTTAAGTTTTGTTTTTCCAAACCAGAAATAAAAGATCAGGAAAACAGGGATCACTTGCGAAATCGTATTGGCCCATGAGGAACCCATCATCCCCATGTCATACTTCGTTACCATAATCCATTCTGTAATCCCTGAAACAACTGCTGCGACTAACCAACTGTTCATAGATAGTAGAGGTTTTCCATCGATATTGGTTAAAATACTTAATACAACGGCCAATATCGTTAATGGCAATGAAATCCATAGCAGACGGCTGTAGTGCACTGCATATGGAAGCGATTTAGCACTTGCTCCGAATAAGGTCATAATTTGATTTTCAAAGACCAATCCAAGTACAGCTAGCAAAATGGAGAAGAAAAGAGTAAACCATAAGGTTTGACCCATAATACTTCTAGCTTCTTCGAGCTTTCCCTTTCCAAGTCGAAGTGAAATGACCGCTCCAGCTCCCACGCCAAAAAGAACGCCAAGCATACGGGTAATAACCATGACCGTAAATCCAATTCCGATCCCTTCGACTTCCAGCTCCTGAAAGCCGCTGACAAAATAGCCATCGACAACCGCTACCACTCCAAGAATCGCATTCGCCATTATTCCTGCCAAAGCAAACCGTAAATATAATAAATGAATACTTTTTGTTCCCAGCACTGAATCATGTATGGGCTTATTCATTACTTCTACTTGTTCTATCCTCGATGACGGACGGTTGTCTGCTACTTCCATGTGCATATCCCCCTACTAAATAATTTATCTAGCAAGTTAATCTTCATTAATTCTTATACCAGCCAACAGGCTTGGCGTGCTGATGGATATTGATTTGCTTAATTTCCATAAAGTGTTCCAGCCCAATTTTGCCTAATGATCTTCCGATTCCACTTTGCTTATATCCCCCCCAAGGACCATCAACATAAGCAAGGTGATAACTATTAATCCAAGTAATTCCAGCCCGCAATTTACGAATGACACGTTTTGCACGATCCATATCCTCAGTAAATACAGCACCGGCTAATCCATAAATAGAATCATTCGCTTTTTGGATGGCATCTTCCTCATCTTTAAATTTCTGTACAACAAGGACTGGGCCAAAAATCTCTTCCTTAACAATACGCATATTCGCATTTACATCAGCAAAGATCGTTGGTGTGATAAAAAATCCTTGATCAAGTCCATTTTCAGTTAAGCGCTTACCACCGCAAACTAATCTTGCACCTTCTTCGATTCCGCTCTTGATGTAATCTATAACTTCATTCATATGATGCTCGTTTGAGAGAGGTCCCATTTCAATGTTCTCATATTCCCCGTTGCCAACTAAAATCTTGTTTGCACGCTCTTCCAGTCTTTCAACAAACTTATCGTAAATCGTCTCTTGTACCAGCAAACGAGATGCTGCTGAACAAACTTGCCCAGCATTGTGAAAAATGCCAAACATCGCATTCTCGACTGCTGTTTCAAAATCCACATCATCGAACACAATAAGTGGAGATTTACCACCCAGTTCAAGTGTGATTTTTTTCATATTGCCCGCAGCTGCGCGCATAATACTTTGGCCTGTTTTTGTTCCACCGGTAAAGGCAATCTTGTCAACATCATGGCTCTCGGCAAGCTCATTCCCAACTGTTGATCCAGGCCCCAATACCAGGTTTGCCACTCCGGCCGGAAGTCCAAGCTCTTCGAGGATTTCAAATAGTTTGAATACGCTTACAGGAGTGACCTCAGCAGGCTTAATGACAATTGTATTCCCTGCGGCGAGTGCAGGAGCAATATGCCAAACAGCTATCATTAGCGGAAAGTTCCAAGGTACAATCAGACCACAAACACCAATCGGTTCATGAATAATAATGGTTTCCGAAGAATCAGCGCGAGTGTAAGATTCTTTTTTCATGCCTTTGATCAAGTCAGCATAATAGCGGAAGCATTGAATCGACACTGGAATATCCACATAGGTGGTTGCACGAATAACCTTACCGTTATTAGCAGTTTCCAAACGGGCAATTTCAGCCGTATTCTCTTCAAGACGGTCTGCAATCTTATAGAGAAAGTCAGCTCTTTCATCTGCCGATAGATTCGACCAGATCCCGCTGTCAAACGCTCTACGAGCCGCCTTGATTGCCATCTTCGCATCATCTGCTGATCCATCAGAGGCCGTTGCGATCAACTCCCCAGTTGCAGGATTGATAATGTTTCTTCTAGCACCGTATAACGCTTCTACCCATTTCCCGTCAATGAACATGTTAATTCTCATGAAAAACTCTCCTTTACCCAATCATATCAAGCATTTTGAAACTAATATGTGCTAAATTTACCAGCATCGTTTTCTGATTATAGAACGGTAATGATTTGAGGCGTTTTTTTTCAAATCGATATCCGCCCGCATTACCTGTAACGATCCATTGAGCCAATAACTTACCGAATAATGTCGAGAGAGAAGCTCCGTGTCCCGAATAACCTGTTGCGAAATATGCGCCTTCTTTAGATCGGCCGATAATCGGGAACGTATCAATTGTAACCCCGATAAATCCACCCCAACGGAAATCAATCTTGCTTCCTGCCAGTTTTGGCATTGTTTTAACCATGGCATCGTAAACACTTTGATAAACTGCATCGCCTAAGTTTGGACGAACATCGCCACCGCCAAATACAATCCGATTATCTGGAGTACGTCGGAAATAGTAAAGGAAATTGCTTGTATCAAAAACCATGCGATCTTTAGGAATGACGGTATTCACCAGTGACTCTGGAAGCTGTTCAGTAGCAATAATACGTGCCGAAATTGGCAGTACGCCTTTGTTTAGTTCATTCATGATTTTTCCGGAGTAGCCATCAGTAGCTACAATAATATTTTTCGCAGTAACAGTACCTTTTTCTGTTACAACTTTCACACTGTTTCGATCGTACTCAATAGATAGTGCTTTCGAATGCTCAAAGATTTTTGCACCAATCGATTTAGTCGCTTCTCCCAAACCAATTGCATAGTTCAGTGGATGGAACGAGTAACTCGAATTGTCAACTAAGCAGCCATAATAGAGTGGGGAATCGATTTCTTGATGCAAATGACATCCATCAATTACCCTAGATTCGTACCCGAAATTTTTGTTTAAGTATTCGCTTTCATGTTTCAATTCTTCAAAATGCTTGGCTTTGTAAGCCGCCACAATGTGACCTGTCTTTCTAAAGTCACAGTCGATTTGATGCTCATCAATGATGTTTTTAACCAATTCAATACTTAACAGGGAGAGATCGTTAAGCTGTCTCGCCTCGTCTACACCATACTTTTTGGAAATCTCCTGCATCGTCGGCTTATAGCCTGGCAATACCATCCCACCGTTACGACCGCTGGCACCATATCCAATCGTTTCTTGCTCAAGGACAATGACACTCTTCCCTAATTTTTGCAAATGATAGGCAGAAGAAAGACCTGTGAAACCTGCACCAATAATGACAACATCCGCTTCTTCATTTCCTTCAAGAATCGATCTTTTTTCATAGTTGTTTGCAGTCGCTGTCCACAGTGAGAGTGTATCCATTCGATCCATTTTATCCATAGCTTGTTCTTCTCCTTTTGTGACTTGTATGCTACAATACAGTCAATATTATTCAAAATATTCACACTTTCTGAGTCCATAATATGACTTGGAGCTTCCTCCAAGTCAATAGCAATTTAAGTGCTTTTTGAATTCATTTTTGTAAAAAAATGGAGTAACTCCACTTTTTTCATTGGGGGTATCTATGAAAATTGGTACATTTGCAAAGCTATTTCATGTTACGACCGATACCATTCGTTATTACATTGAACTGGGATTATTAATCCCAGAAAAAAAAAACACCCAGTATCATATGAACCAATCGTGTCTCGACGACATGGCTTTTATTACTAAGCTGAAAAAATTTCATTTTTCACTGTTAGAAATTCAACAAATTTTATCATATCAGCGTGTTACAAACTTCTCGGACCATGAGGATATCGACTACTATAACACCTTACTTATTGATAAAAAGAACCAGCTGATCAAGAAAAAAGAAGACATATCAAAAGCTATCCAATTGATTGAAAAAGCGGTTCAATCCAGCTCGCCTTCATCCAAAGAAGAGAATTTTAAAGGGGTCCCACTTTCATTTGTAAGTCTGCTCTATTGTCCGAAGTGCCACATTCCACTTGAAATGAAAGATATAACGATTAAAAAAGTCTACATTCAAGCAGGAAGGTTAACTTGTACCTGTGGATACGAAGCAGTTATCGAGGAAGGTATTATCATTACCGCGAACTTGTACGAGACTTCTCCTTATCCTTCTTATTTTTACGATAAAGAAACGATAAAAGAGATCAATCCCAATATGATTAACTTATTTGAAAAAAGTAATTTTTGGTTTCAAAAAGTTCTGCAAAATGTAGAATTGAAAAACAAATTAATCGTGGAAACAAACGTTGACGCTTTTGTGACACTACCCAAATATATTGATGTTCTAGAAACGAGTGCATCCTATGTATTCAGTGGCTATTCGCTTGGGATGCTCAAGAAGATTAGAAAAAGAATTGAACGAATGAATCCTAAGCCACATGTTCTTTATATTTTGAATTCTGATTTAAACTTGCCATTGAAACCGCTTTCCATCGATGTTTTTGTGGATAGTTTTACAGCATCTGATTTTTCACTGCTTAATCCGAATTTCCCAATTCATGATCTAAAAAACTATTTCCATAGCAACTCAACAATTGTTGGCGGATACTCCTATTATGATAGCTCTGCCAAATCATTGAAAAATATTTCATCCTTATATCCAAATTCTCACGAGCATATTTTATATCCAAAATTTTTAGAAGAAAATTTATCAGTTAACGGATTTCAAATCACGCAAAGTGAAAATATAGGGTACAGTACAGATCCAGGACCTTTTTTTGACTATCATGTAAAAGACGAAAAATTCCACATGTTAATGTATTTGGCCAGTACAAAAAAAGAGGCTGTCCGAGTTTAATTCAAGGATGAAACAACTCCCTGCCAATCAACAAAAATGCAGCTTGATTCGAACTGGAAAGCCGATCGAATCAAGCTGCTTTTTTTATGGAAAAATCACAGAAAATTTAAGCTTTTAAATAATCAATGGCTTGTTGGTATTCTACCGGCGTATCAACATCCATTAATATTCCTGAATCCTCTACATTCAAGTATTTCTTTTCGTAAACGTTAAGGACCGCACGCAAATTACTTTCTGGATTGGTTTCGAGAATTTTCTGTTTCAATTCGCTTGATAATTTGATGGGGTGGCCGCCTTTATAGTGAAAGCTGGGAATCACTACGTTTCCTTTTTGTTCTGCTATTAGCTGAACGGTCTCTTTCTTAACAAGCGGGCAATCTCCAGGTGTGATAAAGAAGGCTGGGGCATTTACTTCGTTACAGCCCTTTTGAATGGAACTAAACATTCCCTGGTGAAAGTCTTCATTATAAACAAACTTGATCTGAAAGGAGTACGCATTTTTACTGCTGATTTTTGCCGTTTCTTCTTGAATGATTTCTGCTTGAAACCCAGCTACGACAATGACCCTGCTGCATATTCCTTCAAATTTAGATATCGTTTGCTCCAACATGGTTATTTGCCCCAGAGGCAACGTCATTTTAAATGCATCCGCTCGGCTGGAATATCCAGCAGCTAGGACGATTGCTTCCATAGTATCACCTTCTACCTATCTTTGAATCTTGATACTGGAACAAAAGGTAATCGCTCCAACTCTTAATTTCTATTTTATGGCCGGTATCTGTTTTGATGAACTAATTCTCTATTACATACACCAAATAAATCCCCATGATGTTACAGAATTTGGCCGGCTCCAGATGTACCAAGGCATGGATCAACTTTATTACTAGCTAAACATGTTTGGCAGAGCCATTTAAATACAATCAGTGAAGCCTTTTTTCAAGAAAGACCAATCCCCGCCTTCCTGAGCGGGGATTTTCTAGTTTAATAGTGTAGGTATACTCTGTCTATTTTTGATCCTGTCTGCATTACCAGTCACATGTCTATTAAACAAATTAGCTCAACTACTTTTCGAGCAACCTCATAGCTTCTGCCCTTGTTTCACTAGTGATAACAGGATATGGCCCATACTGCAATAGGTTATATGCCGCTGCAATATTTGCCATAGCCGCAACTTTTTTCGGTACAAAGCCTTCACAATACGCATAAAGCGCAGCAGCAGTGGAACAGTTACCGCATCCAGTAGCATCAACAACATCTCCAACAGTGATACTTGGAGCAAAATATGCCTGACCATCCGAAATCATGTACGAACCTCTACTACCAACTCTGAAAAAACATGGAACGCCAAAGGAAATAATTGCCTCAACCGTTGATTTTTCATCCTTTGTCTCAAATAGGCTCATCGCCTCTGGCAAATTAATCGAGTACAGCCCAGCCTTGATAATCGTCTTTAACACTTTTTCTTTCCGATGCTTTTGCATCGCTGCGGAAGTAGGGATTTCCCACATGATCTTCGCGTTGGAATTCATGTGAATCAGATGCAATTTATCCCACAGAGGGTCCATTTCGGACGCTTCAATATAGATGCCTCTCGTTTCGCTACCGCAATGACTGGCAATCTGCTCGGCAGTCCTCTTATCTAGCTCTGAGATCTGCTTTTCAATGTCCTCGCCATAAATGGAAACCTCATCATGAAGTCCTTCATCCCCATATATAAGGGTCGTATATTCTGTATGGGGAAGATTATAATTGAGACCTTCATAGGAACATTGATTTGCATCCATCCACTCCCCATAATACTTCGAGAAATCTTCACCTACATTTGATACATAGAGACAGTCGTCACTCCACATTTTTACCCCTTCCAGACAAAATATGGCGCCGCCAATATGCCCCTTGCTTATGCTGCCATCTGCAAATTGGATATCATTCACAATCGTGGGACCAACAATAATATATTTCATAAACGGAGTATCTCCTTATTTTAAGTCAAGACGATCCAACTGCCTTCTTAATGCCGCAGCCTGGTCAGTATTGTTTTTGAGTTCATGTAAAATGACCATATCCGAATTAACAGCACGAATCTTGAGAATCATCTCTTTTATCGCTTTAGGGTTCAATATCCCATCCCCCAATGGTATATGGGAGTCATAGCTGGAGAGTACAATATTAACACCATAATCCTCCTGCTCTCCCCAACTATCAAGAGCAACGATTTCGTCATAATATTGTCCGGTCAACTTACCATTACGGAAAAACTCAGTCGTTTTTAACGCACAGTCTGAAAGCTGTATACAACCAACACGATCGACTATCTCTGGGTCCATAATATTGTGTTCCAGCCACTTCTGGGCAAATACCTGCGGCTCGTTGCCATAACGCTGTTGCAATTCAAACATTTGGCTGCTAATTTCGCTGTCTGGCAGGAAGAATCTGGCGCAATTTTGAGTCTCGTCAAAGCCAAGTGCATGTAACAAGTGGTTAATATCCCAACCAATCTTGACTTTTTGGAGCGGATCGTAAAGCTGGCAATACATTAACTGATAGTCCTCTGCAGTCTGCAAACCATGTTCCAAACCCCACCCGGCATTTTCCACTTCAATCAATGGAGAATCTTCAGTAAGCAGATTTTGATCCATCAGATAATTTAAGAATTGCTGTATCATGTATATCATCGCCTGACGAATATCACCCTTGGAAATTGTGAACTCCCATTTCCCATCAATTGGCGCGTAATCAATTAGATGAAACGTATACGCCTGTGCTTTTAGCTCAGTGGCAATCTGATACTCATCTGCCCATCTTTTATACATATGATCACCTGTTAGGTCACCATAATAATTCACGACATCTTCCCAGCTTCCAAATCTCTCAACCAGTTCTTGAAAATTATTCTTTGTAAGAAAGCTGGTTGGATACGCCCAGTAAGAGCAATGAACTCTTTTTACATGTAAAGTACGAAGTTTATCCAAGATTACAAGTTTCTCATCATTCAAATCTTGATCTCTTGAAAGGACATCATCCATAAAAACTTCCATACCATCAAGCCCAAATTCCGCACAGAATTCAGCCATCTCATGTTGGTGTTCATCAAAAAGCTCCGCCTTAAAAGTTGAAAACTGCATCAGATTATCACCCTTTCAGCTATATATTTATAGATTCTCCCTCTTTAATTGCTTCTTTTTTGTTTCGTTTCTCCCAAAAATAGAAGACTGGAAGGCCCGTAACAACAACGATGATCGCTGTAATAATACTTGGAATTGCTGCCCACATAAACGTGGAAACTACCAATATCAAACTAGATGCGATCGAAATAACGGCCATGAATTTCCAAGCTGGTGCTTTCCACAATGGGTTATAATCCGGCTTTTTTCGGTGCACAAAAATCGAAGCGAATGTAAGCGTATTCTTTAATAACAACACAAAGGTGAAATATCCAAGCAACTCAGTAATATTGGATAAGAAAATAAGAACAATAGCTAATATACACTGTGCCATCATAGAGAAATATGGAGTACCATATTTTTTGTGCATTTTTCCAAAGCTTTTAAAGAAAAGTCCGTCTTTTGCCATTGCATATTCCAAGCGCGGTTGGAACATAACGGTTCCTGACAAAGCAGCGAGAATAACAATAATACCTGATAAGGCAATAAACGTACCTGAGATATTTCCAATCAGCGGAATTGCCGCACCTGCGTCAGCAAGAGGTGCTTTCGAATTGACCAATTGGTCGAACGGTACAACACCTGTAACAACAAAAGTTAAGCCCACATATAATAGAATAATAATGATAACCGAGCTGATCAAAGCTCTAGGCATGGTCTTTTTCGGATTTTTGATTTCGCCTGTCATGTATGTGCATGCACCCATACCGTCAAATGACCAGCTTGTTGCTGAAATACCAGCCAGCAATGCCATCAAACCAACTGGAGTAGCAGCTACTGCTGGAGTCATGACCAGGTCTCCTCTTACAAAAAATAACCCCATACCAATCAGCAAAACAAAAGGCAGAATCTTAATAAAAGTAATGATGGCCTGGAATTTACCGCCGCCTTCTACCGAACGGATATGGATCATCATAAAGAGTAAAATGAAGGCAACTGCAATAAATTTAATAGCGAGGCCATTCATTGGAAAAAGGTAAGCAATGTACTGTACCCCCGCTAAGGATACGATCGCGAGTGCACTTGAATCATTAGCCCAAAATGATGCCCACCCTGTCAAGAATGCAAGCTTTCGCCAACCCGCATGTTTAAGAAACACATAGTTCCCGCCATTTTCCGGATAGGCCGTCGCTAATTCGGCTAAAATTAAATTCTGTGGAATCATGATTAAACCGCCGATTAAAAATGCCAATACTGTAAAGAGTGCAGAACCGGAGGCCCCTGCGACCTCACTAATTGAAATAAAGATTCCCGCACCAAGGGTTGTTCCTACTGACAGAGCAATCGTTGGGGCTAGTCCCAATTTTCTTTCCAAATTATTTGCCATCTATTTACACTCCCCATATAATGAAGTCAAAATATTTTATTTAGTTGTC
This sequence comes from Neobacillus sp. DZ-9, assembly GCF_059587065.1. Taxonomy (NCBI): domain Bacteria; kingdom Bacillati; phylum Bacillota; class Bacilli; order Caryophanales; family Bacillaceae; genus Neobacillus; species Neobacillus sp. DZ-9. The sequence goes on from NZ_JCAIOL010000006.1 coordinate 271,789, forward strand.
AGTAAAACCACTTGTACATAAATAAACAATTCGTTTGTACAGTAAAACTCTTATCATTCCTTTTTTTCGCATAACAAATAGACAACTAATTAGCTGTCATTTTTTTAAAAATGACAAACGATAATTACTTGTATCATAATAAATCGTGTTTGTTTTAAAAAAAGTCATGTCTAACGCTTTTTGAATTTGGAAAATCCGGAGATTATGCAATCAGTAAGAACGGATTGCATATTTATATCGATCTGTTCTAATATATTCTTCGTTATAATACAGGAGATCGAGTTTTTCAGTAAAAATCGTCTGGCTAACTCTCAGCAAAGGGCTTCCAGTCTTATATTCAAGAAATTCCGCCTGCTCCTTTGTCGCGGATTTCACTTCGAAAATATCATTAAATTCCTTTGCAACAAGCCCTGTCTGATTACGGATAATTTCTAAAATAGACTTGTTGTCTAAATCCATTTCCAATAGAAAATCATACTCCGGTAAAAAATAATCTTCTTCTAGAATCGCAGGAAGATCATTGACCAAACGCAAGCGCCTGATATGAATAATCTTGGAACCTTCCTCTACGTTCAATGAATTAGCAATTTTTTTATTGGCATTCACATAGAGCTTTGAAATAATTTTGGTGCCTGGAACTACATCCGTTTGTTGCCAAGATGCCGTAAAACTTCCACCCACCCCAATACTTTCCACATATTCTGGCATCGATACAAAGGTTCCTTTGCCATGACGCTTCACAAGAATATTATCTTCTACTAATTTATTCAATGCGCTGCGAACCGTCACGCGACTAATATTGTAGATTTCAATAAGTTGGGCTTCGGATGGGATACGCTCGCCGGGTTTGTATTCGCCAGATGCTATTTTTTCTCGAATTGTATTATAAAGCTGCTGGTAAAGAGGTACCATATGATCAGCTTCTAGTGATTTAATATCCATGACCAATTAATGCTCCTTTAATCCTCAAGATCAAATCGAATTTCAGCTACCGATATACCCTACTAGCTGATAAACTGATAATCCCATATTTGATCTCCCCCCGTCAATTACCTGCAACCTTTTACAGCTTCTATAAAAAGTCGTACATGAGAAGCATCCATATCTCCCTTGTCTGTATAGGTATCCTTGAAGTAACTCCCAACGATTGCTCCATCAGCAACTTCCAATTGCTCTGCACTATTTTCTGGAGTCACGCCTGCTCCGATAATTAATGGAAAGCCCTTAATCATCCTTTTGAATTCCTTGATTTTGTCGATTGGAGTCTGCATGCCAGTCCCATCCCCTGTTACAACAATAGCATCACATCTTGTCATTCCGATTTCCAAGTCTTCCTCAAGGGAGCGTCCAGATTTGTAAGGCTGATACTTAAATCGCACACCACCCATAACAAATGCTGATGATTCCTTGCGCCATGTTTTCATTTTCTCATGGAAGATCGCATCTTCTTCTGGTGTGAGGTGTCCTGCAACTGAGTCTAATTGGATGAATTTTGCCCCATATTTATTAGCAAATTCAAACGCTAGATCATCATGATCAAGAACGTTAACACCATAGACGATATGATTCTTTTCACGTTGAAGATAATCTAGTACTGTTGCAACATCCTCTACTGAGCCAAAATAGTTCTCTACTATAACTGCATTCACACCATTTTCAACTAATAAATTAATCTCTTTTTTTGCTATTTCCAGCATGTTACCTTCATTGCCGCCTTTAAGGTGCAACATTCCCATAATTGGCTTTTCGCTTCTAAATAAATCTATGAAATTTCCTTTACCACTCATCTTACTCTCCATTCCGCTGGTTTCCGTATTAATTTATTAATCTACTGCGGATCGGGAATACAATAATATCCCTGCGATACTAGATACTATTCCCAATCCAAGTTCCTTCACCAGCTGACTAATCATTATGACTGTAATTAAGAAGAAACCGATTGCAACAACAATCTAAAGTCACTTCCAATAATAGGGACCCTATTATTGTGAATTTCATGTCCTCCTTTCTTAATACATGTTAACACGACTTATTTACTCCGTCTATCTATTTTCATATAAAATGTATTAATATATTTTAAGTCGTATTAATACGTTGTATTAATCGTATAATCATGATATATTTAACTCAAAATTTAAAGAAAAGGAGCTCTCTGTATGGATCACCAGGGGTACACATTTTTTATTGGGGATATAGCTTTGGATGAATATTATAGTGCTGCGTACTTTCCAAACCTACGCGATAAAGTCATCGTTCATACACTACCCGCACAAATGGGTGGAATGATTGCCAATGCAGCAAGTGTCTATGCCAGTTATCTACAACCTGCCAAATTTTTAACAGCCTTGAATAACAGTTTCATTTCACAACAACTTTGTGAGAATCTACGAGATGCTGGGATTGATACAACTTATATTATTCGAGATGATTCTTTACCGGATTCTAAGACCATTATTATTCTAGCAGAAAACGAACATACGGTATTTATTCCTACCATGGGTATCAAACGTCTTGAGATTACCCCGGAAACATTAGACGCAATCTGTAATGCGGAATATATCTATTCCAACTTTTGCGAATTGAAACCACTTTGCTGTGGTGATCTGGATGCAGCAGGTATCCTCTCCAAAGCAAAAGTTAACGGATCAAAAATATGGTGTGATCTTGATGTCGCCGATCTCCAGCCCGGAGAAGATCAGTTTTTTGCGTATGTCGACACTCTTTTTGTAAATGAAACTGGATTCAACAATCTAATGCGCAATAAAACCAAAGAAGAAACCAAACAATTTTTATTCCAAAAAGGAATTCAGATGATCGTTGTTACCTATGCGGAAAAGGGATGTCGAATATTTACAGCGCACAACGAAATTGCTGTAAAAGGTATTAACGTGCCAATAACGGACGTTACCGGAGCTGGAGATACCTTCTGCAGTTCTTTCCTTTATGCCTATAGACGGACCGAAAACATTCAACTTTCAGCGGAATTTGCTAACTTTGCAGCTGCTCGTAAAGTCACCATTATGGGTGGCAGAGCCGGGGCTTGCGGAACGGAGGCTGTATTCCAATTCATAAAGGAACACAGTGAAGACTTTGCACGTTTCGGTATCCTAAAATAACAGGAACAAGTAGCTACATATTACCTATTTACTACCTAAATAGAAAAATAACTCAGTTCTCGATGAACTGAGTTATTTCTACTATTAAAAACTATTTCATTCCTTTTCTCATAAAATGAAGTTCCCCTAATTCCTCGGTAAATCCCCACTTTTTATAAAAAGTTAACATCTCTGGACGACAGTACAACTCAAAATGTTTTACATCTTTTAAAGATGGATGTTCCAAGACAGCATTCATCAATAAACGCCCTAAATCCTTACCACGGTAATTTTCTTTCACCATTACATCAAGAATCAATGCTTTATATACATAATCGGTTAAGATCCTGGTAAAACCAAAAAGTTCATTTGTTTTTGACTCACATAAACCAATCATTACATCAGTGTTTTCGACCATTCGCTCAACATCTGACAACTCACGTCCTTCCGTCCACCATTCTGATTGGTACAACATATGTAACTCCTGAATTTGTGGCTTTTCAAGTTTATTAATAACTTTTATATTCAAGATATTTATCACCCTTTCTATTAACATATTTTAAATATAATGGAATTAAATCATAATTGGAAACTATCCAGTATTGTTGTATCTACCTCGACGAGAGTTTTCTTGTATGAATCAAAGATAAAGAAAGTTCCGAGATGCTTTTTAAAATGATTAATGGCCAAATAATAGATTCTGGTCAATAACACAATCTCTAAACTTCTGCCCATATTTGATATAGACGCGCTCTAATATCCTTTCTGTGTGTATTATATAGTGTAATGTCATAGTAACTCTCCAACTTTAGAAAGGAAGTGTAAAAAATGGATAATGCCATACCACATATTGCTGCTTCTAATGTTATTCCCCACCCACCATTGTCTTACGGCTATGCAGCTCCTGTTTATGGAGGTTGTTTTCCTCATCATCATCATCATCATGGGTGCCACGATTTTATCATCATAGTAGTGCTGTTCATTTTATTAATCATTGTTGGTGCAGTTTGTTTCTGCTGAAAAATATAATCCTCCTCTTTACTCAAGAGTGAGGATTATTCCCTTAACAAAAATGGACTGGTTGGGAGAAGGAATCTAAAAAAGAGTTGGTAAGGTTTTTCTTGTAATAAAAAAGTTCCTAGTCCAGAAAAGACATAGGAACTACCATTGTATTATCGTCCAACGATCTTTAGTGGAAGATTCTTCACTCCATGCACGATAAAACCACGCGCCATTTCCAGTGGTTCATTATTTATCCTCTCGAATTGAGGAATTCTAGATAGCAGCAACGATAATGCAATTTTTGCTTCCATTCGAGCTAATGGTGCTCCCAAGCAAAAATGAATTCCATGACCAAATGCTATATGCGGATTAGGATTACGATTCATATCAAATTGTTCCGGATTGGCAAATTTATCGGGATCACGATTAGCGGACCCGATCCATGCGATGATTCTACTTCCTTCAGGAATGGTTGTGCCGCTAATTTCAATATCCTGCTTCGCAAATCGGAACATGGCTTGAACTGGAGAACGAAAACGCAACGTTTCTTCTATCGCAGAAGGTATAAGGTCCATGTTGTTACGAAGTCGTTCGAACTCATTCGGCTGCTCCAATAAGGTTAGGACCGTATTGCTAATTAGATTTGTGGTTGTTTCGTTCCCGGCAACTAGCAAGAGCCAGCAAAACGATAATACATCTTCCTCGCTTAAGTGTTGATGATCCTCCTCAGCTTGAATTAAGGCGCTGATAAGATCACCTTGCGGATTTTCTCTTCGTTTCTTAATTATCTTTCGGAAATACTCATTCATTTCCTGGTGTGCTTTTGTCGAGTCAGCACTCGTTCCTCCGATTGCTTGATCTGCGGAGGCAACGACTTCATCTGACCAATACTTAAATTGTTCACGGTCCCCACTTGGAATACCTAGCATTTCGGCTATGACGATAACGGGTAAAGGATAAGAGAGATCTTGAACAAGATCAAAATCTTCTTTATCTGCAATTCGGTCAAGAAGCTCATTCGTAATGTCATGAATCCGCGGCTCAAGTGCTTCAATTGCTCTTGGAGTAAATGCACGGCTGACGAGTGAACGCAATTTCGTGTGTCGTGGCGGATCACTCGTAATCAAACTAGAGTTCATTCTGGTTTGCATGGAGGCAGTTGCTTGTGGCAAGTTTTTATCAACGTATTGGGATGAAAATCGAGTATGATCTGATAGGACTGTTTTAACATCATCATAGCGAAAAACAGACCAGATGTTGTAGGGTTCAAAGAATAGTACAGGCTGTTTCTCACGCATCATTTTGTACATTGGATAAGGATTCCGGCGTATTTCTGGTGAAAAGAATGATTCCATTTTATCAGCCCCATTAATCAATGATATTTAAGTCTACAAATATATAAATATAACCTAATCTAATTATTCATGACTAATTTTGGAATTGTACTTTGGTTTGATGTTCTCAATCTATTTTTCATCTTTTTCTTCTTTATATATCCGTTCACCGTTTTTGGGATTAACATAAACTCGTTTTTTAACCTTTGTAACAGGATCAATAAACACTTCGTGCGTTGGCTCAAAATCTAGTGATAAATCATCATCATCATTATCTTTATAACGTCTATCTTTACGTTTGGAATATATCCAAAAGAAAAGTATCAAACAAATTTGAAATACAAGGTAATACAAAACCCATTTCATTTTTACTCATCCTTTTCAACTACGACCGCTGTCCCATAAGCTACTATTTCGCTCATATTTTGGCCAATTTCCCCTGAATCAAATCGAAACATCACAATGGCATTAGCACCCATTGCATGAGCGTTTTTCGTTAATCGGTCCATTGCTTGTTTTCTAGCATCCTCAAGCATTTCTGTATATTCATGTATTTCTCCGCCTACAAGTGACCTAAATGCTGCAGTCACCTGACCAGCAAAACCACGACTTCTCACAACCAGACCAAAACAAGCACCTTTTATTTCTTTAATTTTAAAGCCATCGATTTGTTCTTTCGTTACTACTATCATACATACTCCCCTTTTTAATTTGTATTAATCTACTATTCATTATAAAGGGAATAATTACTATTGTCGTTAAAAGTTTACAGTTAAATCAAAAGTCCTTCACTTTAATACAGTGAAGGACTTTTATTCATGTTTTTAAATTACATCCTGTGTTTTAATATCCGTAATGCTTCCCCTGGATGCACGATCTACACCGTATTCATACATTCGACTAGATTTCCTATTGCAGTAGCCTTTGCATCCATTTTGGGCAATAGCCTTGTGAGCTTTTTCAATGTTCTTTGTGAAAATACCGGCCTGCAAACCATATTGTGTCTTAAGGGTACTGAGAAGCCTCCAAAAATTTCAATCCGGCACCCTGATATGGCGTCTTAAGGACAAAACTAGCTTCGTGTGTAAGCGAAATGTCCTTAATAACGCCTCTTAAGGACAAAACTGGTTTCCAGATTAAGCGAAATGTTCTTAATAACGCTTCTTAAGGACAAAACTGGTTTCGAGATTAAGCGAAATGTCCTTAATAACGCTTCTTAAGGACAAAACTGGTTTCCAGATTAAGCGAAATGTCCCTAATAACGCTTCTAAGAACAAAACTAGTTTCGGGATCAACAAAATTGGATCTTTTTTCTCAAATTAAAAAAAACGACTTTCCTTAAACTTTATTGATTGATGAAAGTCGTTTTTTTAGATTAACTGTGCTCTCCTGTGTCTCAAAGACAATTATTTATGAAACAACAGCAATCTATTCTCTAGATTGCTGTTTTTTGTAGCTTTAGTTCAATTGTATTAGTTTACATTATTCATCTAGTATTTATAGTAACATCACCAAAAATTATCTTTGTAATAATGCTAAAAACTCAGCCCTGGCATCTGATTGTTCAGCAAATACGCCACGAGTAGAGGTGGTAGTAGTGGAAGCGTTCGATTTCTTTACCCCTCTTCCACACATACACATATGTTTGGCTTCAATGACGACCATCGTCCCTCTTGGCTGAAGAATTTCCTCAATTGCCTCGGCAATTTCGTTCGTGAGGCGTTCCTGTACCTGAAATCTCTTGGCAAATCCCTCCACTAAGCGTGCCAATTTGGACAGTCCTGTTATTTTTTCATGGGGTATATAACCTACATGAGCTACACCGAAAAATGGCGCAAAATGGTGCTCGCAAAGTGAATGGAATTCAATGTCTTTCACCAAAATTAGTTCCTTATGATTTACATCAAAGGTTTTCTCTAAATGGGTTTTCGGGTCTTCCCGGTTTCCTTCTGTATACTCAAGAAATGCCTTTAGCACCCGATACGGTGTCTCTTCAAGGCCATCCCTATCAGGATCATCCCCGCATAATTCAATAAGGTCTCTAAAGGCTGACAAGATCTTAGTAACTTGAACATTTTTTTGACCGTCCATAGCGTAAGGATCATCAATCATTCCAGGAAATTTATTAGAGATAGACTCTAACTCTTTTATAAACATAGTTTCACAGTCCTTTCTCTTTTTCTAACCGTAATCCTCTCTGGATCAACTCCGGGTATTCCGGATGAAGCGTTTGAATTCCGACCAACTGTTGAAGGAGGATATTTTTCCAAGAAGAAAGCACATTATATTGTTCCATAAGCTCAAAGATTTCCACTCGCAGCAGCCAATCCTCTGAAAAATCAGCGGAAAGTTTCTCGAATACTTTTTTCAATCCTTCTTCCCTATCTTCATGGTTCATGACCGTTTCTCTTAATGCCCTTACTTTACTGTATAGATTCTCAAGAGTTGTTTCTTCTCTTTGCACCCATGGCTTCTGTTCCAAACTCTCCATATCGGCGTAAAACTGTTCGGAGTCTGCCGCTCCTGCAAAGACAGAAGTAATTGTCTCTCCTACTACTAAGTCAAACATGCCCCATTCCGGATGAAAGAGGATCTCCTCGTTGATTGAAACGGTACAGTTTTCGAAAGAAATAACGAGAAGCCTGTCTTGTTCACGAAGGAATTGCTGAGGAATTCCTGTCACGGTCACACCGCTCTCATATTGAAGCGTGTACTCTTTTCCTATTTCCATTTCACCTAGCGGACGCGTGGATTTTTTCAATCTTCCAACCGGGGCACCGAATCCATCTCCATGTCTTCCCTTGCCGTGTCCTGGCAGTTCTTTATGATTATAGGCTAAAGCCGATGGCCCATTTGTTCGAATGTAAAAAGCCTCTCCGTTCGAATCTTTTAAAATGGTACTTAATGTTCCAGTTAGCTGAACCCCAGAATCATATTGGATTGTCGCCGTATGGTTAGAGCGGAGTGCCTTTTCAAGGCTTTCAGTCCCGCCTTTATGGAATGCCATTTTGCCTGCAAATTCCTTAACCGCCTCAATTAACTGCTCAAAGCTTTCACAAACAAACAATTGTGGCTGAGGCTTTGTGATATCAAAGCCGGTTTCAATTACATTCTGTAAATCAAATGGCCGTTTTTCGACCGAATCCGTAAGACTGCTTCTTCCTTCCGCCACGGAAGACAGAAGACCAGCACCATAAATTTTTGGTTCCTCCATGGTCCCGATTAACCCGTATTCGACCGTCCACCAGTACAGTCTGGAAATTTGCTCTGCCTCTGACAATTCGGTTACTTTCGCTTGTTTTTCTTCAAAAAGTGCTTTTGCTGCAGCAATCTCTGCATCGGTAGCTGTACCGGTTTCTAAAAGGTTGGAGTATGCTCTGGTTGCTTCAAACAATTCGTGTTCTTCGCTTGTGGCAAGTGCCTTTGAGCCAATGCTTCCAAATAGTTTTACATATTCCGAGAATTTCTCGTCTACTAGAATGGGAGCATGTCCTGCTGCTTCATGAATAATATCAGGAGCAGGAGTATATTGAATGTTCTCCAGCTTTCGAATATCTGAAGCAATCGGTAAAATACCATGGGCCTGAAAATCGAAGAAAACAACTCCAGGAATGAATCCATCAATGTTGGCGGCGCTCCAGCCAAAAGGTGAAAGTGCGTCGTTCATATCATGTACATTCGGAATTTTTTCAATAGAAATACCGGAGGATTTTAAACCACCAGTGTATGCAGGATGGGCAGAATCTTTTAGGAAATGATGATTCTGTCTCATCACATAACGCCAAACCGCCTGATCAATCGCTGTGTATTTTTCATATTGCTGATTCACTACATATTTTTGTAAATGCTTCGGAATTTTTTTTACAGTTGCTTTCATTTGCTGTCTCTCCTTGTTGAAAAAATAAAAAAGAGAGTCCTCCATCCCAAATAAGGGACGAAGAATCTCTCCGCGGTACCACCCTTTTTGACCCAATCAGGTCCACTCTAAAAAAATTGCCCATTATGCTGCATGTGTAATTCGTACATCTTCTCACCTGGACTTTCACCACCCGTCCAGTCTCTATTTGCTGTTAAGAAGGTACTACTAGAATGCTAGGCATTAATATTCACTAACATACTTAAACGCTCAAACGCTTTTAAGTGATAAAGTATATTAATAAAATACTAGGAAAATTGATATCTTGTCAAATGTTTTTTTAAAATAACTTTTCATAAACGCTTACTTTTTTCGAGAAATAGAAGCAAGTACAGATTCATCGAATCCTTTCACCAGTAGCCATACGGCTAAAATCATTTCATAAGTTGCTACTGGCAGCGACAAAATACTCCAAACAGAAATTTGTTCAATCACACCGAACATTACCAACAATCCATAAATAAAAACAAGAATTGCCCCTGTCATCCCCAAAATCGCTATAAACCTGGGTACGAGCTTGGATTTATAAAATATATAACTGTACATCATCGTATTTATACCCAGCATGAAAAGTGGTCCAAGCATAAATGTCCATGCATGTATTGCTTTTAATACGATACCTGATGTTTGAAAAGATCCGGAATCCGGGGCTCCTGCATCTACAAATTCCTGACTTAAGGTCAATAGGGACAACATACTGATTACACCAACAGTAATGATAATTGCTTCAAGAAACCTGAAACAAAGATGCCAAAGAGCGATCGTTTCATTATACTTTCTTAATATTGGAAACATGGTAGTGGCAGTCCCAACTGCTGAGGCAACAAGAATTAACTCCATAAGCGCTCCCAGTATCACCTGGTTGGCGTGTTCGGAGCCATTTATCATGTAATCAGGACCATTAAGGATGGGATCGTATAAAATAAGACCGATTATTGCCGTAACGGCAGCAAGTATAAACAGTACGCCCACAATTTTTGCAGCTTTCTTGTTTGAATTCATTTTTCATCGCCCTCTCAGGATAAATTCCTACACATTCAAGCTTATTGCTTTGTGTTGTTCTGATAAAAAAAGACTTCTTCCAAAGGTAAGTTAAAGGCGTGAGCAATGCGAAAAGCCAATTCCAGGGATGGGGAGTACTTCCCCTTTTCGAGAGCGACGATGGTTTGTCTGGTCACGCCTACCTTGTCAGCCAGCTGCTGCTGTGTCATTTCATCATGGTTGAACCGTAATTTTCGAATGTGATTGCCGACAAGATTTTTGCCCATGTTAAACTCCTCTCCTATAGTGATAAATTTTCGTAACCGAGCCTGTCACATCTGATAGGAACCCTGAAATAATCAAGGTCATGAACATCACCTGTGACGGCTGAAAAATGACCAGCGATCCCATTGCAAGAAGGAAGCCAATGATAAACACAAAAAAAGAATTGCGGCTCGCTTTTAAGGAAATTAACTTATCCAGCTCATCTGCAAATGTAGGTTCCTTTTCTCTGGTCGTCATTCTAAAGACAATGTTAAAAATAATGCCGATAATGATGTGCACGACGATTGAAACCAAAGTTAATTGGAGGACAAAGGAACCCCAATAGCGAAAGGTTTCTGGCGACTCCAGTCCGCCCTCGGGATGCTGAGGGTACATGTATAACCAAAATGAGATGAAAATGAAAATAACGGTGATCACTGATACGATGCTCTTTTTTTCTTGATAGGTCAAAGTTTACACCTCCTGTATGTTCACTTTTACATCGGGTAAAGTATTATATGCATAATGTAAAAAAAAGTTTACATCAAGTTATGTAAAGATGACATCAAATTGGCTGGACCATGGTCCAGCCCAGTCTTTTTCTGCCGCACTCCCCTGTCAAAAAAACCTTTTAAAACATAGGCATCCCTACCAGTGAATACAATGTATTAATCTTTATCATTAGGGGCGATTGGATGCCTAATTCCACAAATATTAAATTAACTTCTCAACAAATGATTAGCATCATTAGAAATGGACTGCCAAAGTCTCAATTTCCTAAGACCATTACCATTGTCGGTGCAGGATTGGCTGGACTTGTTGCTTCTTCTCTCCTGAAGGAAGCAGGGCACAAAGTAACGATTATGGAAGCAACCAATTATGTGGGCGGACGTGCAGCGACAATACGTTCCCCTTTTAGCAATGGGCTTTATTTAAATATTGGTCCTATGCGGATCCCTGATACTCATCATTTAACTTTAGAGTATATTAATAAATTCGGATTAACCGTAAACGAGTTTATCAACCGGACTCCAGTCGATATTCTTTACCTCAATGGAATCAAAACACGTCTTGACATTTTTGAAAGTAATCCAGGTATTCTAAACTTTCCTGTTGACCGAAATGAAAGAGGCAAGAGCGCCGAGGATCTGTTAAATTTAGCGATTCAGCCCATTGTCGATTTTATCAACAAAGATCCTTTAATACATTGGCCTCTAATCGAAAAAGAATTTAAAGATTACTCTCTAGGTACATTTTTAAGGTCTTACCATTATCAATATGGAACCACTTTTTCTTCTGGTGCGGTTGATATGATTGGTTTACTCCTTGACTATGAAGCATATATGGGGATGTCATTTCTGGAAGTTTTACGCGAAGCGGCGAGCTTCAGGACAGATCGTTTCTATGAAATAACGGGTGGTATGGACCTGCTCCCTAGGGCATTTTTGCCTCAATTAAAAGATGATATATGGTTCTATCAAAGGATGACGAAAATTGTTCAACAACCAAATCGTATAACTATCCATTCAAACCATTCTCACACCTTAAAACAATCCTCTATAACAAGTGATCTTGCCATCATAACCATCCCTTTTACCGTCTTACGTTTTGTTGAAGTGGAGCCCTTCCATTCTTTTTCCTATTATAAACGGAGAGCGATTCGTGAACTGAACTATATGGCTGCGACGAAAGTAGGGATAGAGTTTAAAAGCAGGTTTTGGGAAAAAGAAAATCAATTTGGGGGTAAATCGATAACGGACCTGCCGATTCGTTTCACGTATTACCCTAGTCAAGGGATTGGAACAATGGGTCCGGCTGTGGTTTTGGCAAGTTATACGTGGGCGGATGAGGCTTTGACATGGAATGGTTTATCCAACGAAGACCGAATTCACTTTGCTTTAAAGAACTTATCCGTCATTTTCGGTGACCTAGTGTTTTCAGAGTTTGTTTCAGGAACGTCCTATAGCTGGGTAGATAATCCATATGCTCTTGGTGCACTAGCGACATTTAAGCCTGGTCAGGAACACGAACTTTTCCCCTATATCTCTATACCTGAAGGTAGAGTCCACTTTGCAGGTGAGCATACCACACTTACCCACGGGTGGATGCAAGGAGCAATTGAGTCTGGAATCAGAGTAGCAAACGAAGTCAATCACTTGCCAAAATAAAAGAACTACATACTGCCAATTTACCTATATAGAAAAATAACTCAGTTCATGGTGAACTGAGTTATTTCTTTTATATAAATACTGGATAACCATTCCATCACTTTTTTACTTTTAATTTCACTGGTATGGTTGTCCAGTACTTTGGGTCTTCTAAGCCAAGCCGCCAAATCCCGATTCCCCGTAAGTTATATTTTTCTACAAGATTAAGCTTAAACCGCAGACTATTGCTATTCTCAAACCAAGCTTGGTGGTTATGATGTTTTTCATCGACGTAATTGAAATATGGCGATTGCGAATGGGAGTCCCATATAATTTTTGCTTTATATTTTGTTTTCTGACCCATTAACTCTTCATAGGAACTATACTTTGCCTTGCCTGCTGCTGTCGTATCCCAGTCCCATCCATAACCAGCGATACCGAGTAAAATTTTTGATGGTGGTACTTCATGTTTCAAAGCATAACGAATTGTTGCTTCTGTCCATTCGACTGAAGCTGTTGACCCGGGTTTTGTTCTAGGGTTGTGCTCATCATATGTCATTATCATTAAACCATCTGAATATTGACCAAGCTTTTCGTAATCAAACCATGGGGACCAGGGATTAGCACGGGAATCACCTGTATTAGCCGGGACGGAAACCGTAACTACTTTTCCATCACGATTTAGTGCATCAGACAATTCTTTAATTAGCAGACTAAAGGAATCTCGGTCAGTCAAATACAGATTTTCCATATCAATATTAATACCGTCATATTTAAACTGATTCATTTCAGTGCGTAAGTTCTGAATGAAAACATTGCGGTTTTTATCGTTATCAAGGACACTACTCGCTGTCTGCTTGCCCTTCTCCACGGTTTCATAAAAGAGATTATGTACAACCATATATACCTTCACGTGTTTTTTATGGGCACTTTGAATAACCTTTTTCTTATGATCTGTTGAAACGGAATCAATAAGACTGCCTGGTCGTTTATCATCAAGCTTATACCAAAAAGGAGCAATGACGCTTAAACTCTTGAATTGAGAGTTAACTGTAGCTTGAGACCCTGGATACGTACCTTCCTGCTCTGTATAGAAGCCTAATACTTCACGAGGAGTTTTCTTCTTTTTGGATACTTCTTTTCTTTGTAACTGGTTACAGGCTGACATTAGTAATAATGCCATACATAATGAAATGATGGTGAATGACCGAAAATAATTTTTCGCCATAATACACCTCCTTTTAATTTGTATATTCCTTAAGTTGATGAGAAAGGTTGTAACTTATTCACCCATATGTGGAAATCCTGAACGCACAAAAAAAACTGCCAGAATGATTTCTAGCAATTTTTTGGTAATATTTTATGAATATATTTTATTAACATTAATATCCTTAAAGTTCTTAACTTGCCCTGATATAGCCAATTCAGTCGGAAGTCTTTCAATACTCGAGGCTCCAAAGAATCCGGAAACACCCGTTGTTCTATTTAAGACATACTCTGCATCTTCAGGTTCAGAAATTGGACCGCCATGGCATAACACGATGATGTCAGGGTTGATGCTCTTACCGGCATCATGGATCCGTTGTACTAAGTCGACTGCTGCATCAATATCCATTGCCGTTTTCGCGCCAATGGCTCCTTTGGTAGTTAAACCTACATGAGCAACTAATATATCAGCGCCAGCTTTTGCCATTTTAATGGCATCCTCTTCATTAAAGACATATGGGGAGGTAACTAACCCGATCTCATGAGCTTTTTTGATCATTTCCACTTCTAGATCATATCCCATTCCTGTCTCCTCTAAATTTTGACGGAATTGGCCGTCACATAACCCTACTGTTGGGAAGTTTTGGACACCGGAAAACCCTAATTCCTTTAATTGTTTTAGGAAGTAATCCATGTTCCGGAATGGATCTGTACCGCAAACACCCGCTAATACAGGAGTATCCTTCACGACTGGCAACACTTCGTTCCCCATTTCGACAACAATCTGATTGGCATCCCCATAAGGCATTAACCCTGCCAGCGACCCGCGCCCTGCCATACGGTATCGGCCTGAATTATAAATGATAATTAGATCAATTCCGCCCATTTCTGCGCTTTTTGCCGATAACCCGGTTCCAGCACCGCCGCCTATTATCACTTTGTTATCTTTGATTTGTCTTTTTAAACGTGCTAATACTTCATTTCTAGAAAGCCCCATTCTTAATCACTCCAATTCTTGTATTTAGAACTTCCAATAATTGATCAGCTATTATATGAGCCACACTTGGATGATTGATATCTTCATCCATTTCCACGAATGTTATATGTGATTCCAGGTTATCCTTAATCCCCTTATAGAGAGCCTGCCTCTCTACAATCCCTTCAAATGGCTGGCCCGATCTATCGAGTAAAGAAACTCCTCCTTTAGGAAAAACGAGGACAGTTGGCGATGTACTTTTGTTCAACTTACGTGCGATGGTTTCACCAAATGTAAAGTTCTCTTCAACCGTTGTTCTCATCAAGGTTGTGGTTGGATTATGCTGATAAAATTTCCGATCTTTAAATTTCGCCGGCACTGTCTCAGGAGGACCGAAATTCACCATATCTAACGCACCTACTGAAACCACTTGAGGAATCCCTTTCGCACCGGCAGCCTCTAAACGGTTTTCACTTGAGCAAAAAATTCCGCCCACAAGCCCATCTGCCAGTTCTGTCGTCGTGATATCCACCACCCCTTGAATAAAGCCGTCATTTATTAAGTTCTCCATCGCATCACCGCCAGCGCCAGTTGCATGGAAGACAAGAACATCAAACCCGTTCTTTTCTAAAATTTCTCTCGTTTGATTTACACACGGTGTGGTTACTCCAAACATCGTGGCCGCAATCATAGGCTTTTCTTCATATATTTCAGCAATGAAATTCCCTTTTACCATCCCGCAGAGGGCATTTGCTGCGTTCCGAAGAATTTTGGCAGATAAACTGTTAATCCCTGCTATATCTACAATCGAATACAACATCATAATGTCTTTCTCGCCAACATATGGACGGGTATTTCCTGATGCTACAGTGGAAACGATCAATTTCGGAACGCCGACCGGAACACTTCTCATCGCCGCAGCACCAACGGTTGTGCCAGCCGTTCCCCCCATTCCAAAAACAGCTGCAACGTGATTCTCTTCTACCAATCGCTTTACAATCGAGGCCGCTCCATTTGTCATAACAGCAACGGCAAAGCCACGGTCATTTTTTTCCTTTAGTTCATGAATGGTTGATCCTCCTGCTATGGCAACCTCTTCATTCAGGATGTCACCAGGAGTGGAAGATTCATAGACACCTGTATTGATTAGGAGTGTCTCCATTCCTGATTCTTCGATCAATTCTTTCACATACAAAAACTCTTTTTCCTTAGTATCTAAAGATCCAACTAGAACAATCCTTTTACTCATAAGCGCCCTCCTTTTTCAAAATTGTTTCGAAAAACTCCTTCGTCTTGCGGACAACCTCCACTTCACCTAGTTTGTCTTGCTGGTAAAATGACGGATAATGAGTATCAATCGTAAAAATTGCTTGTGGATCATGTTCAGTAAGCGCCTTCATGATTGGTTCGTGATCAAACTCATCCTTTCCGGCAATCGCAAAATTGCCAAACAATCCATATGGGTTATCCTTTGTGATGGAATTCGATAACCGTGAAGCTCCTTTAAGATGGGTTTGATACACTGCTCCTTTAATACATTCATATTTTTCTAGAGTCGGATATTCACCTGCCCGCCAGCCATTGACGATATCCCAATTGATTTTGAGATTGGGATGATTTGTATATTTAACAAGGATACCCAATTCCTCACAATTGCTCGTTAAGGTAGGCGGCTCGTTTTCAACCAATAGAATTTTCCCTCTCTCTTTTGCGTGTTCTGCATGCCTCAGCATCATTTCCGCATTATGCTTATACTGTTTCTCCTTTTCATCCTCTGGCAATAGATTAAAGTCCTCTTGTCGGTATAAAGAATAGATTCTAATATATTGAGCAGAGAAAATATCTGCCAAATCGAATAGTCGAGTCAAGACAGTGCGCATTTGTTTATGATGGTTTTCATCATCATTGCGATAAGATGGAGTTCCAGAGAATGTACAAGGATTTACCGCCCAAGAGCTTAAACTGCATACTTTTAAATTGTTCTCTTTGACTAGCAAGCTTAAATACCTTGCTTTATCCACTGTGATGTTATCAATTGTAGATCCATTTAATTTCCCTCTTAAATCAATATTTTCAAATCTAAGTTCTTTTGTATGATGAAGTGCTTCCTCGAAAGACTCACACCCTAACATATCAGTGAAGATACTAAGTTTCATTTTTTTGTCCTCCTCAAAGTTATTCAATCGTAATCCATTTGCCGGAACGGTTATTTTTATAGGCCTCAAAGATTTTTGTTAAATGCAGCGAATCTCTTAAGGTTGCTCGTTCAATTTTTCTTCCATTTATTACCGCATTTGCGAAGTGATTTACGCTTTGGACCATGCCTTGTAGGAAAAGATTTTTATTGTAAATTTGTCCTAAAGAAAATTCTGGTTCCCAATGGACTGGACCAGCAGCAGGGTCATCGCCAATATAAGATGGCGCTTTCCCATACTCCCCGCTTCCTTTTAATCCCTTATAGTAGGAAAGTCTCATCCCGTTATCGATTACGATATTCTGTTTATTCCCAATTACCTCAAATCTTTCTAATGGACTTGTATCCGCTTGAGTAGAGGGTAATTGTAAATTTCCAACAGCACCTGACTTAAAAGTGAGCAGGGTTTGCACGTTCCCGCTTGGCTGGTGTTCAATAAAGCACATTTCCTTTACCTCACCCATCAGGTAATGAATACCAGACATAGGATGACAAATATCTAAAAACCAGTGTAAACCTGTACGTTCCCCCAGCTCCTCCTGGAATGGGGACAAAGTGAGCGGGTATCTTCCAGATACGGAGACAGGTTCCCCAAACGCTTCACTTTCAAGAATTTTTTTAGCTCTTTCAAATGATGGATAAAAATAGCGCTTATTAGAAACGAGGACGAACTGGCCCGTCTTTTCTTCCAGCTCTATCAATTCTTCTGCTTCTCTTGCTGTATAGGCTACAGGCTTTTCGATCCAGGCAGGCAGCCCAGCCTTCAGGATATCTGGAACGATTTTCGGGTATAGTGGGTGGCCATTTTTATCAAAATTTAATACGACAAAGACAGCATCTAAATCTTCTTTTTTGATCATTTCCTTATAATCTGTATAGGTTTTTTCCGCACCGAATCTTTTTTTGTAAATGTCTGCACGCTCTTGATTTAAATCACAAACCGCGACTAGTTCGATCGGAGCATAATCAAAGGTCGGATACACATTCCTAAATGCATGTGCTCCGCATCCAATAAACCCCACTCTTATTTTTCGTGAATACTCATAATTGAATTTCACTGGTTCCATCTTCATTCCCCTTTTCATTGTGCTATTTTCAAAAATTGATTACTCTCCAATCGTTTTCCTGTCTGGCGCAGAATAGGCAATGATCATTTTACAAGGTTCCCAGCTTGTAACCGTTGCATTGTGCGGGACATTGCGCGGGATTCGCAGCATCATTCCCGGTTTAAGATGGTACGTTTCATCACCCAATGTGTGGTTACACTCACCCGATAAGACGAAGATCAGCTCTTCGCAATTTGGATGAACATGCCGGGGATTAGATTCACCTGCCTTGATGTAAACCATGCCGAATGTCATTTCACACTCGGGATCGATTTCTTCCCCGCAAAGCCACTGAATGGCCCCCCAATCCATTGGTAGTACATGTTTTTCTGAATTCAAATCTGTAATCGTTGCCATTTTAACCTCTCCTTATAGTCGTAATTTCATAAAATCTATTAAAGTAAGAAAAGACTTACTTATTAGCCCCGTCCGTCATCCCTTCTACGAATGACCTTTGAAAGAGGATATAAACGATAATGCTTGGAATCATGCTAATGACAGTTCCGCCAAAAATTAAACCAAAATTTGTTGTTTGTTCACCCTGAAAAGAATATAAACCTAGTGAAATCGTAAATTTTTCTGGGTTTACCAATAAAACTAATGGGAGTAAGAAGTCATTCCAGATATTCATAAAGGTGAAGATCAGCAGAGCTACTAAACCAGGTTTTGCAAGTGGAAGGATGACAGACCAAAAGGTTCGCCATTCCCCTGCGCCATCCATGGCAGCTGATTCCCTCAGCTCTTTTGGTATATCGCGGAATGTATTTCTCATAAGGAAAATGGAAAAAGGCAGCGCCAATCCTGATGAAACCAAGGTAACGCCAGTAAGGGTATTGACTAGTCCCATCGTCTTTAATTGAAAGAAAATCGGGATAATAATAGCCTGGATTGGCAATGACATCCCTAATAAAAACATGTAAAAGAGTAGATTGCTTCCCTTAAAGGATAATTGTGCAAACGCATATCCTGCAGGACACGCAACAAGGGCCACAATCAGCATTCCCCCAACCGTGATAAGTGCGCTATTTAAAAAAATTTGTTTAAAGTTTCCTAGATTCCATGCATTGATATAGTTGTCAAAATTCCATGACTTCGGCAGCGAAAATGGTGAGTTGAAAATCTCCATATTGGTTTTAAAACTGGCTATTACCGCGTAAAAGATCGGTGCCGTGATGAAGAGAAGAAGCAGCAGCAAGACCGTACACAGTGCAATTTGTGAAGTCTTCCATCTCTTGATAAGAGATTCCATTAATTTTCACTCCTTTCACGGTAATAGTTAAAAGCAATCGTAAAAACAATGACGATGATTCCCAAAACGACGCTTCCTGCAGTGGCATAGCTAACCTTATTCATACTGAAGGCAGCCTTATAAACGTAAGTGGAAACGAGCTCACTCATATAAAATGGACCACCTTGAGTCATAATCCAAATCAAAGCAAATCCCTTCAGTGAATTAATAATGACCATACTAATCACAACATTCAAAGTATTCCGTAAACTCGGAACAGTAATACTCCAAAATTTCCGGATCGGGCCCGCTCCATCAAGATCGGCTGCCTCATATAATTCATGATTAATATTTTGCAAACCGGCTAAGAATAAAATCATGTAGAGTCCATAAAAGGCCCAGGTACTCGCTATTACTAGTGCTGGGATGACAAAGAATGGTTCCCCCAGCCAGTTTTTCGCTAGGTTCTCTAATCCAATTGATTTCAAAAATACATTGATTGGCCCCATCATCGGGTCATAAATTTTCGACCACAACACACCAACAACAGCTAATGAAAGAACACTTGGAAGATAGAATCCTGCTCGAAAAAACGTTTTTCCTTTTTTTACTCGGCTAATCAATACTGCCAGTACTAGAGTCGGAATGACCATTAATATCAAACTTAAGACAACCCATAACAAATTGTGGCTAAGAGCTTTCAAAAATATCTTGTCATCGGCGAGCTTGATATAATTTTCAAACCCTACAAAATTCATGGAAGGGGCTGCGCCATCCCAATCAAAAAAGCTATAACGGACCGCATCGATCATTGGAATGAGCATAAATGTGAAATATAGGATTAACGCCGGAAGCAGAAATGATAGAATGGTTATCAACTTTTTAAGCTTTAATTTGTTTTTCCCCTTTACCAATGAGAGATTTTTCTTGAGGTCCATTTCTAAAGAGGATGTAGAATCGTTTAGGTTCAATGCGTTTCCCCTCCTTACTATAAGAGGCTTAAACTATTCAGGTCTCAATCCATAATCTAAGCCTCTTATTTTATTTTCCTTATTTCTTATTTAATTTAAATCCTGCGGCACGGTCTTTCTCAGCAGCCGCTTCAATATTATCCATCGCTTCTTTTGGTTTCGTTAATCCGCCCACTAAACCTTGTAGGTTTTGGTAATAGGCTTCCTTTGCTTCCACACCCATAAAGACACTAGGATTGTAGCCTGAACCATTCTCAATATTTTTCATGGATGATTTTAACACTTCACCTGCTGGCTCAATGCCAATCGAAGCTTTAGAGGCAGGAACAAAATTGTAATCAGGTAAGTTTAAAACAATTTCGCTATAGTCTTTAGAAACGATAAAATTAAACCATTTCTCAGCAAGATCCACATCTTTTGCTTTGGTGGGAATAACCCAAGTTAACCCGATGCCTCCAACTGGTTTGGCTGTTTTGCCTTCTATGAAGGAAGGCATCATGACCGAATTCACGCTAGATTGTAATTTTTGATCCACAAGGTCCGTAATCAAATAGGTTCCTTCAGCCTCCATTGCCGCTTTTTTACTTAAAAATCTAAACTTTGAATCTGCCTGTGTTTGCGTTACGGACTCTTTGGTTATATATCCTTTTTTCACCCAATCAGCCATCATTTCCGCTACTTTCACAATCTCTGGATCATTCCATTTACCATTCCCATACAGAAGTTCTTCCACTTTTTCCGTTCCTGCAGCAGACTCTAACATGACCCCAAATAGCCAACCAATCGCATATCCATTTCGGGCACCTACTGTTATTGGTGCGACTCCCTTATCCTTCAATGTTTGAAGCGCTTTCAAAAATTCGTCTTTTGAAGTTGGAACCTTGATGCCATTCTGTTCAAAAACATCTTTATTATAGAAAAATCCTATCGCATCAACCATATGAGGCAATTCATAGATGTTTTTCTCTCCAGAGATAAGCTCATAAGCAAATGGACGCAACTGATCTTTCCAATTATTTTTTTCATACAATTTATTTAATGGTTGAATTAAATTCACATTAGATAATACCGAAACTCTTCCAGGGCCGGCATTCATGAGAATCGCATCTGGCGGCTCAACGCCTGATTGTAAGAGGGTTGGCAGCTTGCCCGATTCTACCTGCACATCTCCATTTGCTACATTTACATTCACACCAGGATTCAGTTCTTTAAATTTCTCCACAACCTTAGCCCATTGTTGTTTTTCTACATCGTTGTAATAATTAGGGATATATAGGTTCAGTGTTTTATCATGATCACTCTTTGCACTCTCATTCTTGCTTCCATTATTTTTACTAGGTTCCTTCTCATTTGAACCAGCTGTTGGGGACTGACAACCCACCATCAAACCTAAAACCATCACGATTGTTAGCGCTAAAGAAAATAGACGACGATAATCTCTCATTTTTATGACCCTCCCTGATTCTTTAACAATGGAATTTTTAGTAGGATACGACTAGTTGTCTTAAAAAGTATTTTACATTTTATCCTCCCTTCGATTATTCTTAAAATATTAAATTTACAACTTACTGATAATTATAAATTTTTAATATAATATAACAACGGGATAAACAGTTGAAAAAAGGAGACATTTCGTGGATAACATGAAAAGCATGATCTAGATAAAACAAGGGGGTTCTATCAAAAATGCGATTTGCAAACTCAATCTTCTTCAAACTCCTTTTATCATTTGTACTTATTTCAGTCATCCCCCTATCATTTGTGGGATGGATTACCTATGATAAATATTCCCATCATCTTTATGAGAAATTAGAGTACCATGCAAATTACATTTTAAGTCAGAAAATGAAGTCTCTTAACACATTTTTGTTCGATTTAGAAAGAATGCAATCTGGAATGCGGAGCAGTAATGTTTTCTCACAATTTTTAGCCAATAATGATCCCACCATGCACTCTGATTTCTATCTAAAACTGGATGTCTTAATGGAAAGCATTCAAACGATCCGCCCGGAAACAGTCGGAATTACTGTTATTAGTAATAATGGATTTGTGTACAATTATGGGTATTCTCTCAATATGAAGTTTACAAAGGATCATTTTAATACACTTCCATGGCTGAAAGAAATTGAGAAAAATAACCTAAACCCGCTTATTACCAATCTCCATACTCGAGAGTATTCAAACCTGGATAAGAATCAAAAGGTCTACTCCTATGTTCAAAAAGTTTGGGATAAAAAACTTAGAAGCTTCGGTTATATTGTGATCGATTTTAAACCAGAATTGCTCCAAAACCTATTAAATAGTGAGTTGGATACCGCTCTCTCTTCAGGAACATTTATTTATGACCGACAAGGTTTCGTACTATCACCAGAAGCATCAACTCATATATGGTTTGATTCCATTCAAAAACAAAAATCTGGGTTTGTCCTTCAAACAGCACATGATAAAAACTACCTCATTTTCAAGCAATTCAACCCTACCACTAAGTGGTATGTGTCAGAATATTTTGAAGTAGGTGAATTTTATAAGCCCGTCAATGAAGTCAAATTCATTGCTTGGATCATCACTATTACTAGTGTCATCGTTTGTATATTAGCAGCTATGTTTATCTCCCACAGAATATCCCAGCCAATTAGGAGATTGCAGCAAGCGATGACGAATGTAAAACGTGGCGACCTCGACCAAACCTTCCATGTTAAATCAAAAGATGAAATAGGCGAACTTGGAAGAGGATTTAATGAAATGATCGTCCAGATCAAAAAGCTGATCCAATCTGTATCAAAAGAAGAGAAATTAAAAAAAGCAGCGGAAATCACGGCACTCCAGCTCCAAATTAATCCTCATTTCCTATACAATACGCTTGAATCCATTAACTCATTGGCGCGAATTAAAAAGGAGCATGAAATCAGCCACTTAATCGTATTATTAGGGCGATTATTACGATTAAGCATAAGTTCGTTTGAGGAAAAAATCCCTATTCAACAAGAGATTATGTACATAGAAAGTTATCTTGAAATCCAAAAAGTCAGGATGAGAGATCCTCTTGACTATACCATCATTCTTGATGAAGGTATTAAAAATTGTCTCACCACAAAATTGATTCTCCAGCCAATCGTGGAAAATGCCATTATTCATGGAATCGACCCATTGCGGACTTTTGGCAGGATAAAAATTGAGGGGAAGTTTGTAGATGAAATGATCATTTTCACCATTGCCGATAATGGAAAGGGAATACAACCAGATCAGCTGGAACAAATTCGTGAACGTCTGAAAAATAATTCAGAGGATTTATCGAAGTATAAAAAGAAAATAGGACTATACAATGTGCAAACAAGGATTCGCTCACATTACGGAGAAAATTTTGGAATCAGTATAGATAGCAAAGTCAACAAGGGTACGACTGTCACCATTAAATTTCCAATCGAGGTGTGTGATTTCAATGAAAAAAATGTTGATTGTGGATGATGATTGGCTAATTTCGAGCAGTTTGATGTCAATGGATGAATGGCAAGAGAGGAATATTGATGTGGTAGGAACCGCTGAGAGTGGAACTGAAGCATTACATTGGATGGAAAACGAAAAAATAGACTTCATCCTTACTGATATTCGTATGCCGAATATGGATGGCATTGAATTAACCAAACATATTTATGAACATTCCCCTGGTACCCATGTAATTGTAATGAGTGGTTATGAAGAGTTTACCTATGCCCATAGTGCCCTAAAATATAATGCAAAAGGATATATCTTAAAACCTATCGATACAAATGAGCTATTTGAAGTGATTGATAGAATTCAAAAGGAATCCGTCATTCCAAAGGATGAATCTACGAGTGACGATAAGTCTGCTTCCTATCATGAAAGACTCGTATTAAGTGCAAAATCTTACATCCATGCTAATTATATGAATCCCATAACCTTAAAAGATGTTTCCAAGCGTGTTCACCTAACCGAACATTATTTTGGACAAATTTTTAAATCCATTACCAACGAATCCTTCATTCAATTTCTAACTCGTGTAAGAATGGAAAAAGCATGCCAATTGCTTAAAAAGCCAAACCTTAAATATTACGAAATCAGTCAGCAAGTTGGCTACAATGACCCCAAATACTTTACAAAAATGTTTCAAAAACAATATGGTATAACCCCAAAGGAATATAGAAAACAATTTTGAAACACATGAAGTACATTTAGAAAATTTTCACAAAAAATAGGACATCCCATTTGGATGTCCTTTTTTTTACAACTCCCCGCCAAACGTAGCCACTGTCTGCCTTTCAGGAGCAAACACCTGGCCGTTCCATTTCAAGACGGTTTGTACTTCTCCAAGACTGTCAGCATTGTACCTTCCTGCTATCCTTTGATGCGCTGCCAGCTCATATAACATAGATAAAAAAGCATTCCTTATTACTAAGAAATGCTTTAGTAAATAATTTATGGGAAATAAAAATAAGAGGCCATTAGCCTCTTAAATCAATCATAACTACCTTTAATATTAACGTTTGCAGAGGACTGTAAAAATTGAAGAAATTCTTCACCTATTTGTGATATGGTGGACCCTGCTCGTCCCTGTCGAACAATTAATAATTCCAGCTCCTGGAGGATTTCCATTCTCATCCGAATTTGTTGCTCAGATAGATCAATCCCTGCTTCTTCCAACCGCTTTTTAAGAGTCAGCCTTCCAAATGAGGTTCGTTCATGCTTCCCAAATGCAAATATTTTCAGTATTTCGATACTTTCTTCTAAAAAACCATGGGCTTCAATTTTTTTAATAATATCTAAAGGGTTAATCTTATGTCCCTTCAATAACCCAAGTTTACATTCCCCGCTCATCATCCGTATATTTATTGGTAACGACTTCACTCCTATGGTATCCTCTCCCATAGAACAAATATAGGTAATACAATCATAAAGTTCCGTTACATTTCTCGGCCATCCATAACAAAGTAAATGATCCATAGCTTCATCTGTAAAAATGACATCTGTTTTTTTGAGCCTTCGTTTTAATTCCTCAATTAATGGCACAAAATCTTCCATTCTCTCCTTCAAAGAAGGGACGATGAGAGATTGGGATGTCAGCATTTCATAAAAAGGACGATAAAACGTTCCATTGTCAGCAAGTTTGTCTAATTCCTTTGTACTGCAGGCAATCAACCGTGCCTGGAATGGAATGGGTGTTGTGCCGCCAACTCGAAGAAAGTTACTTTCTTTTACAGCATTGAATATTCTAATTTGGAGTGAAAAAGGCAATTCATCTACATCTTCCAAATAAACCGTTCCATTGTTTGTTATCTCAAAAGCTCCCATTGTATGGATAAGATCTTCCTCAAACCCAAACAATTCCTTTTCCAGAATGTCAATTGGTTTTGATTTGCAATTCACAGAAAAAATAGGATCTCCGGTATGATAGGAATAATGATGAATCGCTTGTGCGAGCATACTTTTTCCTGCTCCTTTTTCACCATAAATAAATACAGGGAAAGATGTCCTTGCAAATTCCTTTGCTAGTTGAACCGTTTTTACCATGGACGTACTTTCGGCAATTACATCATCAAACGTATAACGGGAAACATTTCGAATGTCCTTCATCCGGTTCCCTTTTGTGTAATCCATTCCCTCATATTCCAATGAAAGTGAAACTAAAGATTTCATATACCTCTTAACCATCTGAGGTTGATAGTCGATACCGAGCAATTCAGCAAATTCGATAAAGGTTTCAATATCTAAAATTCTATCTCCAATATTGATCACGTTTGTTAACCCATCAGGTAATAAGTCTATCTCCCCTGGAGTTAAAATATAATCTATGTCATCCGGAATATTTTCATCAGGATTATACGGAAAGTACTCATGCTCAGAGATCGTCTCACGAAGTGAGGCAACAGCTTCTTCAATCGTTTTCTTTGTATCATTAACAACAAGTATCTTCTGACCTGGAGGGAGATTGATCAACTCTCTGCAATTAGCCATATTAATGTCTCGTTTTGCAACAATACAGGGACACTCGGGTGGAATCAGTTTATTCACGATTCCTTTAATCATAGGATGGTAAAGGAAGACAATATCATTTGGATGAACCATTTCAGGACGGATTTCCTTTAAAGTTGTAGGCTTTACTTTAATGTGTTGTCCCAAAACTTCCTTCATTTGTTTCATTACTCGTTCTAAGGACTTCTCCTGATATGCTATTATGTGAACAATTTGATTAGACATCGCTAGTATAACCTCCGAACTCCAAGTATTCCTATTATACTAGTATAAATGACACGAAACTAAATGCCCAGATGTATTTTCCCGAAGTTTCGGAATCTCTTTTTTACATACATCCGTAGCAAAAGGACACCTCGTATGGAAGGTACATCCGCTTGGCGGATTGGATGGACTAGGGATATCCCCTTTTAATATAATCCTTTCTCTTCTCAGCCGAGGATTAGGAATGGGTACTGCTGATATTAATGCCTTTGTGTAGGGATGCAATGGATTTTGATAAAGGGTCTCCTTATCAGCCAATTCAACAATTTTTCCAAGATACATGACACCTACACGATCACTTATATGTTCCACCACACTTAAATCATGCGCAATAAATAAATAGGTCAATTGAAATTCATCTTGAAGGTCTTTTAAAAGGTTTAGAATTTGCGATTGAATGGACACATCCAATGCAGAAACGGGTTCATCGGCGATAATTAATTTCGGGTTGACTGCAAGGGCACGAGCAATCCCAATTCTTTGGCGCTGACCGCCGCTAAATTCATGTGGATAACGATCGGCATGATAGGCACTTAATCCCACAACCTCTAGTAACTTATATACTCGCTCTTCCCGTTTCTCTTTAGGATACCCATGAATAATTAACGGCTCGGAGATTATATCTCCCACCTTCATCCTTGGGTTTAGGGATGCATAGGGATCCTGAAAGACCATCTGAAATTCTTTTCTCATATCCCGGATTTGATTATCGTTTAAACTGCTAATCTCTTCCCCTTCAAATAAAATCTGCCCTTCGGTAGGATCAAGTAATCTCATCAGCATTCTTCCTGTGGTAGATTTTCCACAGCCGCTTTCACCAACAAGGCCCAGCGTTTCACCTTTATTAATAGTAAAGGAAACATCATCTACCGCTTTTACAAATGAATTTTTTCTACCAAATAAGCCGCTCTTTTTAGGAAAATATTTTTTCAAGTTTTTTACTTCCACTAATGGAGTTTCCATCACTTAAACCTCCAATACTCCGCTATCTTGATAAAGCCAGCATCTGCAAGTGTGATTCTGATCAACCACGGTTAATTCAGGATCTTGTTTCTTGCATATAGCCATGACTTTACTGCACCTTGGAGCAAATTTACATCCATCAGGCATATTGCCAGGTGTCGGGACATTCCCTGGAATGGATCCTAATCGATTACTTTTTTGACCTAGTTTTGGAACGGATTCAAGCAAACCTTTTGTATAAGGATGTTTAGGATTTTCAAATATCGTATATACATCAGCCTCTTCAACCACTTTTCCTGCATACATTACGACTACACGGTCACACATTTCTGCGACAACCCCTAAATCATGGGTAATCATCAAAATCGAAGAGCTGCTTTCTTCACGTAATTTTCTCATTAAGTCTAAGATTTGTGCTTGAATGGTCACATCCAATGCGGTTGTCGGTTCATCCGCAATCAAGAGTTTGGGCTGGCACGCCATGGCCATCGCAATCATGACACGCTGCCGCATTCCACCGGAAAGCTGATAGGGATATTCATTAACAATCTCCTCCGCTCTCGGTATCCCAACGAGCTGAAGCATTTTTATGGCATGGTCACGGGCTTGTTTTTTGCTATATTTTAAATGAAGTATGATGGATTCTTCTATTTGCCTGCCAATTTTATAAACAGGGTTTAACGAAGTCATCGGTTCCTGGAAAATCATCGCGATTTCATTTCCCCTAATCATTCGCATCTCTGTTTCAGGAATCTCGACCAGGTTTTTGCCTTCAAATTCAATCGTTCCCCCTATAATCTTTCCTGGTGTATCCTTTAACAGCCGCATAACCGATAACGAAGTAACACTTTTTCCACAGCCTGACTCTCCAACTACCCCGACTGTCTCCCCTTTATGAACCGTTAAATTGACACCGTCAACAGCCCTCATAACCCCGCGGTCAGTAATAAAATGAGTTTGCAAATTCTTTATATCCAGTAATTTTTCGGCCATCACCTTACCCCTTTCTGATGGTTAATCTTTCATTTTTGGATCTAACGCATCCCGGAGCCCATCACCAAGCAGATTAAATGCAAGCACGGTCAGGAAAATAGCAAGGCCTGGAAAAAAAGTAACGTGTGGGGCGGTATTTAAATAATCCCTTCCACCGCTTAGCATTGCTCCCCACTCTGGAGAAGGTGGCTGAGCACCAAGTCCAATAAAGCTTAAAGAGGCTGCCGTTAAAATGGCTGTACCTAAACGCATGGTAAAGTTTACGATAATGGCTGAGATGGTTCCTGGAAAAATATGCTTCCAGATAATTCTTCCATGTTTCGCACCCATAGACCTGGTGGCTTCCACGTATACTGCCGTTTTAACAGCTAATGTACTACTTCTTACAATCCGCGCAAACATCGGAACACTAAAAACGGAAATCGCAATCACTACATTTCCTAAGCCTGGTCCAAGAATAGCAATAATCCCAATCGCCAGTAAGATTCCCGGGAAGGCAAAAAGAATATCACAAAATCTCATGATCATATTGTCAATCCATTTCCCATAATAACCACTAATGAGACCAAGAAAGGTTCCAGCAACTGCACCCATTAAAACAGACAATAAGCTAATAAATAAGGAGATCCTTGTTCCAATAATAATCCGGCTAAAAATATCGCGCCCATAAGCATCGGTTCCAGCCCAGTGGAGAGCCGACGGCCCCTCTAAAGTATGATTATAGTCAAATTGAGCTGCACCATATGAAGTAATATAAGGCCCAATCATACCTAAAAGAAACAGGATGCCTACGAAAACACCGGCCGCAACTGCCATTTTTTGTTTCTTAAACTTTCGCCAAAACTCCGCAGCAGGTGTATTTTTTTTTTCTTTTACTGGTTTTGGAAGCGGCCGCTCGATGACTTCCTCTATTTTCACTCCAGCCATTATTCATTCCTCCTTATTCTTGTTCATTTAGTCGTAACGAATTTGCGGATTTAAGAATCCATAGATTAAATCAACAAGCAAATTGATTAAAATGAATTCCAAAGAGAATAAGAGCATTTCGGCTTGGATGACTGGGTAATCCCTAAAGGAAACAGAGTCAATCAACAATCTTCCTAGACCTGGCCAGCTAAACACGGTTTCAATGACAATGGAGCCGCCAAGCAAAAAACCAAATTGCAATCCTGCCATGGTCACAACTGGAATCATTGAATTTTTTAAGGCATGTCCCCAAACCACGCCGCTTTCCTTTAATCCCTTTGCCCGTCCGGTGCGAATATAGTCTTCATTTAGGACGTCCATTAGTGAAGAACGAGAGAACCTGGCGATAAACGCTGCCTCCCCTGCACCTAAGGTGATAGATGGTAAGATATAACTTTTCCAAGAATCCAAACCTCCTGTAGGAAACCATCCTAAATGAACGGAAAAATATTGAATCAGCATTAATCCCAGCCAAAAGGAAGGGAGAGAGATACCAGCAATGGCTCCAAACATTCCAAGATAATCCTGCCACTTATTTCTTTTCGTTGCGGATATAACCCCGACAATTTGGCCAAATAGATAGGCCCAAATCATACTCCACAAAGTCAGCCAGAAAGTTGGCATAAACCGCTCAGAAATTTCAGTAAGAACTGGCCGTTTGGTTTTTAATGAAAGACCAAAGTTACCATGAACAATATTGGTCATAAAATTCACATATTGAGTATATAATGGCTTGTCTAAACCAAGCTCTTTCCGGACAGCATTTACATCGTCAAGTGTGGCATCCGGCCCTGCTACTAATCTGGCAGGATCGCCTGGAATCAAATGAACAAACAGAAAAATAAAAATGGAAACAAAAAATAGGATAGGTATGATTCCAATTAATCTTTTATTAAAATAGCGTAACAATTGGATTCCTCCCTTTCGGATAATTAGATGAGCGCTATATGACTATAGCGCTCACCCTCTCTTACTGTTTGATCTCAATATTCGAGACATCTAATGAACCATCTGGCAGAAGGTAAATACCGTCTAAGTAATTTTTCTTTCCTGCAATCGTATCGTCAACAGATAAGAATGCCCATGGAGCATCATTCCAAATGGCCTTTTCTAGTTTTTCATATGCTGCTTTTCGCTTATCTGGGTCTGCGGTTGCCAGTGCATCACTGATACCTTGGTTTACTTCCTGGCTGTTATAATAAGCAGTGTTATAGGATTTTGGAGGAAAAGCATCATTTCCGCCTAATAATGGGCGGATTCCCCAGTCCGCATCACCAGTCGACGGTGACCAGCCGCCATAATACAATTCAATATCAGCCTTGCTAGGGTCTTCAACGTTCCAGATTTTATCTGACTCTGTACCTGATTCCATTGGAACAATTTCCACTTTAATGCCAATTTGCGCTAACTGTTGTTGAATAAACTCCATTCCTTTAATGGCACCTGTATCGTTATTACCCCATAATTTTGCTGTAAAGCCTTGATCGTAACCTGCTTCCTTCAACAATTGTTTCGCTTTTTCGAGATTAAACTGATACGGCTGTTGTTTTGCGTAAAACTGTACGTTTGGAGCAATAATGGAATCTAATGGAGTCGCAAAACCATTCATTACAACCTTTATAAATGCATCCTTGTTAATCGCATAGTTAATGGCCTGTCTAACTCGGACATCATTGTACGGTTTCTTTAATGTATTCATGGATAAATACCGGACGATAATGGATTGAGCATTTTCAACTACAATTCCACTTTTACCATTAATACTTTCCGCCTGTTCAGATGGTACTGGGTAAATAAAATCTGCTTCACCAGTTTGCAGCTTGGCTACACGTGCTCCATTTTCAGGTGTTGGTTTGAATGAAATGGAATCTACTTTTGGATAGCCTTTTCTCCAGTATTGATCATTTTTAACTACCTTTAAATGGTCACTTGGATCCCATTCAGCAAATTTAAATGGACCTGTTCCAACTGGATTTTTTGCAACATCTTTTCCATATGTCTCAAGTGCTTTTGGGCTGATCATCATCGCAGCAGGATGTGCAAAGGTATTAATCATCGCACCGAATGGCTGGCTTAAGGTCACTTTTACCGTATTCTCATCAACAACCGTTGTTTCTTTTACAAGCTTAAAGAGACTATGACGTTTTAAGTTAAGGGTTGGATTTGCAAGCCGGTCAATATTGACTTTAACGGCTTCTGCATTAAATGGTGTTCCGTCATGGAACTTGATGCCTTGTCGCAACTTAAAGGTAAATTCTGTTGCTGCAGGATTTACTGAATAGCTCTCAGCAAGGACAGGAACTACCTTCATGTCCTTGTCAAATCCTAACAAACCTTCAAGCATTGTTTTCTGAGCGGAGTAGGATAAAGTATCATTCGTATCGTGAGGATCCATGCTGACAAAAGTATTAGCAACAGCAATCGTAATATCTTTTCCTGTTTTTTTGGCAAGCGTTTGTGTCGTGGCTGGTTTAATATTTTTTTTGCCATTCGATGTGTTACTTGATGCACTGTTTGAATTGCTGCAGCCAATTAAGAACATGCTGCACATTACAAAAGCGGCAATAAGTAAAGTTAATGAACGATGTTTCAAATAAAATCCCCCTTTGAATATTTAAATTTAACTTAAAAGTGCGGTTGCACTTTGAAGCTTGAAGTCAGCAACTAACTCCCCAATTTCCTCTTCGCGGCAATTATGCAATTTTGGTCGATAATGGTTCATTAGTAACTCAATCTGTTGCTCTGATAATAAATTCAATTGTTTTAAGACTTCCACTGCAGCCGGATAAGCTGCTCGTCCATCTCCATCTTCGATTTTTACCGCAATTCCGATTCCTTTTTCCAAATCCCCAATGCAATAAACGCCCTCAGCGCCTGCCTTGCCAATAAATCTTCCTTTTCCAGCTTTCATGAAATCCGTACAAAAGCGATCTGTCCCCCCCACCATTTCGGGTGCTGTAACCATCGACTTCGTAATTCTCCTAATTGCATTCCTGCGTTTTTCTGGAAGTTCATCTGGCCGGGCTAGTTTGGCATAGCCATGAGCCAAATTTTCAAGCGGCACCCCATGTACAGGAACACCACAGCCATCAATTCCAATTTCTATTTGATCATTTGGATATTCGGTCATTTCACTTACTGCAGCTAGTATTCGCTGCTGAACAGGATGATTGAAAGAATAGTAATTTTCAAGCGGTTCATTCATTTGTTTTGCTGTAATCAACATCCCCGTATGCTTCCCTGAACAATTATTGTATAAAGGGGTTACTTCTTTACCTTGAAGAATAAGTTCTTTGTATGTATCCGGCCAGCGTGGAGGATGGGTGCCGCATTTTAGACTGGTATCACCAATCCCGGCTTTTCCAAGTATTGCAAGAACACGATCCGTGTGCATTTTTTCTCCATTATGAGATGCACAACATAAGGACAAGTCTGCATCACTAAATTCATAATGATCTGCAGCTCCTGTCTCGACGACTGGAATAGCTTGAATTGGTTTCATTGAGGATCTTGCAAACACAATTTTCTTAGGATTTCCTGCATAATAAAGCAACTGACCTTTTGCGTCGACTACTGCCACATTTCCCTTATGAATGCTCTCAATTACATTTCCCCTTGTTACGTTTACTAACAAAGTAGATTCCACCCTATCACCCCTAATAATTGAATAGTTTGATAATTAAGAATAATCATATAATATAAATCATCCTAAAACAACCTATTTATTAAAAAATTTGGATGTTTTGATAAATTTTGTGTGTGATAGAAAAATCTTCATAGGTTTATATCATTTTTCTTTAACCTGTTTCAACCAATTTTAACGCTAATTACAAGAAGTTCACTCTGGAAAAATAGTTAGCAGAATATAGTACTCTACAAAAAGAAATAAAAAGGTCATGTGGTTTGAAGCTACCTAGCATCCGTTAAACCATAAGAACCATTGGACAAATTTTTGGTGGTTTTGGACATTTTTTTGCGGGGTTTGGATATTTTTCTGTGCACTTTGGACATTTATTAGAGGGCTTTGGAAATTTTTTAAGAGTTTTGGACAATTAAACAATTTTTGGAAAAACCTCGCAAAAAATTCTTTCTTGGATAAAAAACACCATCGGTTCTTTATTAGAATCGATGGTATGAAACATCACCTACCCGAATGGAACAGAAAATTTCAGCTACTTACTTTAATGGATTAATATCAGACAATTAATGTTAAATGAGACTCCGTTGTTGCAGCCTCTTTTATTTCAGATTTGTTTTTAACCAGATTAACAAATATACATTTTTAATTAGGGAAGATTAATAAAAACAACAATATCAGAATGAGGAGAATATAATGGAATCTGCACACATCACGAAACTTTCCGCTGCTGAAGTTGCACAAATTTGGAATAATTACATGAGCACTAGTATGTGCAAGTGTTTATTTACATACTTTTTGAAAATAGCTGAGGATAGCGATTTTCATTCCATCATTAATAACGGATTAGAATTAACGGAAACTCATTTAACAAAATTGTCCCAGATATTTCAAAAAGAAGGGTATGCAATACCATGTGGATTTAAAGTGGATGAAGATGTAAATATATCTGCTCCAAGATTATTTTCGGATAGTTTAATGATGTATATAACACAAAATATGGGTGTCATGGCTCTTAGTTTTTATGCCATTGCAAAAACATTTGCTGTTAAATCAGAAATTGATGATTATTTTACAGAATGTGTTACTGATCTAAACAAATTCAATACTGATTTCAAAAATCTTTTGTTGTCAAAAGGATTATACATTCGATCACCTATTTTGACTCCGTCAAATGAAGTACATTTTGTGAAAAGTCAAACCCTAATATCTGGATTAATAAGAAAGAAAAGACCATTAACTGCTATAGAAGTCACAAATATATTTGCAAATTTACAAAAAAATGCTTTAGGACGAACAGTAATGATGGCTTGGAGCCAGGTGGCTCAATCAAAAGAGGTAAAGGAATTTATGGTAAGGGGTAAGGAAATTGCTTCAAAACACACCAATGTATTTGGTTCCGTGTTAGAAGAAGAAGGATTACCTGTTTTAATGCCTGGAAATGCTGAACTGACTGACTCGGAAATAGCCCCTTTTTCGGATAAAATGATGATGTTTATGGCTACCACTTTAACTGCTTTAAGTATAGGATTTTACGGAACAAGTATGGCAACGAGTTCAAGAAAGGATTTGGTGGTTGATTACGTTCGATTATCGGCAGAAATTGCCTCATTTGCGGAAGACGGAGCCAAAATGATGATTGAGAATGGCTGGCTGGAAGAACCTCCCTTAGCCGTGCCATGGTGATAAATGAGAGAAACACCTTTTCATGGTGATAAACGTTTTAATTTCCTGATAAAGGTTGCCCTATTATTGTTCAGAGAGATTTCAGCAAGCAGCCTAACTAGAAAAGCAGTTTATTTATAACTCACTTTTTCCAATATAAATCTTCTGGCTTATTCAAGAAATGGGCGCTTTTCTGAAGTAACTAAAGCCTAATTTCTCTTTTATAACTCCCGAGAAATTAGGCTTTTTATATTTGTATTTCCTTAACGTTGGAAATCCGCGTTTTGCTGGTGGTACTCCTATTTTAGATGCAAAAAATACAATAAATCAGAAAAATGACGTGCAAACTAATGTCAGTTTGCACGCCATTTTCCTTGCCAGTTATGTGATATGCACCTCAAAACGGAACGGTTTAATTATTAAAAGGCAGCATTTTCATTTGAATCCATGTAAATCGTCCTGTACATTTGAAAAATGTCCTACCTTTATCTTCCATTCATTTTCTTGAAATCGGAAATCACCTTGTTAAATTTCTATATTTGAATAAAAAACAGCCAAGAAATTTGTTGGTTCTTCCCGATTAAGGTTCATTATTTTTTCTTGTCAACATTAACATTGGGTGAATCCCCTGGCCCATTTTTAGCTTTCTTATCGGATGTTCCATATATTGCATTATCTTGGGTTACTTTTGCTCCCTCTAAAAAATTGTCCTTTGTTTTCATTTTTTCAGCTCCTGAATATAAGTAAAATCGCTGTAACTTTCATATTATTGGTTGAAAAACAGGAAATATACAAAATGAATCGGTCATGGCCAAATTTTTGAAATGCTTTCATTATTACTTTCGAACTCATTCTTTCAACTATTGCAATTCCCCTCCAAAGGTAGCCACTGTCTGCCTTTCAGCAGCAAACACCTGGCCGTTCCATTTCAACACGGTTTGCACTTCTCCCAGACTGTCAGCATTGTACCTTCCTGCTATCCTTTGATGCGCTGCCAGCTCATATATTCCGTCCCTGTTTATATCAACTGGATATAAGGCTGCCAAAGGATTAACCCAGCCATTAATGGGCGCCTTCAAAATACCTTGTGGGTTATAAATTTCCGATAGATATTCCTTCCCCTTGTAAGTTAGGTCAAGAATATACTTTTGTTTGAGATGATAACTGATCACCTTTGCTTTGTATTGATTTTCATATGTCACATCATACTTATAGGATTCATTGAATGTATCCGAATCAAAAATCTGCCTTAATTGACCGTTAATAGATGAAAAAATATACGCGTAAATAGTACCGCCACTTCCTCCGGTATCAATGACCACTAAAATATCATCGCCATTTTTACCTGTAAAATCACCAAGAAAAAGAGTTGGATTGTATCCAGCGTTATTTTTAAAATTGATGTATTCATATTTATGTGTTCTCCCATTTTGGACAACCAAGGTGATATCCTTCCAAAATGGGCTATCAGGGGTTTTATTCGCAGTAAGAAAAACATTATCCTTTATCCCGTCTCCGTCGATATCCCCCCTCTTTATCGTTACGACGGAGGGACTGTTGGTGCGCATGTTTCTTTGATCAGCAGATTGCAGTCCAGCCCGTATTTCTAAAAGTTTGTGTTTTGAAGGATATGGATTTGGAAAGGACAAAGCCATATCAATCGTTTGCACTGCTTCATTTATTAATCCGGCTCTTGCCTGCGTATTAGCCAAGCAGTACCAATAAAAAGGATGATTCACTTCACGAATTTTTGTGTAATAGTGATGGAGCTCTTTATTGAAATCATTGGTTCCCATTTCCATCCCCACCTGTCAAATTAGTATCCATTTAGATTTATATGTGGGATTTTGAGTAGCATTCCATCGCTAATGTCAATTGAACCACGAGAATCGCCCTGTAAAAATCTATGATATAATAGGAAAAAATCAAAATCAGTGAGAGAAGGATTTTATATTTATGAAAAAATCTTGCAGTGAATCTAGAACAATTCAAACCGACGGGGTCCTGCCCAACGACACAAACCCGCACCAGACTCTTTTCGGAGGCGCTCTGATGAGCCGAATTGACCGGGTTGCTGGTATTGCCGCTGTCAAACACTGTGGAAATCCCGTTGTGACCGCAAGTACCGATTCGGTCGATTTTTTGCACCCGATCACCCTTCAAGATGCAGTCACATTAGAAGCCTTTGTCACTTGGACCGGGAATACATCGATGGAAGTATTTGTAAAAGTGACAGCGGACAACTACTTTACAAGGCAAAGCCGGGTTGCGGCGACTTCGTTTTTAACTTTTGTATCGTTAGATGAAAAAGGGCAGCCGGCCCCGGTGCCTTCTGTTTATCCCGAATCAGAGGAAGAGCACTATTTGTTTAATACCGGAATAGAACGGTCCATTACCAGAAAGCTCCGAAGAGAACAAAGCAAGCATCTAGCACATACGTTTGGCGGAAAATGAGGATCCCCGTATCTAAAGCTCGGGAGGACATACTATCACTTCCTAAATCTATTAAACCTAAAAATGTAAAAGCCTGTCCTAAAATGAGGACAGGCTTTTACACAAAGTTAGTTGTTTAATTGCTAATAAAAACACTTTATGGGATAACTTTTTCGTCAAAACGTTACTTCTGTATGATCTGAATAAGGTTGCCGCATGTATCGTCGAAAACAGCTATAGTGAGATTTCCCATTTTTGTCGGCTCTTTAGTAAACTTCACGCCATTCTCCAATAATCGTTCATACTCTTTACGAATATCTGCGACGCCAAACATTGTTGCTGGGATGCCTTCGGCAAATATCTTCTTTTGATATTCTTTGGCTGCTGGATGGTTATTCGGTTCGAGCAAAAGCTCGGTACCTTCTTGGTCCTCGGGTGAAACAAGCGTAATCCACCTAAATTCTCCTAAAGGAACGTCATGCTTTTTTACAAAGCCGAGGTTTCCTGAATAAAACTCCAGTGCCCTGTCTTGATCTTGTACGAATAAACTGGTAACAATGATTTTCATATGTTTTTGCCTCCTTTAAGATTTGCTATGTATATTACTTTGGTAACAATCTGGCTACAAGCAAAACAACCCAAAAATCCGTTAAATTTCTTATTCAGTATTTATCATAACACTTTAATCAGTATTTCGAAATCAAGTATTCAATAACCCTCCCCGTTTGTTCAATAAGAAACAAGAAGCTGCATACCTTCAACTCCTTGTTCAGCAACCGCACTTCAGCCCCACCCCCATAATTCCTTAGAAACCCCAATATAAATTAATAGTCACTTAAGATAGTTTTAATCTCTTCTTAATAAAAACTGAAAATCATTATACTATAGTTGATTTAGGTGATGAAAATATGATTTTGATAATAATGGTTACCAAAAAGGAGATGAGTTTTTGACAAAAAAATTATCAGCTACTCAAAATACGGTACTGCAAGAACCAGTCGTAAAACAATTGTTTAGCAAGGTGCCAGAAGTAACTATTTTCTTCTGGATCATTAAGATCTTATGTACAACTGTCGGTGAAACGTTTGCCGATTTCCTTAACTTCAACCTTGGATTTGGATTAACTAACACTACGATCATTATGGGAATAGCATTTTTCATTGCGTTGGTTCTTCAATTTAGAGCAAAGAGATACGTTCCAGGCATTTATTGGACAACGGTTGTGCTAATAAGCGTATTTGGAACGTTGGTAACAGATAATTTGACAGACGGTATAGGTGTACCTCTTGAGATAAGCACAGCCGTCTTTTCCGTACTTCTAGGATTAACTTTTCTATTTTGGTATCTGAGTGAAAAAACACTCTCGATACACTCGATCTTTACAACAAAAAGAGAAGTATTCTATTGGCTTACCATTCTTTTCACATTTGCACTCGGAACTGCAGTCGGTGACTTATATTCCGAACAACTAGGACTTGGCTATCTTAATACAGGAATAACCGTCATTATTATCATATCTTGTATATTCTTAGCATGGAAAATGAAACTTGATGGTGTACTAGCATTTTGGATTGCGTATATTTTGACTCGTCCTCTAGGAGCATCATTAGGAGATTTCCTTTCTCAACCCAAAGTTAATGGCGGATTAGGGTTGGGTACAACTGTGACTAGTGTCATTTTCCTTGTAGCTATCTTAGCGATTATAGTTTTTCTTGCTGTTACAAAAATTGATATAAATGCAAAAAACGAAACAGCAAAAACAGCCCCAACTAAAGGAAGCAAGAAAAATGTTATGACCCAAACCATTGCGGCACTTTGTATTTTCTTAATTGTTGGTATTGGTGGTTATGTGTGGAGAAGTAAAGATATAGCATCGCAAACAGTTTCTTCACAAGCTTCATTAGGTGGACAATTAACAGGATTTATTAAAATCGAAAATGATATGCTAACGGAAGTAAACTCAAATAACTTTAGTTCGGCTAAAACAAGTGCGGATGATTTAGAACATCAATGGGACACATCAGAAGCTAAGCTTAGAAAGATCGATGGCACCACATGGACTAAAATTGATGGTACGATTGACGTTGTATTAGCAGCTGCTCGTTCGTCCAATCCAGATGCCAGCAAGTGTAAAGTTGCACTAAACAATTCGCTCAGTGTCCTAAAATCCGTAAATAAATTATCAGCGAATGCTTCTTCAACAACATTAGTTGGACAATTAACAGACTTTGCTACAATTGAAAATATTATGTTAAAAGATGTTAACTCCAATAACTTTTCTTTAGCGAAGAAAAGTGCCGACAATTTAGAACATCAATGGGATTCATCAGAGCCTAAACTTAGGAAAATAGATGGTACCACCTGGACTAAAATTGATGGAACCATTGACGTAGTGTTGGCTGCAGTTCGTTCATCAAGTCCTGATGTCAGCAAGTCCAAATCTGCACTTACAAATTCGCTTAGTATCATAAATGGTGCAAATAAATAGAAATCCTTAGGAATCGCAAAAGGCGGTTCCTTTTTTATGAGACAACCCCATTTTAAGTGTCTAATGCGAAAAAGTCCACGTTATTGAACAATCCTACCCCGTTAGTTAAGGAAGAAATAAACAAAGAGCGACTTCTGTCACTCTTTTTAACTATTTTATGATCTTTGTTTATTCTGTTTGTAAATATAATCGATCCTGTTCATTGTCCTATATCCTAAAATACCAAGGATTATTGTATATATTGTTGTTAAAATTAAGCCAAGTATAGCAATCCAAAATAATGATGTTAACTTCTTTTTTTTGTTAAGCACACCAATAACCTCCACCAATTAATCCTTATTATCTTGCACTTATTAAGGGAGATTATCCAAAATAAACAATTGATAGGAGCGATCACTCAACCACTCATTCTAATTTTAATTTAAGCTCAAAGAGATTCTGAGTGTCGTTTTGATCGCTAAAATGTTGTGAAGGGTTTTACTTAAAGTATTATGAGTGGAACTGAACAAAGCCATGATTTGAATTTGGCTCAATTTTTACTTCTTATTTTTGGGTACTTATTAATATAGGTATCTCCACCAGCAAGTAGTTGTTTTGTTTCTACATCATATATTGCACATCTTCCCCTAAACTCTTTATCTGTATCTTTAAAAGAATAGAAAAAATATACTTGTCTATCTGGACTGACTGCCTGATTATATTCCATTTTTATATCTGGGTAGGTAGTAAGAATACCATTTCCATCCCAAGTTATATAATTAAATTTTTCCACCTCATGAAACAATACCTTTTTTCTAAAATTTATTGATTCATTGGGCATGTCTTTAAAAAGAGCAGTATCCATGTTTCCAAGTTTATTCTTATGTTTTTTGTAAAACTCATAATGTTTTCTGTAAAACTGCTGATGAACTGGATAACTCCTTTTCCTTAATGCCTCATAAAATTGGTCTACAGTTTCAGTAAATACTTTTCCTTTATTTTCAGGGTATATGTAGTTTATTTCTTGCTTTACAGATTCCTTAGCTGATATTAGATTACTTTCTGCGTGAGCTTGCTGCCCTGTTGCCATTAGAATAGATATGGCAAAAATGCTGAATAAAACTTTGGGTGTCATGTTATAAGCTCCTTCATGTTAAATCTATTTACTATTGCCTACAAAAAGCTTCATTTTGTTCATTGGATATTTTTTCAGTACGATCTACATTTTCCAAATGAAATTCGAATGGTTTCTCTGGACCAATAGGACTATCCGTGAAAGTTATGATATATAAATCATTGGGAGGATTATGAGGTCCCGTAAAAGTAATTAATCCTACCTTAATTAAATGCTTATTATCAATTCTTTTAATACTGAGAATTTTTTTGCAATCATATAATCTGTTTGTTATTTTTAATAAATGTGAAGCATAATGCTGAAATAAAATGTCTTCCATCATTTCTTCCTTTGTCGAAGTCGGATTAGCTCTATTTTCTGCATATGCTTCAGTATCACTAGCTAAAACAAATATCAATAAAGCTAAGAAACATTTCTTCATCATCTTTACTCCTTTTTATTTAAACTTCCCCAAAAGAAGAGAATAATAGGTATCTTATACGATATAACTATCAAATTTTCCTAAGCAACTAACCAGCTTATGTTAGTGAAACAAAAAAAGAGCTGCCGTAGCACCCCATTCTTAACATCTTGCTCCCGTTAGTGAAACAAGTTAGTTTCTTATAACTGCAAACTCATAGTAATTGTCCTAATGCTAAATCCCAATTTTTCATACAGTTTAATTGCTTGATTCCCTGCAAATGCACTTAGACGGATTTCTGAATATCCATCTTGTTTTAGATGGTCAATACCTGCTCTCATTAACAGTTTGGAAATCCCATTCCCTCTAAATTCTTCTAAAACAAATAGTTCGTAAATAAATCCATTCATCATATCAGTAAATGGGTCTTTGCTAGACCCTATAAGAATCCAGCCCATTAATTTATCGTTTTCTGTTGCTATTAAATAATAGCTTCCCTTTTCCAAAAGTGGTTTAACAAGTTGGTCAATTTTTTCTTTCGTAGGTTCTACTTCACCTAACGTGCCATCAAAAACAGCTTGTGGCGAAAGAGAAAATACCTTTTTTAGTTCAAAATCATTAGGTTTTCTAATATCCATTAATTGAATCATTCCTTTAATTTCCTTTTATTCAGTTTAGCATAATATCCCAATAATTCTCCTCTAAAGGCTATTACTTATACAATACATTTTCATCCCATCATGTCGATGGTTGATGGGATGAATGATCATTTCTAAACTGCCTAGGGGTTAAACCTGTGTATTTTTTAAATACTTTTATAAAATAACTTTGATCATTGAAATTTAACCAAGTGCTGATGTCTGAAATCGAATAACTTGATATGGCCAACAGCTTTTTTGCTTCGTCTACTCGTTGTTGTTGAATATATTCACTTATAGGAATACCCACTTCTTTTTTAAAAAGAGATGATAAGTAATTGGGACTTAATCGACACATTTCTGCAAGTTGTTCCAATGTAATGTCTCCATAAAGATGGTTGTAAATATATTGTCGACAAGCAGTTATGGGTGCAGAATATTTTTCTACATTTAAACCGTGAACACGATTGGTAAAATCACTTATGGCTTCTTCCGTTAATCTCAATATGGCCTTTAAGTTTCCTAATTCCTCAATTTGTTGAATATAATAATCACTTAAAGTAAAGGCCGTTTCCTCATTTAAGCCCCCTTCTATGGCAGCTCTGCAAACAAGGGCAATGCCCGTTATCATTAAATTTTTTTCACTTCGTAAGCGATTCCGTCTCGACAATAATCCTAATTCTGCCTCACCCACAATAGAGTAATCGAAGATATCCTTTAATTTATCGATCCGCCCGTTTTTGACATAATCAAGCAATACCCGTTCATAAGAAAGATTGGAATGAAAAATGAAATTCCTTCTCCCTTTTGAAAGCTCAACATCTAAATTCTCTGATTGTATAACACCGAGGTCTATCGCTTTATTGTTTTCTAGCACCAACGTTTTATCTAACGCTTTACGATAAAGCAAATAATAAACCATTAAACTAATCGATAGTAGCTGATGATGGTCCATAATGGGGACGGCTTGATAATATTCAATTAGATTTCTTTTATTTATGATTCCTTTAAAAGCATCTATGATCTTTGTAATATTTTCATCCGATATTTCGGTCTCAAGGGTAGGTCCTACAATAATAGTACCTAAAAAATAGTTCGATTTTTTAAGATTCACAAAGAAAGAATTCAAATTTGAATTTGAAAAAAAGATAGGGAACTCACTCGGATCCTCTTCATACGTATATACACTTATCTGCTCTTTAAATGGAACATAATAGGGATTACTCCGTAGGTCACTACTTGAAAATTCGTACTCGAACTCACCAAATCCATTGACATAATAAACTGGTATTCCATGAACTTCCCAAATAAGCTGGCATATATATTGCATATCCTCCATGGATATTTCCATCTATTTCATCTACTCCATCCCTTTTTTAAATCGTTTACATTATTTATTTTATTACAATAAGAAAATACTATTATCCGTAGAATAATACAATAATTCATTCTTAATCAGCAATAAAATAGATGATGTAAGAAATCATAAACAAAGGGGAAATGAACATGGAATTAGCAAATAAAATTGCGGTTATCACTGGTGCAGGAAGTGGCATAGGAAGAGCAAGCAGTTTAAAACTTGCTAGTAACGGAGCAACCGTTGTCTTAGTTGATTTCAATAGAGAAACAGGAGAAGAAACTTTAAAACTTGTGAAAGAGCAAGGTGGAGAAGGAATTTTCGTTCAGGCAGATGTATCGAAAAGTGAAGATGTGCAAAACTATGTAAATAAAGCAGTCGAAACATATGGCCACATTGATATATTTTTCAATAATGCAGGTATTATCCAAAAGTTCGCACCTTTCACTTCAGTAGAAGAATCTGAATTTGACCGGATTATGTCTGTTAATGTAAAAGGAGTATTCCTTGGATTGAAATATGTCCTAAAAGTGATGGAAGAGCAAGGAAGCGGATCGATTATTAACACAGCTTCTACTGCAGGAATTCGTCCTGAGCATAGTGTTGCTGTATATTCTGCAAGCAAACATGCAGTTATCGGTTTAACGAAAGGTGCTGCATTAGAATATGCTAAAAAAGGAATCCGTATTAATGCACTTTGCCCAGGCGGTGTTCAAACAGCGTTAACCGCTAGTGTTACTGAGCAGTTTGAAAAAGGCGGTTATGTTCCAGAAGAATTTTCAAATATGAGAATGGGTCGTTATGCTGATCCGAACGAGCTTGCTGAAATGGTTGTTTTCTTAGCATCAGATAAAGCAAGCTATATGACTGGTTCAATTGCACTTGTAGATGGTGGTTTAACTCTATAAGCAATTGAAACATCATTCGGGGGGTCATCATTTCTGAGTATATTCTTGAGATGCTATAATAGAATAAATGACAAAGAAGGTCCTTTCAATGATGAATCCCCAGCATAGAATTTTTATTAGAAAACTTAGCTCCGTGCAAATGTATACAATGAAGCATTGTGCGGAGCTTAATCAGGAAGCCTAATGCTTCCTCTATTCATTGGCAAATAGCTTGCTAAAAAAGTGTAGTATTACTTTGCTTATTTGCGTATGACTATTTGCTGATGAATAATTGATTAAAGGGCCAGAGACAATGCTTTGTCTCTGGCCCTTTGTTTTGGAATATTTCAATAAGCTTTCACCACATTGAAATAGTATTTGTTGGATCTATCAATGCAGCAAAACCACCAAAGCAAAGAGCTAGCGTCTTTTATGACGCTGTCTCTTTGCTTTTTTTATTTTTAAGAAAAGAGGAATTATGATGAGTTTACTTGAAGTCAGAAATCTAACCCACAGTTTTATAGACAAATTTCTATATGATAAAGCAAGTTTTGATTTATACAAAGGTGAACATATGGGAATTGTAGGACAAAATGGTGCCGGAAAAAGTACTCTAATAAAAATATTGATGGGAGAAATCATTCCGGATAACGGAATGATTAAATGGCAAAGGGATATTCGGATTGGCCATCTTGACCAATATGTGAAAATCAATGGAACTAAAACAATTATTGATTATTTGAGAACAGCATTTGCCCATTTATTTGAACTAGAAAAAAAA
Organism: Neobacillus sp. DZ-9; assembly: GCF_059587065.1. Lineage (NCBI taxonomy): Bacteria > Bacillati > Bacillota > Bacilli > Caryophanales > Bacillaceae > Neobacillus > Neobacillus sp. DZ-9. The sequence goes on from NZ_JCAIOL010000006.1 coordinate 316,783, forward strand.
CTGAATGATATCTATCAAGAAATGATGCTTACAGGTCTTTATGATCTCATGGACCAAGCAGCAAACGATCAGGAGAAGCTTGAAGCGAGTGAATTTTATTCAATTGAAAGCCTCATCGATAAAGTGGTTTATGGCTTAGGAATTAATGCAATTGGCATTGATTGCCCCATTCAGGAGTTGAGCGGCGGCCAGAGAGCGAAAGTGATTCTTGGAAAGCTATTGCTTGAAAAGCCCCATGTATTATTGTTGGATGAGCCAACAAATTTTCTCGATAAAAAACATGTGGACTGGTTAGCAAGCTATTTAACCGGATTCGATGGTGCTTATATAGTTGTTTCTCATGATATTGATTTTCTTGAAAAAATATCATCTTGCATCTGTGATATCGAGTTTGGAAGGATCAAAAAGTATGCGGGGAAATACTCAGATTTTCTTCGTCAAAAAGAGCATTTACGAGCGGATTATATTCGACAATATGATGCTCAACAAAAAAAGATTGAAAAAACGGAGGAATATATTCGAAGAAATATTGCTGGAGTAAATAGCAAGATGGCTCAAGGACGCAGGAAGCAGCTCGAGAGGATGGAACGAATGGCTCCACCAACCTTTACTACTAAGCCAACTTTTATCTTTCAGGATATTCCACTTTCCGCACAGATGGCTCTTAAAGTACATGACCTTGAGGTTGGTTATGGTAAACCCCTTTTGCCCAAATTAAATTTCTCTGTTTTAGGAGGGGAAAAGCTTGTGATTACAGGCTTTAATGGGATCGGAAAATCCACATTGCTAAAAACACTGGTTCATCATATTTCGGCAGTAGCTGGTAGTTTTCGGTTTTCGGAATCAGTAAAGATTGGTTATTTCGAGCAAGATTTAGCATGGGAAGATGGTACAAAAACACCTATCCAAATTATCTTAGATTTTCACCCCAAATTGGGTGTAAAGGAAATTCGAAATCGGTTGGCTCAATGTGGTGTGAGGAATACTCATACTTCACAAGCAATTGGGACACTAAGTGGTGGTGAACAATCAAAGGTGAGATTATGCCTCCTCCTTCTTTCGCCTTGCAATTTCCTCATCTTGGATGAACCAACCAATCATTTAGATGCAGAAACAAAAGAAGCTTTACAAAATGCAATCGTTCAGTTTAAAGGCAGTGTCTTACTCGTTTCTCAAAGAAAAATTTTATCAAAAGTGGGCGGATCGTTTTCTAAATATTGAGGATGTCGTATAGCGCGGCTCCATTTTTTCATATATTAAACAGTAAAAAGTCCCTTAGACGTTTTATGCAAAGTGAAAAAAAGTAATTCTTACTGGATAAACATATGACTTTCATAGAATGTCAGACAATATATAAAAGGAACATCACAAAGATATAGTGTTGGATCTTTTTACTTTTATAAGCCCTCTTAATGGCTTATTGAGGTAACATTTTAGCAATGAGTTGGAGAGTTGGAGAGTAGTGTCGTCGTCCGGCCTAGGTCATTTTTTTTATGCCAGTTGAAGCGATACACTTAGCCCAATTTAAAAACAAGGCTTTTCCAATATGAACAAGCATTTAAGTAATCTAATAAAATGATACTAACTAAACTCGTACATTTCTTTGGACCTTCATTATAAGGAGACGATATAAAATGAGTATCATAAATGGCAGGGATTTTATTGAACGTTTAAATAATATGAAAAATGAAATTTGGTTTGATGGTGAAAAAATCGAAGGGGAAATTTCAGAGCATCCTGCCTTTAAAGGAATTATTAAGTCAAAGGCTTCCCTTTATGATTTACAAAATTCTCAGGATATAAAAAATGAGATGACTTTCCTTTTGCCAGAAAACCAAAATACTATTGGATTATCTTACTTACAGCCCAAAACGAAAGAGGATTTAAAAAGAAGAAGAAACATGATTGAACATTGGGCAAGACACACTCATGGATTGATGGGAAGAAGTCCTGACTATATGAATACGGTAGTAATGAGTTTTGCCTCCTCCGCCAACGTTTTAAGAGATAGGGAAAATTGTTTTCCCGAAAACATTCAATCTCTATATGAAAGGGCAATGGAACACGATCTATCGTTTTCACATACCTTTATTACTCCTCAGGTAAATCGTTCACAAGTCTACTTAGGCTTTTCCAATGAGCCAATCTCCGCTAAGGTGATAGATCAAAATGAAAAAGGATTGATTATCAAAGGTGCCCGGTTACTTGCCACTCAAGGTGGTATAACGGATGAAATTTTAGTTTTTTCTGCACCAAGATTGTTTTTTGATCCTGACCAGGCGTTCGCGTTTTCCATTCCATCTAATACGAAAGGATTAAAATTTTTTTGCAGGGAATCCTTTGTGGGGGGAGAATCTTCGTTTAATTATCCGTTAAGTTCAAAATATGAAGAAATGGACTCAATTGTCGTCTTTGACAATGTTTTGGTTCCATGGGACCGCGTATTTTATTACGATAATGTAGATGCAGCGACAGATTTCCTGGTTGAAAGCTCTTTTTACCATTTTGCCTATCATCAAGTCATAACCAGACAAATTGTAAAAACAGAATTTTTTCTTGGAGTTGCTCAACTTCTTGTCGAGACAATTAATGTTGGGGAGTATCAACATATACAAGAAAAACTCTCCGAAATCATCATTGGTCTTGAAACCATGAAAGCACTTTTAGAGAAATCAGAAAATGATGCAGAATTGGATGAATGGGGATTTATGCGTCCTAGTATTATTCCAATACAAGTGGCTAGTAACATCTTTCCTAAAATTTATCCCCGTTTCAGCGAAATTATACAAATAATTGGTGCTAGCGGAATGATAACAATACCAACGGAAAGCGCGTTTGATTCCGAAATTCGTTCAGAACTCGACCAATATCTTCAAGCAGATGGTATGAATGCCGAGGACCGTGTGAAACTTTTCCGTTTGGCATGGGATCTTACGATGAGTTCGTTTGGTACAAGGCAAACCCAATATGAAAGATACTTTTTTGGTGATCCGATTCGATTATCCAGTAATTTATACAAAAACTATATAAAAGATAAACATGTTGAAGAAATTAGAGGATTTTTAAATCTAAAAAATTAAGAGTGGCTTATCAAATTGTCAATGCAGTATCCTCCAATTATTAATTCACAAACCAAAACCTTCACCATTTCCAACCCGAAACAGGCGGTTCTACTATTGTAGAACCGCCTGTTTCATTGGACTCTTTTATCAGCAAATCTTAATATGGGTAGTAATAGTGGTGGTGGTGGTATGGGTAGTAATGGTGATGGTGGTATGGGTAGTAGTGATGGTATTGTGGATAGCCAAAACCAAGACCTGGAGCCCCAAATCCAAGACCTGGTCCAAAACCAAAACCTGAACCTGGTCCACCTAAACCAACCCTTTCATATGCATCATAATTAGGAATCATATTCATCCTCCTCTATTATTTTTACAGTAGAGTTTATGCGATTTTGGGTAAAAGTTCTTGGGTATTTATCATGGATCCTGATTTAAATTGGGGATTAATCTATGATCATCTATCCATTCAAATGTTACATAAATAAATAAAAATCGCTAATGTAAACTGAAGTTTTTTTTCATAGTAAAAGATAGGCTTTTTCTATAACTTTGTGAAACATTACACTTAACCTAAACTGCCCCGTTACTTTAAGTGTAAATCTTCACAATTTGTTTCTTATATCAAACAAGCAAAAAAGCGATGCCTTGAATCAAGCATCGCACTCATAAAATGAATAAAAATTCACTTTTTATCCATTACTGCAAAGTAATTATTTTCACTATCTGCAAAATTAAATACTCTACCTGAAGGCATATTTACAATTTCTCCGACTGTAACGTTTTTGTTTGATAAGTCACTATATAAATTATCGAAGTTTTTCGAGAAGAACATTAAAGAAGGTGTTCCAAGATTTAATTCAGGCGCCATCTTCGCTATAAATTCCTTATTATGGAGAATAATCCTTGTTTCAGCTTCTTTAGTTGGAGCAATTTCAATCCATCTCATACCTTGACCATTGTCTTCCTCTGAAATTACACTAAACCCTTCTTTTTCTGTCCAAAACTCCTTTGCTTCATCTTGATTATTAACATACAACATGATTTGACCAACTTGACTAATCATTGATTTTACACTCCCTTATAAAAGTAATTCCAAAAACCAATGTGCCTAAACCTTCCTACACAAGATAACTCTACTTCAACAACTCCACAAGCTCGTTCAAACGGTCCCAAGTTTCGGTGATGCCCTGCAGCATGCCCATGTCCATGACCTTTTTAAGGGACTCTGCGGACACATATTCAGCACGGTTTATCAGTTTTGTCTTTCCACCCAAATCGATGAATTCCAATGTGATCTCAGTTGACGGCATGGAGTCATTCGAATTGCCCTCTGCATCCGAAAAGTAATCGGTGTAGACGATTTTTTCCGGCTCAATAATCTCCTTATAAACCCCTTTACCCCAGGATTCCATACCAAAAAATTGACCCTGATTCTGATCGAAACACTTCATACAGTAGTGCCAGACGCCACCCGGACGGAAATCGATGGTGCAAACCGGAATCTCCCAGCCCCTCGGCCCCCACCAGCGTTTCAAATGCTCCGGCTCTTTAAACATACTGAAAACCAGATCGCGTGGCGCATTGAAAATGCGCTCTAGTACCAATACACGTTCGTTTTCTACTCTAGATATCATTGCGTTGTTTAACATCGTGATTCCTCCTTGAACATCAAATGATTTTATGATTTTTCTTTGTTCTGCAATTCCTTCAAATAATCGTCTAGATTGTCGAATCTTTCTTGCATTATGCGCTGAAAGGACTGTACCCAAGAATCCAGCTCTTGGAAGGGCTCTGGACGGAGCTTGTAGATACGGCGGTTAGCTTCGGCCTGCACTTCCACAATTCCATTGTCGCTTAGCACTTTTAGATGCTTTGAAGTTTGGGGCTGCCTCAATCCCAACTTGTCGGCGATTTCCCCCACGGTCAGTGGTCCGTCACGCAATAGTTCGACGATATTCATACGATTCGGTTCAGACAAAGCGCTCAGCGTCGTCATGTTCACGCCCGGAATCTTCCCTGACATGTTGCTCACCTCGTCAAGTGATGGTCTCCGGGTAAAATCTCATCTACATCATCACTAGTATTATCGTCCTGTTAAATAGATTATACCCGATGAGGAATATTCCTGTCAAGGAATATTGAAAACTAAAGTGATACCCGATCATTACCGAATCGCACCCGTTTGTTAAACAATCAGGACCTTTTACAGTGAAAAATCTTTAAAAAGAAGAATTCCGCTTAGCATAAAAATACCCCCTGAATCTTTTCAAATTCAGGGGGTATTGCTTCGGAATCTACTCTTTTACTGTCAATTTTATCAATGGGCTTTATACTTTTAATTTCTCTTCCTGCGAAAGAGTACTACCCGCTCTAAAATCTTCTAAAGCATGCATGGCAAACCTCGCGTTGTGATTAGTGATCGACCGCCACCTATCACACCTTTTTTATTGGTTTACATGATTTCGTCGATGGTTGCCACGGCATTTTAGCAGCCTTCCATGCAAATGCATTCATCACTGCGTCTGACTATTGATATGGCTAATCCCATAATGGCGTACTTACCCTAACTGGCGTTTAAATTTTTTTATGGCGAAGAAGTAAGCGATGACCATAATGCCGACGCACCAGGCAAGCGCGATCCAGATATCGTTGCCAACAGACCCTTCATACAAGAGAGCACGAATCGAATTCACGATTGAAGTCACGGGCTGGTTCTCAGCGAACACACGGACAATTTTAGGCATGGTTTCGGTGGGGACAAAGGCCGAACTGATAAACGGAAGGAAAATCAGCGGGTACGAGTAGGCTGTCGCCCCTTCCATAGACCCCGCTGTCAATCCGGGTATGACCGCCAGCCATGTCAGCGCCAGCGTAAACAGCCCGAGTATCCCAGCTACCGCGAGCCAATCCAGGATACCAGCGCTGGAACGGAAGCCTATCAAGAGCGCGACGAGGATTACCACCACGATAGTAAGCGCATTGGAAACAAGCGAGGTCAACACGTGAGCCCACAATACCGACGAGCGCTTGATGGGCATGGTAATGAAACGAGCCATCAGCCCGCTTTTTACATCCGTAAACAGCCGCACGGAAGTGTAAGCGACGCCGGATGCGATAGCCATCAGCAAGATTCCCGGCAATAAATAATTGACGTAGTTGTCCGTGCCTGACTCTATTGCGCCGCCAAATACGTAGACAAACAGTAGCATCATCATAATCGGCGTAATCGCCACCGTGATAATCGTATCCGGGCTGCGCATGATGTTGCGCATTAAACGTCCTAGTAATACCCCTGTTTTGCTTTTCATTTACTTCTCCTCCTTTTTGCCGATGATCGCGAGGAAAATTTCCTCTAATGTCGGCTGCTTCTCGATGTACTCCACTTTCGCTGGAGGGAACATCTCTTTGAGTTCGGTGAGGGTACCAGTTGTGATGATTTTTCCGCCATGCAGGATGGCGATACGGTCCGCCAGTTGTTCGGCTTCCTCCAAGTACTGGGTCGTCAGCAAGATGGTTGTGCCTCCGCCAGCAAGCTCCTTGACGGTATTCCAGACTTCAATCCGTGCTTCGGGATCAAGCCCTGTCGTCGGTTCATCGAGAAAAATGACTGATGGCGTCCCGATTAGGCTCATGGCAATGTCAAGCCGGCGTTTCATCCCGCCGGAATATGTGTCCGCCCGGCGGTTGGCCGCATCGGTCAGGCTGAATCTTGCAAGCAGATTGTCGGCGACTTGAGCGGGATTGGAAACTCCCCGCAGCTTGGCGATCATTATCAGGTTTTCCCGCCCGGTGAGCATGCCGTCAAGAGCTGCGAACTGCCCTGTCAGGCTAATGCTCTGGCGAACATGATCCGGTTGTCGCTTGACGTCAAAGCCGCAAATACTTACTTCGCCGCCATCTGGCTTCATCAACGTCGAGAGGATGTTGACCGTCGTCGTCTTGCCCGCTCCATTTGAGCCCAGCAGTGCGAAAATTTCTCCACGCTGCACCTCAAAATCTACGCCCTTTAAAACTTCCTTGTCTTTAAAGGATTTTTTTAACCCTTTTACAGAAATCGCTGCATTGCTCATACTTTTTTCCTCCTTATAAAAAGTGCCTTGCGGAGCTAGATTGCCTATACCCATCTATTATGTGTGACTGATAATCTGTATGACTTATTACCTAGTTAAAAATATAACTGAACAGCGAAGAAGGTGGAATTCACATTTTTAATCAGCTATTCAGTCGGTATGATCTTTTTCATTTATTTTTTTCCCAATCGATTCATGATACTCTGGTTCAAATCTTCACGATACTTGGCGAAATAGGTTCTAGCGTTTGCCACTAGTTCGTCGGCAAAGGACGCAACGTCGTCCCCAGTGATTTCCAGCACTTGTCTGCCTTCCGCCGCACCGGCTTCGAACAACTCGATTAATTCATACTGCATGTGCAGCATATCCATCCCGTTGCCCGCTGAGAAATTCCACATGTAGTTTTGAATTTTCTTAAATACAAACTGGTAGTCCTCTGGCAGGGCTTCAACCCGTGCCATCATCATTTTGTACTCTTTTTTATCACCAATCAATTTTTTGAACATTTCCATCATGTTATTTTTCCTCCTTATTTAATGCTGAACAAGACACTCCTAAAATACCGGACGGAATATCTTATGAAGCTAGATTGACTTCAAGACGTTAATTTTTGATGATACAAAGTCCCATTTTTCCCAAAACAATTCAAGTTCCTGGCGGCCAGCCTCATTAAGTGAGTAAAACTTGCGTGGCGGCCCCATATCTGACGGTTTCTTTTCTATGCTCACCAGTCCTTTCTTTTCTAGTCGCACGAGGATGGTATAGACCGTCCCTTCCACGACTTCGGTAAATCCAAGCTCGTTCAGGCGGCGGGTTATCTCGTAGCCATAGGTTTCATGGCGGCTGATGATTTCCAGTACGCAGCCTTCCAGCGAACCCTTCAGCATTTCAGTTAAATTTTCCATGTTCAGCGGCACCTCTATTTTGTCTGACTTATATTCAGTATTACTTAGTACTAAGGTAAATTTTTACTGAATAGCTTTTGGGAAATCAAACTATTTAGTATTACTTATTACAAGTACATTGTAACACCGAGTAGCAAAGAGTGTCAACTATCTTTCTTAAAAATAGTTTGATACCCATATTAACAGCTATGCAACACCTTCAAATTGATACGGTATCTATTTCGTTTTAGCGGAAGTAAATAGTACAAAGGTTTGAAAAAAAAGAGGCACACCTTTTCAGGTAATGCCTCCCACTAAGATCCTATTTGTCTTTATTTTTTTAGGTGATACGGAACAGTTGTAATCACTATATCCTTGTGGCGGATAAACCAAAACCGCAATAGAAGAGCCGTTTGATTATGCAATAAATTATGCCACCATTTTTTAGGTATAAACTGTGGAATGACCAAATGAATGTGCCCGTGACCTTTCTTTTCTTCCACTAATTTTATAAAGCGATTAAGTGGTTCCAACACTGAACGATATTTACTTCGAAGCACGACTAACCTACATGGCGTACCCCATTTTTCCCACTTTTCCTCCATTTTCACAATGGATTCATCATCAAATCCCACGTAAACAGCAATCATGTTGCCGCCCAAACTTTTAGCAAAAGACATCGTATTATTAACTACTCGATGAACTCCTGAAACAAGAACTATCGTTGTAACTTCTCTTATTTCGGGGAATTCTTTTTCAATGTCCATACGGAGATCTTCTGCCACAAAGTTATAATGGCGACGTATAGCTAAAGACATGAAAATCATTAAAGGCAATATCACTAAGACAAGCCATGCTCCACCTGTGAACTTGGTAACAGCAACAATTACCGTAACCGTGCATGTGACAATTAACCCAACAATATTAACGGCCAATTTAATTTGCCAACGTGAACCCTTTACCCTTAACCATCGGCGGACTAATCCGAATTGGGCAATTGAGAAAGACAGAAATACACCAATTGCATAAAGCGGAATTAATGCATGGGTTTCTGAATGGAATGCTAAGATTAATACGCTTGCTGCAGCTGCTAATGCCATAATACCATTGGAATATGCTAAGCGATCCCCTCGGTTTGTTAGGACACGGGGTAAGAAACCATCGGCTGCTACTATCGCAGATAATTGGGCAAAACCAGTGAAAGTCGAATTTGCTGCCAAAATCAATACAATGAATGTGAACCAAATGATGATCTGATACAGAATTCCATGACCTACATACATTTCTGCTAACTGGGATAACATCGTGTTATCAGGTGAAGGTGAAATTCCTTTGATATATAAAAGATAGGCAAAACCTAAAAGAGTAAAACCAGTAATTGCTCCTAAAGTGATATAGGCTTTTATGGCTCCTTTTTGTTGTGGATCCCTAAAAACAGGGACCGCATTTGAAATCGTTTCAATTCCTGTAAGTGCCGAACAAGCTGAACTAAATGCTTTTAGGATCAGTAATATGCCTAAACCTTCAGGAACTGTACCAAATGGCGGGGTAGACTCCTGGACAAATCCATGTTTCAATCCGTCAAATACACCAGTAAAGATTACTAAGAGCATACATAACATAAATCCAATGGTAGGCCATGCAAATATTTTTGCTGACTCAGCCACACCACGCAAGTTCATAATCAATAGCAAAAATACAATTGTAACACCTAACACCGTTCGGAAAGGATGAACCGCAGGATAAGCGGAGGCAACTGCTTCTAGGGCTGCTGATACAGACACGGCAACGGTCAATATATAATCAATCAGCAGGGAACTGGAAGCTATTAATGAAACCCATCTAGCCTTAAAATTATCTTTTGCAATTGCGTATGCTCCACCACCGCTGGGATAAGCTAAAATCCCCATAATGTAGGAGGAGATTAATATAGCCAATAGAGTAACTGTTGCAATAGTTATGGGGATGATTAGCCATTTTCCCGCTTCCCCAAACTTGGCAAGTTCAGTCATCCCTGCTTCAGGTCCATAAGACACGGAAGAATAAAGGTCAGCAGCAAGGATAGGCAAAGCAATGAACCATATTATTTTTGTGTGTTGTTCAAAAAGCTCTGCGGTTCGCATACGGCGACCAATTAAAAATCGTTTAAGACCCGATAAGTTAGTAAATGCACTCCATATAAGGGCTAAGGCTATAATAAATAAAAATATCTCAATCCAATGCCATGGATCATTCATTTAAAACTCTCCCTTTTCGTTTAAATTACAGAAACGAGTTTATACATTACCTTAAACTTAAATGAAGTAGTAGCTCTAATTTTCTCGTTTCAATGCTTAAATCCAATCCCGTAATAGATGGGTAATAATTTATTAACTAATTATCATATGTATTAGTGCGAGCAGATTAATTATAATATTCCTCCCTTGACCATTCTTATCAAAACAAAAAGACCTCCTAAATGGAAAGTAAGCTTTTTCTGTAAAAAAGAGCACAAAAAAAGCACCTTCATAGGTGGTCTTTTGACCTCCTTCGCTTTAGCCGACGAAGTTAGCTGACGGGTAGGATGGCGAAAGAGAATGACATCCCTTCTACATAAGTAGAATTAACCCCAAAAAATTGGTTCCTCCGTTCCCTTTCGGGATTAGGCAATATGAATTTTTCTTCTTTGAGCATGATATTACGCATATGAAAAATAATTGTAAAGGGTTAAAAAATGTTAAAAACAGGCTAAATACTTCAATTTTTTTATATTAAAGCGCTTACACTCATGGTTTACACCGACTTTCTCGTTATCGCTAAATTTTAATACATTCTAGTCCATTTTTGGTATTTAATTTGAAATCTTTTATAGGAGTGTAAAAAAGAAAATATGGGAAAGGTATGAATAAGTGAACTAAGGAGTGATAAACATGGAACAAGTTTGTACTGTTTGTGGTGATAAAAAAGGTGATAGTGAAAAAGAAGAAAAATCTGTTTTAATCATTTGTGAAACCTGTCTATATAGTGATGATCTTCATCCCCATTTAGATAAATTTCTTTAATTCATTTGTTTCACGCCATCATTCGGTCACCTTACTCCTAAAATCTCCCTATTACCATTTGGTTACGTTTATGTCTTCCCTTATTAATATCTGGATGAACATTTTCTGTTTCCTAAAAAAATTTCATCAATTCAACTTTTTAGAGAGAAAATAATGTAATCTTACCATCCCTGTGACATTCACTTGTTAACCGGAGAAAAAAGTGCTGCCGCCTTAAATCCACGGGTGTTCTTGGTTTTTCAATAAAAAAGGTCCAATCTTTTTAAGAGACAAGACCTTAAAACTTTTAGTTGGATTTACTTTTTCAAGGTTCGTTGATGGGCTCTTTTTAATATTTTTTCCATTTTGATTCTTTCTTTCATTTCCGACACTTCTCGAACTCGAACGATACTTTCGAGTTTGGGAAGTTAAGGGCAGTACTTAGGCAATAGTTCGATAGAATTTGTCGTCAAGTAATAGGTTTCTTCTATTTTTTCATAGCCTTATTGACTTTTTGATTGACCGATTCTTGATAGAGATCAGCGTAAGTTTTTGAATCTTCAATCAGCGCATCGCAGAAAGCAGCGACATCTGTTCCTGTGACTTCAAGCACGCCTCTCCCAGCAGCTGCACCATCTTCAAAGAAGCTTAAAATTTCCGAGAGCAGTCCGATACCTTCGTTTAGCTCAACAGGTCCGACTTTGAAGAGGTATTTTTGGATCTCTTTATAGACAATTTGGTAATCTTGTGGAAGCGTTTTGACACGCGCAACATGGGCTCTCCATTCTTTTTTGCCTTCGATGATTTCTTTGAAACTCATTTCAGTCCTCCTAATTTTCTTGCTACGTTCTTGTTGAGTTGGTCACGCCATTTATCTCGATAAGTTTTTGCACCATCGTCACCAACAAGCGCTGCGCAGAAGCCTTTGATATCGTCTCCTAGTACTTCTTCGACGCTCTGGCCGTCTGATGATGTAACTTCAAGCAGTTCAAGAGCACTGTCAAGAATCGGCATCAGATTACGACCGGTGAAATCTCCGTGAATCCAAAGATTACTTCCAATTTCTTTCCAAGCAGTTTGAAACTCAGCTGGCAAGACTTTTGCTCGTGCTTTAAAACCTTTCATTTCTTTAGTCATATCGCTGCCGGTTATTTTTTCTAAAAAGTTCATTGTAGTCTCCTTTAAGATACTAAGCTGTTCAGCAAAGTTCTATTATTTAATCGCATCGTTGAGTTTTTGACGTTGCTTATCAACCCACGATTTTGCATCAACGACGAGATCATCACAGAAGGCTGCAACGTCGTTGCCAGTAACTTCTTTAACGCGCTTGCCATCGGCTGAGGCTTCTTCAAGATGGTCGATGATGTGATTAAAGACGAATTTCGTTTCTTGCCAATCCATCACGCCGCCAGTGTTCCAGAGATATTTTTGCATCGCTTTGTAGGCATTGTAGTAGTCTTCAGGTAAGGCTTTTGCGCGGTTTTCCATTTCACGCCATGCTTTCTTTTCGCTAAAATCTCCAAAGATTTTTTCTAAAAAACTCATGTTTGTTCTCCTCCTTTATTTTGCTTTTAATTCGTTTAGTTTGCTTGAGACAAAGTTCCATTTGTCCCAGAAATTTTCCAGTTCTTGCTGGCCAGCTTCATTGAGCCGATAAAATTTACGCGGTGGGCCCATCGTTGATGACTTTTTCTCAATTTCCACGAGTTTATTTTTTTCGAGCCGCATCGTGATGGTGTAGACTGTCCCCTCCACAATGTCACTAAAGCCCAGTGCTCGCAGCTGCTGCGTGATTTCATAGCCGTAAGTTTCGCCACGGCTAATGATTTCAAGCACACAACCCTCAAGCACCCCTTTCAGCATTTCTGTGATATTTTCCAATTTTTACCTCCATTTATATTTAACTTATATTTTTTTCAGAACTCTGTAATACAGGTATTTTGTGTTACTTATATTTAGTATTACAGACTACTAGTATATAGTATTACAAAATAGCATCAATTGTCAATAAAACTTTTCGTCAAAAAAGCCCGTTTTTACGGCTTCAAAGGTGTTTTTATCAAATCTGACAGCTTAAACTTAGCCAGAACTTGATTATTCTCAAAAAGATCTAAATAATTTAAAAATAACTGGTGAATAGGTTGATGACCAGGAACTCGCTCTTATTGGTGGATTTGATTTACAGTTAAAGTGACCAAAATGATGATTAGAAATACAAAACGGTTTCGACTTCGCAAAAAAAGCAGGCGACTATTTAGTTACAAACTTATTGAGTCAATTAATTTGATGCATTTGATTTTAGGTATAGGCATCAATAAGTTTGTGAAGAAATTCACTTAAACTAAACCGCCCCTGTACTTGAAGAAAAAAAAGCTTTGCTCCAATTTATGAAGTAAAACCCCCTGTTCATCCATTAATTAAATTAAACTACACGGTTAATTGTATACCCCGTTTTATATAAATATTGGTAATTCCATAATCTAGGCATCCATCCAATCATATTTGGGTATACACTCATAATTTACTGTAACTTTGAATGAAAGGATGATATTAATGGTTTATTACATAATTTTGCATCATCACTACAATCCATGGTATACACCATTTATGGTTCCATTTATTCCTCCACCACCGGTACCACCAGCTGCTGTGACCTATCGAAATTTGTTGAACGATTATTGTTTAAAATACCCTAATTAGACTAGGCTGCCGTAAAAGAAGCTAGATCTTTCAGGAAAGCCGCCGTAGCTTAAGTATATTCCTTCACAATCTACATGAGAGAAAAATAAAAACAGAATAGCAGTCTCGTGAGAACCTCCTTGACATGTGTGACGTTCGTAGCTTTGTAAACTCATTTCGCTGTAAGGAATATTGTTAAACAACTCATAGTAAATTTTGAATATGCCCTTTTAGAACACCTTGTCCAAAAAGACCGCTCTAAAACGTTAGAACGGTCTTTCCTTATATATTCAAATTTTAATTACTACTCTCGTCACTACTTTCATCATGATGGTGATGGTGATGATGATGGTCGCTGCTTTCTTCCTGGTCATGCCCGTAAGCTAGTGTTGCGGGATTCGTATTTACAAATGTCAGATACCACGGCACCCCTAATGGTCCTCCCTTTTTAAAAGGAGGCACAATTTCCTTGAATTTCTTGGAATCGACATTGTAGCGCCGTACAGAACCGGTAAATTCTCCCGTTGGGACACTCGTTCCATCCGGTTTGTCGTCGGAAGGGCCGGAAATGGGGACATACAACTTTCCGTTCGGGCCGAACAGGAGTGCCTGTGCGAAGGCCCGCGGCTGTCCCGGAGCATAGAGGTCAATCTTGTCGAGTAACTTACCCGTTTCGCCATCAAAGATCAAAATTTTGTCGGTATCATTTGGGTCATTAAGGTTTTGGAAACTGGTGACGTAAAGGTTACCGTCGGGTCCAAAGACTAGGCCTTCAGGGCGATGGAGGTTGTTCACATCATCGCTCTTAATGAACACCTCGAACTCCCCTGATTTCAGGTCGAAGCGCAGCACCCAGCCTCTAAGTCCATTATCCCCTTCCGATGGGTCAAAAGCGGAAACATAAAGCAAGCCGTCGGGACCGAACACCAATCCGCGGGGATGTAAAGGATTGAAACCGGGGTGGCTGAGGTTACCACGAAACACCCCAGTTGTTCCATCATACGTCCGCACTTCTCCTGGCGTGTCTACGCCCTTAAAAAAGTCACCCAAGTCCGCCACAAATAGGACATTGTGTTTGGAGAGAACGATGCCACGAGGTGCCAACGGAGAGTTTGGATCGAGTGAACGGACAAGTTCGCCCAAAAAAGCCCCGGTTTGCCCATTGAACTTCAATACGTCTCCATTAAAGGGAGTCAAGACTCTCTGGTTAGAAACTAGAAGATTGCCCTTATGGTTAAAGATAAGTCCCCGGGGACCGTGCAAGTTGTTGCTGCTATTTTTTGCAACAAAAGTACCAAGGAATTTCCCTGTTTCCGGATCGAAAGTTTTGACGGTGTCGTCAGTGGCGTCACCAATGTAGAGATGGTCGCACTCGAAGCACCTGTCATGATCCTTCTGATTATACATTCTATCATCCTTTTTAAAAAAAAATTTAAGTAAAAGCTTACTTTTACCTAAATTAATATATGCCTTCGAGAGATTTTTCGTATAGGACAAGCATCCTGATAAAAAATGTTAAAGTTACCTGTTTCTTAGTTCAAAAAGAAAATTGCCGCAGCAGTCCAAATCTGTATTTGATGACTGATGATAAGTCTGTTCACTGATGCAATCGAGAATTAATAATGAGTAAATTTATTTATCTCTTCACTTCAAAGCGTTAAGTGCGACCTTGGCAGCTTCTGCAATAAGCGTATTGTTATAGGTGGCATTCTGTGTATCGCGGCTAGATAGAACAGCGATGACAATGGGAGCTCTATTCGGCGGCCAAACAATCGCAATGTCATTCCGCGTTCCATAGCTTCCTGCCCCGCTCTTATCATCGACTTCCCAACCTGTTGGTGCACCAGCACGAATCAATGCATCTCCAGTGGTATTTCCCCGCATCCAATCTGTCAAGATTTTACGTTTTTCAGTAGGGAGCAAGTCGCTAACTGCGAAAGCCTTAAGGCTCGTTGCAAGTGATTTTGGTGTGCTTGTGTCACGTGTATCTTTAGGAACTGCTGAGTTCAAATCCGGCTCGTAGCGATCAACCTGGGTAACGTTATCACCAATCTGCCTCAGTGCTGTTTCAAATCCCTCAGGGCCTCCCAGTTTCTCTAATAAAAGGTTCCCTGCGGTGTTGTCGCTAAATCGGACAGCAGCCTCTATAACATCCCGAAGAGTCATCCCGGTATCAACGTGAAGCTGTGTGACCGGTGAATATGAAACTATGTCCTCGATATTGTATGTGACTAACTGGTCGAGTCGATCAATTGAATAATGCTGCAGCAATGCACCTGCGGCTAGAGCTTTGTAAGTAGATGCGTAAGCGAACCGCTCATTAGGCCGATAGGAGACGGTCCGATGTGTACCTGTATCGATAGCGTAGACTCCGAGCCGGGCATCATATTTGTTCTCGAGTTCTGCAAAATCACGGCGTATTTGGTGTGCCGGTACTTTTGTGACTCCCTTTTCGGGCTTGTCAGAAAGGTTATTGGTGGTCATCGACCAGCCGGCGAGGGGTACAATTGCAACCACTAGCACAAGCAGGGCAAATATAAAATTATTAATGCTGAAAATATCATGTGTTTTCCTCAAGATCTATACCTCTTTTATTTAATATTAGATGTCCTGAAAATTGAATAAGTGGGTTTAATCATTATGTTTTAATTAACATCGATCGACTATAAACCAGCAGATTCTAAAAATTTTGTATTACACTTAGATTCAATTCCATTATTTATGCAACGAAAAACTTATTGGGTTAGCAGCTTATTTATCCATGTTCAATATCATTTTCATAACTATATGCTACCCCGAACTACTAAGGGAGCTTTTCCTCCTTTCTCCAATTTGATTACATGTGTAATATTAGATTACGCACATAATACTACATGTGTGGTATTTGTTGCACATGTAATACTACACGCGTAATAAAAGGATGTCAATATCATTTTGTAGTTTGCTGTACTTTTTCATTAAGGTCAAAATATGCCCGAAAAGCCCTCTGGCTGATGATATTAGCTGCACTGTGCGGCTGAGCATAACCATCAATGTAGGCATTTGGTACAATAACGGCAATGGCAATCTCGGGATCATTGAATGGAGCATAACCAGCAAAAGAAAGATTCCAAGTCTTTACCCCATGTTTATAGGATTCCGAGGTCCCGGTTTTACCTGCTGCATTGTAGGGTTCGTCTTTAAAATATCCTCTTGCTGTTCCTTTGGGACCATGTGTAACCAGCCAAAACCCTTGTTGAACCCGTTTTACCATCTCCTCACTCATATCCAGCTGATTCAGCACCACTGGTTCGATTTCATCGATCACGTTGCCCGGTTCATTGCCATTCATATTGGACTCACGAATCTCCTTCACCAATTGAGGCTTCATCCGGTATCCTCCATTGGCAATCGTTGTTATATACTGGGCAATTTGCATCGGTGTGTAGGTATCTAATTGTCCGATGGCAATTTGAAAGTAGGTGCTTGTATTGGTTCCTTTAATTCCCGCCGTTTCATTATCAAAACCAATTCCGGTCGGGATGCCTAATCCAAATTGGTTGAAATAATAACGGATGGTTTCAATTTTTTTCGGATTAATATTCAATGTGCCATTGGGGACATACTTGCCTCCCATAATTTCAATCGCGGTTTTCCACATGTATACATTTGATGAACGCTCTAATGCCTCTAATTCGTTAATTCTGTTCATGACTTGGTAAGAGGAAAAGGTTCCCGACCCCTTAAACCTCATGACTTCATCCAGCTCGATTTCCCCGAAATCCCTGACACCCGTTTGGTATCCGGTTAATACGGTGGCACCTTTTACGACGGAACCCTGTTCAAACGCATAAGTGAAGGTTCCCGGTGTAAAATCGGTAAACTCCCCGGACTGCCTGTTATACACCTTTCCTGACATTGCAAGAATGCGGCCTGTTTTTGGTTCCATCGCCACAACAAAGGCAGTGTCAAGCGTATCCGTATGCGGCTTTTGGATGGCACTGACTAACTCTTCCTGCATAATTTTTTCCACTTGGGCTTGGAACTCCATATCAATGGTCAGAACAATACCCTTGCCGCTCTTCCCTTCCGATACAGTCTCTGTACTCACCACATTTCCATTTGTATCTGTCACCGTTTTCACATTTTCCTTTTGGCCTTGCAACACTCCATCATAAAGCTCTTCAATATAGCTTTTCCCGACGCGATCATTCAGTTTGTACCCTTTAGACGTATAGTATTCTACCTTATCAGCCGGAAGGCCTTCATCTGCACTCGTTACTTCCCCAAGCATATTCCAAAACGTTTCCCCGTAGGTGCGGCCCCTCTTCCAATCGGTCGTGACATCCACACCCGGCAGATTTTCCAGATTTTCATTGACCTTTGCATATTCTACTTCTGTTACATTTTCATTTTTGATCATCGTCGGGGTTAAAGCGATGGCGGAAGAAAGTTTCCGATAGATGGCTGCCAGGTTTTTGTCCATTGCCTGGAGATCGTTTTCTGTAATGCGGTTCAATTTTAATTGATATAAATCTTTGTCATTCAACTTTTCCTTTTTGTATAATTTCTCCTCTTTCTTTGTAATTAAATCCGTGCCATTGTTATGTACCAACAACCAGATATCTTTCAAATCCCGATCGGTTACTTTATTGATCTCTCTTTCAGTCATGACCAGAAAGGTATTTAACTTTTTGGCCAGTTCAAGCAATTCGCCCGGCTGCGGATTTTTCGGCGGTGTATAGATAATCGCCTTTTCCGGAATATTGTATACAACTAACTTATGATTCGTATCATATATTTTTCCACGCGGAACTGAATAACTGACGGGCGTCACATCTGTCTGCTCTGCCTGTGCCGAATAGGCTTCCCCATTGATAATTTGGAGAACACCTAGGCGGAGAATAAGGATAGAAAAAAGAACAAATATCATGAAAAAGAGTCCATTCAGTCTCCATCGGATTGGGTTTTTTACTATATTTTCTTTCTGCCTCTTCTGCTTCAAAACGCACCAGCCCTTTCATATTAGGAAGTTTGTGTACAAGTTTATTAAAATACTACATTTGTAGTATTTGGTCCAAAAAAGTCCCAAAAAGGTGGGGTAATCCTTTCTGGGGGTTAATTATTAATATATCTTTTTATGATGCAGGATCTGCTTGGCAATCTCCGCGGCCTTGCTTCCTTGGGCCTGCCCATTCCTATCTTGAATATTAATGGCAAAATAAAAACGATCATCACCTTTTTCGACAAAGCCAATAAACCAGCCATTTACATTCTTTCCATTAATCATGCCGGTTCCCGTTTTTCCATACAACCGCCCATTCTTTTGGACATCGATTAAAATTGCCTTTTTTACCGCATTGATATGTTCTGCTTTAAAATCCCATTGATTTTCTCCTAATTGGTATAATAATTCAACTTGTTCAATGGGTGATATTTTTAAGGAAGATTCCATCCAGTAACTATCCAAATTCCCTGAAAGATCCTCATTCCCGTATTTTATTTTGTGAAAATAATCTTGCAGCTGCTTTCTCCCTACTTTCCGATCGGTATTTTGAAAATACCAATTAACGGAACGGCTCAAGGCAGTCGCTAAATTCTGATTTTGATTCCATTCTGAAAAGGGATAAATTTTCCCGTCCCAAACCTGTTCATTGTTATTCGCGGAAATCACATTGGATTCCATTGCAAATAATGCAGAATATATTTTATAGGTACTATCAGGAGAGATCCTCTGTTCACTCATCTCTCGATTATAAATTTGATACTGGTTTTTAGTGGGATCATATAAAACAAAACTTCCCTTGTAGCCATTAAAATAGGAGCTTAGATCTTCATAGACCACATTATTGCCACTAAATCGATACACATCATCTGAGCTGGCAATAACGGTAGTGATTGGAGCAAGCAATAGTACAACAATTCCTAAAACAGCGCAGATGACCTTGCTTTTCCATTTCAATATAAGAGAATCGCTAGAGAATCTTGCAATGCACTGGATTCTTTGTGTGATTTGTTTTTTTGTGCCACCTATACCTGGAGCAAAATGTTCAAGGTTACGATCATATTTTTTATCTGCAAACCGAATGATGGTATGGCCATATTCGATATATCCGCTCTCATCCAAGAGATTTAAAACGGAAGCATCACAGGCTAATTCCCGATCGAATCGAATCCTTTTTAAGGCATACCAAACGAACGGGTTAAACCAATAAATAATTCGAAACATCCACATGACGTAATTCACGAACAGATCCTTGCTTTTATGATGGTGCAGCTCGTGCAAAAACACGTATTTTAATTCATTTAACGAAAATGCTTCTCTCGTTTTGCTTGGTAAAAAAATATAAGGTTGAAAAATCCCCACCGTGATAGGCGAGGTAATAAGAGAGGTCTCCCTCAGCCTTATGTTTCTTTTCACCCCAACCAATTCTTTGCAAGCATCTAATAGTTCATTTAACTTTTGGTTATGAACAGCCTCAGCTGACTTTTTCATCTGATAGATTTGAAAGTTTGAATAAACAGCAGCCACAACAAAAAGAACCACACCAATTACCCAAACTGTAAAAAATATATGGTAGACGAAATCGGGCGTTGACTTGTTTACCGATACCGCGAAATCATGTAATAAATCGCTGTTTGGCGCCTGAGAGGCATCCACTCCATTCAATCTTTCACTCTTTGATAGCGCGTCTCTATGAAAAAAAAGTAAGCTATTAAAATAGCGCGTTCCTTCTCCAAGGCGAACATAATTCCAAGGTATAAAGGTAGCAAGGATTGGAATGCAAAGAAAATACCAAATATGATAATGTGCTTTCACCGTCATATGATTGTTTAATAGCTTTTTGATTAACAGAATGATAAAAATAAGGAGGGATACCACGACTGTACTAACTAAAACCCGCAGTATCATGGTATCCATTATTTTTCCCCTTTCTTGTCTCTCATGGATAATATTTTCTTTAATTCCGAAATATCTTCATTCGATAACTTATCATTTTCAATAAAATTTAATATCATTGAATTTAACGTGCCGCCGAAAAACTGCAGCAGAAAGGATTTACTTTTTTGCTCAACATATTCGTGCTTTTCAACCAATGAAGAATAAATAAACACTCGGCCATCTTTTCTTGCGTGCAAAGCCTTTTTCTTAACTAGGCGCGCCAGCATAGTGTGAATGGTATTTGGCTTCCAATCACTCTTATTCGATAATTTCTCCACTACCTCAGGAGTTGAAATCGGCTCAAAGTTCCATATAACCTTCATCACTTCATATTCTGCTTCTGATATTTGTGGAATATCCTTCATGATAACCCTCCTACTTTTACAACTGTAGTATTTATTATAGCAAGACAGTCCAAAAACATAAAGAAATAGTCGTGACTTTAGGCTATGGAAAATAATCCCCCTTTGCATGCTGAGGATAATTTCTTACAAGCTTGATAACCACATGCTTAATTTTCTTTGCTATAATAAAAATCAGATAATTGTGGTAGGACTGAGGTGAATCAAAATGTTTTGGACTCCATTATTTGAAAATGATGTACCAGTAGCTCTCTTCTGCTCTTAATGGAGTGAAGATGACTACATCTCTCCGTTAGGGGCATTCTCGACCTAAAAAAAGACGGAGGGCACAAAAAATGAAAAACACCTTATTAGGTTCTTTATATTTAATTTTAGCTTCAAGTATTTGGGGCGGTATGTACGTTGTTGTTAAAGTCATAGTATCGGTCATACCTCCGCTAGAACTTGTGTGGATGCGTTATTTAGTGGCGATTATCGCACTTCTCGTTATGGGCTTTATAACAAGACAAAAATGGCGTATTGAAAAACGTTATGTCTTAATAATCATAGCCATTGGAATTATAGGTAATGCCATTTCAATTGTTACTCAGGAAACTGGTACAATGCTATCAACGGCACAAATGGGAGCCATCATAACTTCCTCAACACCAGCTTTTATGGTTATTTTTGCTCGCTTCATCCTTAAAGAATCGATGACCTTAAAAAAGGGAGCCTCCGTTTGTTTAGCCACAATTGGAGTGTTCCTCATTGTTGGAATTAGCAATGTGAATATGTCTAGTACACTTGGAGGTATTGCACTACTTATTGCAGCTTTAACTTGGGCACTGATGTCCGTACTTGTAAAGCTTTTGCCTAGTGATTATTCACAAATTGTGATAACGACCTATTCCATCTTAGTTTCATTAATCGTGTTGACTCCTTTTGTATTGCCACGATTACAAGAAATTAATATCTCTCAATTGACTCACCCGACCATTTGGGGAGGAATATTGTATTTGGGTATTGTTTCAACAGCAGGTGGATTTCTACTTTGGAATCGTGGATTACAAATGGTGAACGCCTCAAGTGGAGGAATATTTTTCTTCTTTCAACCCGTGGTTGGAACATTACTTGGCTGGCTTATTCTAGGAGAGACCATAGGTTTAACATTTTGGATAGGCTCTTTTCTAATTCTCACAGGTGTTTTATTTGTTATCATCGAGAAAAAATAGAATTAAAAACCCCTTCAATTAAATTTGAAGGGGTTTTGCTTGATTTTTCCTGATAAAAATATTCTCTGTTTATAAATTATATCATTGAATTTTTAGCCCAATAAAAAATTAAGGCCCTAAGATCTCTTTACTTTTTTTCTCCAATTAAAGATAAAATAAATAAGAGTAAGAATAATGGCGATAAAAATCACTGGTGTGACAAATGGTTTTGCTGCACTATTAATCTGTTCCCAATTAGAACCTAAGTTCATTCCAAGGTATAGGAATAAAATGGACCATGGAATAATAGCAAGAAGTGTGTAAAAGCTGAATTTAGAAAAAGACATTTTTGCAATACCCGCTGGAATAGAAATTGCATGTCTAACAACTGGAATAAACCTTGCTGTAAAAATAACTCCTGAACCATATTTACTAAACCATTTTTGAGCTATGTCAATATGAGAAGGCTTGATAAGAAAGTACTTTCCGCATTTTACCAGAAATGGTCTTCCACCATATTTTCCAATCCAATAAAGAAACCATTGGGCAATAATACCACCAATCGTGCCTGCTGCAACTGCTCCTATAAATGAAATCTTCCCTATTGAAATCAAGTATCCGCCGTAGGCTAATACAACCTCACTTGGTATGATTTCAACCATTAAACCTAATGCAATTCCTAAATACCCTAGATTAGAAAGCATATCAAATATCGTTTGAATGAAATGCGACATAAATGATAACCCTGCCTATTCTCTTTTAGTTTGTGGCCTGTCCTTATATCGTCTAATAATAGACCAGCTAAATGAATATAAATCTCTAATTTTCTTGTTACCTACAATTCATCAATTCTTACACAAGATATATTTCGGTTGGATAATTCTTTAAATACGTTTTTTAACGCATTGATGGTGTTCATTGGTGCAGATTGATCAGCCCCCATTGTTTCCCCACAATCATGCAAAAGGACAACGTCCCCTTTTTTGATATTTTGTAACAGTCTTTTTTCTATTTTTTCACTGCCGCCCTTTTCGCTCCAGTCTTCCGCCATAACCGACCAATGTATGATCTTATACTGTTTCATTAGGAGCAAATCCAATAAATTTAATAACCCCCATGGCGGACGATAATAGATAGGACGTTTTCCAGTAATTTTTTCAATAATAGTTGCACTCTTTCTTAAATGACGACGAATGGTCCAGGGACTCAATACCCAGTTAGATTTATGCACGTAATTGTGCAATCCAATTAAATGTCCTTCAGCGTGAATTCTTCCAATAAGCTCCGGATATTTTTCCGCTTTAGAACCAACGACAAAAAACGTCGCTTTAATATTATGCTGTTTTAACAAATCCAATAACATAGGGGTATAAATTGGGTTTGGTCCATCATCAAAAGTAAACGCCAATTTTTCAGTATTCTCTTTCCTTTTTAAAACCCCAATACCTGCACCGGCAGTAAGAAAGAATGGTATCAACCAATAAAATGATAGGATGACCAACAGTAGTAATAAGATCTTAGTCATTTTCCGGTTTTCTCCTTTCGTCCTATGTTGTACTAATTTGTATCATTATAGAGAAACTTTAAGCACTTAATCTGTCTTTCTTCGTAAAGCTATACATAGAATGGAGGACAAAATGAAAAGTCCACCTCCAATAATAAAAGGAAATAAACTTCCATGACGAATCCCTGCAAAGAGGGTACTCACTGAAATCGTATAAGGCAATATCCCTAAAGCAGTCGTCCATATAAATGCCCTTTTGTTTGCTCTCAAAATGCCTGCACCATAATTGATAAAATGATAAGGCACCAATGGGACAAAACGGATAATCAACAGCCCTAAATCACCATTTTTCTTTAACCAACGATCGATTTTTTCCAAATAAGGCTTTGCCAATGGCTCAATGATTGGGCGCGCAATCCAATTCGAGAGATGATACGCAACAATGGCTCCTAAAATCCCACCGATCCAAGAATAGAATCCTCCTGCAACTGGTCCATATATTTCGATCAAAAACAGAGAAACAAATTCCCCAGGTACAGGTAGGACATTTACGAATGTTTGAATGATAATACCTGTAACAATCCCTATTAAACCTAGATGGCGGATCGATTCAAGCCATCCTTTTGCAGTACCAGTATGAAGACAATACAAATAAAGTCCTGTAAAAAGTAAGAAGAATATCAAACTTCCAATGGATAGGGAACGAGCTGCCAGTGATTTTTTTTTCATGTATGGTTCGGATAAGATATTTTCCATAATCCACTCCTTTTCTTGACTTATCAACCTAAGGTATAGATTAAGTCAACCAAACGATTATTGTCCTGTTTCGCATTCAGAATTACTTCAATCGAAGCAAACGCCGATTCTTTTGGATGAAACTGTTTAGAATTTTCCCTCATCTGTTGAAGTAGTTCCTTATTGTACAATAAATTAGAAATATGCTCTATTAAATCTTGATTGGTTTCGGCTTGTACAGCCACACCTGAACGGACTAAAAATTTCGCGTTATCCTGTTCTTGACCAGGGATAGGCTTATAAAGGAGCATCGGCAATTCCATGGCAATTGCTTCAAAGGTAGTCACTCCTCCAGGTTTTGTAATCATAAGCTCGGATATGGACATCAACTCATGGACGTAATTGATGTAACCAGTGAGATGGATCCGATGTTTCGAACCCTTTAGCTTTTCCTGTAATTCCAAACGAAGTTTTTCATTATGTCCACAAACAATAATTAATTGGATTGGATCTGGTAATGCATCAATCTCCTGAATGGTAGAATTTCCATCCCCAATCAAACCGCATCCACCCCCCATCACTAATAAGGTTGGCAAATGAGGATCTAACCCGTACTTCTCAAGAATTAAATCTCGTTGAAAGGTTTGAGAAAATTGCTGACGGATAGGAATCCCAGTTTCTGCAATCCGACTTCCTTCTACGCCTAAACTAATCAATGAATCACGAACAACACCCGAACCAACAATATATTGATCTGTGAATGGGTAAATCCAACAGCTATGATCAGTATGATCTGTTATAGTCGTTACCGTAGGAATATCCGTTAAACCATATGACTTCAATTTAGACATGACAGCTGCAGCCAATGGGAATGTACTCACTACAACCGCCGGCTGTATTTCTCTAATCAATTTAAGCATCCGTCCAACTCCTGTAGACAAAATGGTCTTCATCAAATTCGATAATTTGTTCACTCGTCTTGTTTTTTGGTAGATATACCCATACAACTGAGGGAATTTTTTCACTCCCTGTAGGTAAATATAACGGCTAAACTGATTGGTTAAAGGATGAACCCATTCCATAAAATCAAAAATCACAGGTTCTAATGATGGATATCTAATTTCTATTGCATCGTAAAGAGCTTGAGCTACTTGTATATGACCATCTCCGTAATTCCCTGTAAGAAATAAAACTTTCTTTTGATTTAATACGTTCATTTTTCTCCACTCCCCTTAATGTAATATTTATAATTAGACTCTTTCCTCCCCCGTTACCAGCGGGTCATTTAAACAATCCTGGCTATACCGAAAAAGACTTTTGGGCAACAGGTTTACCGGTTCGTTTCGGTACTAACAACCAATCATGCACAACGTCTACTATTTTAAATAAGCATTCAACCAATAAAATGGAAGCGAACACATCCATAAGCACATGTTGTTTTATAAACAAGGTGGCAAGGATGATGGAGATTGAGAAACATCTGATTCCCCATTGGATCCACCATTTTTTCCACAAACAATTCCGAATGGCGCGAATCATTAAATAGCTGCTCATGACATGAATACTTGGAAAGCAATTATATGGTTGATCAATTTTATAAACATACTTCAACAATCGTGAAAGGAAATCATCACCTGATATCACAGGGCGTACAGGACCTACTGTTTGATAAAAATAAAAAATGATAAAAGAAGCTAATAATCCCAGATCAAAAACAAGAATCGTTTTAAATGCAAGTGTAGAATCTTTAAAACAAAAGTAAATTAACGTTATAGTTAAATAACCAACCCATGCAACATAAGGAATCACAAACCATTTCACAACAGGAATGGTATTATCTAAACTAGTAATTAGCGTATGAACTCCGCGAGCAGGTGTATTTAAATATGGATAAACCAACATCATTGCTGGAATGCTCAACAAAAAACAAAGCATCGCAGCTATTTTCCAATTTTTATTCATCTTCCATTTCCTCCTCGTGTGTCTGTTTTTATGTTACAAAAAACTTCTTAAGGAAACGTAACATTCCTTCTTAAGATTTTCTTAAAAGTAAAAGCAAATCTTCAGAAAATCTTCAGAAATTCTTTTGTCTTTTCTTAAGAGGAATAGAGTACACTTTAGGCATTAGAAAGGAGAGGTTTAGATGCAAGAAACCATTCTAATTATTGATGATGAAAAGGAAATACGTGATTTAATCGGGATTTATCTAACAAATGAGGGATATAACATACTGAAAGCAGCAGACGGAATGGAAGGGTTAAAATACCTGGAAGAAAACAACGTTCATTTAGTGGTTTTAGACATCATGATGCCTCGTTTAGACGGAATCCAGGCTTGTTTGAAAATAAGAGAAAGCAGAAATGTTCCTATTATAATGTTATCGGCAAAATCACAAGATATGGATAAGATTATGGGATTAACAACAGGAGCAGATGATTATGTCACAAAACCGTTTCAACCTTTGGAATTAGTAGCAAGAGTGAAGTCTCAGCTTCGTCGTTATCTGCGGTTTAATCAGATAGATGGAGTTACTCAACCAAATTCAGTCCAACAGATGGATATCATTTCTATAGATGAACTTATAATAAACGTATCTACACATCTTGTTACCGTAGAGGGCCAAGAAAAAAAATTAACGCCAAGGGAATTTGCGATTTTAGAACTGTTAGCTCGAAACCCTGGTGTTGTATTCAGTACAGAAAAAATCTACGAACAGGTTTGGAACGAACCCTTTTATGAATCAGAAAATACCGTTATGGTTCACATCCGGAACCTACGTGAGAAACTGGAGAGCAACCCTCGCGAACCTCGGTATATAAAAACAGTTTGGGGGGTTGGGTACAAAATTGAACAATGAGAAATATTCCAAGTCCTTAATTCAGAGCAACAACTATTTTGCTAAACTCGTTCATCTCTTTAAGACAAGTATTAGAATTCAGGTAATCCTAACGTTTATGCTCTGTATTCTCTTTTCCTTACTCGTTTTTTTCATTTCTAGTCCCTTCTTTGTAAATCAGGATCGACATCTTGATTTTACCGAAGGCATTGTAACTATTGATGAACGTGCGCGGGATTTGGTCACACAGTTAAATCGTATGGATCAAAATTTAAATGGGCTTATAACTGAATTAGGAAATAAAGATCCAGATTTTAAGAATATGTATCTTAACCGGTCTATCCCCTCCTCTAAAAAAAATGAGGAATGGATAAAAGTTCCATTCAAAGGAACTACTGCCTACCAATTAACAAAAAAGGAGTTAATTCTTTATTTACTTGATTCATCAAGAAATCGAAACAATTTTGATGCCTTTATTACAGATATGAATGGTAAAATTCTATTCAAAACTGCTGGAGTTAACCAAACACAAGTGAGTATTAAAAATATAAAGGAGGATACTGAAAAATCTCTTATTAGAATAAAGCATGAGATTCCAACTGTTACACGATTGTATCCAATCTCCCTTAACGATGAGCAAAACTATTTAGTGGTACGCGGCACCCCTAAATCCACTACGGTTTATACGAAGGAAACCGGGGTTACCCCTTACCTTCTCGGGCTTATTACATTTATTCTCTGTTTTTATATAATCACCAAACATAAAATGAAGGAAATTGAGGAGATTGCTTTAGGATTAATGGAAATTGCAAAAGGAAATCTAAACTATCGGATTCGGGAGAAAAGTAAAGACGAAGTGGGCTCTCTAGCGACTAATATCAATTATATGGCTTCCGAATTAAACGAGATGATTGAAAGGCAAAGGCAGACGGAAAAATTAAAGGATGAGCTTATCACCAATGTTTCCCATGATTTACGTACCCCGTTAACTTCTATCATGGGTTATTTAAGGCTTGTGAAAGACCACCAATATAAAAACCAGCAACAAGTAGATGAATACGTAGATATTGCATATGGAAAATCGGTACAATTAAAAAAGTTAATCGAGGATTTATTTGATTTTACTCGTTTAACCAATCAAGGTGTGCAGTTAAAAAAGGAATATGTAAGCCTAAATCAAATGCTGAGACAGTTAATGGATGAACTTAATCCGATTGCTAATGACAATAATGTTCAGTTTACTAGCGATCTCCCAAATGAACCAATAATGATGAAAGTTGATCCCAACCAAATGGTTCGAGCATTGGAAAATATATTAACAAATGCAATTAAATATAGTACGCCTCCTGGAAACATTCAGGTTAATATGAATAAGAATATACATTCTGTTCAGATTTCTGTATCAAATCCATGTGAATCAATTTCAAGAGATGAGGTTGTTCGGTTATTTGACCGGTTTTATCGTGTTGATACTTCACGTTCTTCCCAGCAGTCTGGTGCGGGATTAGGCTTGTCAATAACAAAGAGTATCATTGAATTACATCATGGAACCATCAATGCTGATTATCAAAATCAAGTGATTACACTCTCAATTACTCTTCCTTTTCATGAAAAATAACTTTAGATGTCCAATTAGCTAATGAAATAGCAGAAAAACACATTATAAAAGAGCATCGAATAGATGTTCTTTTAACATTTTTAAAATCACCGTATTATTGAAATGCCCCATCATCAAAAGACCAATAAATCTAGCTGCAAGTGATAATAATAAAGCAAAACCTACTAATTCACCACCAGTCCCCAATTTCCTTCTTCAGTTTACCTGCCCATTTAGTTGAAGAACAAAAGGGAAAGGAGCCCCATTTCAGAGACTCCTTTCTCCATCCATCACCCGATTCGATGATCACATATTGTTTATGGATACGCCGTCCGCGCTGAAGGTGATAATTCTGGTTTTGCCTGCGTTGTTCCAGATGGTATTCGTCTTAACACGATAACTTTGGTTTCCTGCCGTAAATACGATCGTCTTGTCGACGTTTTTGAATGGCTCCGCAGGGACCATGAACTTGATACCGGTCACGTTGCTGTCGCCGCTCAAATCAATCGTGATTGTCTGCGAATCGGTGTTGAGTAAAGCATTTAGCTGTTCCACAGTCGAAGTAATTGCTGCAATGCCAGCATCGTCGAGCGTGTAGTTGAGGTTTGTCCCGTTAACGTTTACTTCGAAGTTGTTGTCGACAATCGTCAGTGGAAAAGCCTTTGAAGCAAATAAGGTCGAATCTTTATAAGCGTCCACAACTACACTATATTTTCCGGCTGCCGGTGCCTGCGAAATCTCTATCTTTCCGGTACCGTTGACAAGTCCAAAATCATCGCTGAATTTTACTCCGTCCTTGGCAAGATAAGCAACCACTTTGTAGTTGGTAAGGTCAGCGGCAGTAGCGTTCACGCTGATGTCGGCATGAAGACCAGCAACAACTGCCTGAGTGTCTGGCGTCGATACAGTCAGGTCATACAGCGGACGAGGCGCAAGACCTTGTTTCAGCAGATATCCGCTCGGATCAAGAACAGCATAGTAGTCTTGTTTCGGAACGAACATGCCATCGAACAGTACGGGACTCGCTGTATTGCGCCAGCTCTGCGAGTCAGCCTTCCCCCAGACGGTTACGCGCTGGATATGGTCGGCATACGCTTTGTAAATTTCAAACAGGTGAGCATAATAGACAGCCTGAGCGACTTGCTGGTCCTGTGTAAGTGCTGCGGCATTCGGAACGCCGGCATCGAGTTCGGAGACGCTAATCGTTACTCCAGCCTGAATGAAGCGTTGGATGGAAGCTTCAACCTGGGATGGAGTCGGTCCGTTGATCGAATAATGTGACTGCATGCCCACGCCTTCAATAAGTTTGCGGTTCGGGTCAGTGTTGCGCGAGTCGGTCAGCCATTTTGCGTTAATGTCTTCGACCATCTGCCCAATCGCTTCGCGCTTCCAGGCATCTGTTTCGTTATAGTCATTATAGTAAAGTTTTGCGTTCGGGTCAGTCTGACGGGCGAAAACAAATGCGTCATAGATATAGTCTGCCCCGCTATCACCTTTTGCCGTGTCAGCGCCGTTCGCATATGCTGCATACCAAGGGGACTTTCTTGCAACTTCTTTCCAATCGGTGATTGGGAGAGAGCCACCATCAAGAGCCTCGTTGACAACGTCCCAAGAAATGACCTTGCCGGCGAAGTGCCCTGCGACATTGGCGATATAATCATGCAAGTTTTGCTGAGCTTCAGCTCGAGTAAGCGGGCTGCCGTCAGCAGTCTTATTCAGCCAATCCGGAGATTGGGAATGCCATACTAATGTGTGAGCGTGAACGTTGATGCCGTTTTGCTCAGCCCATGAGACGATTGAATCAGCGTTTGCGAAATTGTAAACACCTTTCGCGGTGCTTAAGGAAACTGGTTTCATGGCATTTTCAGGTGTCACAACATTGTAGTAGGACTTATACATGTTGGTCGTTTTGGCATCAAGCTGGTTGGGCTCGATCACGTTGCCAAACAGGAAGCTTCCCTTATAGGCGTCAGCCAGCGATGGAATGGTAAGATTCCAAGTCGGTAACGGATGAAGATCGCCGACCTGGCTGATTACAATGTGGTCAATGTACCAGACATCCGGATGGTTCACATCAGTATTGGTAACAAAGCGGAAGTCGACGCTCGAAAGGTCGTCCGTCATAACAGGGGTGTTGATATTGATAGGCTTCCATGTGTCCATCGCGATTGTCCCAGGATTTGACGGAAGCTTGTACTGGCTGTTTGCGTATGCACCGTTCAATACGACTCCCGGACCAGTAATCGTAGTTTTTCCATTGTTTAGCGCGGAAGGGACATAGAACGATACTTGGATGTTGTAGACATAACCAGCCGGAAGGGACTGGGGCAATGTCAGATGGATTGCATTGTTGGCAGCAGTGTAGTCTGTACCGGTATGTGTGCCTTGAAGGACGTAATCGTCTCCGGCACCAATGCCGCCTCCGTGTTGCCAAGTAACCTGGGATGCTGATGACGAGGTAAACCAGGATTGTTCCGTTGTTTGTTCCGTTTGGTTGAAATCAACCGTGTATACCGTTTTGACGTCCGTGCTTGCGGCATCCACCTTGGCAAATCCCAGGACCGTTAAGAACGCTCCGGATACCATCAAGACAGCAGTTAGTTGCGACACGCAGCGTTTGAAGCTAATCCTCTTGTTCATAATATGTCTCCTGTTTTAATAAATTTCAACTCCAATACAGGTTGGTGAAGCAACATGCCTAACGTTGATCGAGTAGCTTTACGTCGTTATGGATGCTCATACAGCTACCTGACTGGAAGTCAATAGAAATCAACTGGAAAAGGTATCAAAGCGCTTTCAAAAACGCCATGGATCGTACATTGCTGTATTGCATTGACTATGTATTTATTAGTGGATAACTCATCCTTTATCAAAATTTTAAGCTTCCTTCCTTGTGAAATCGCCCCTAACCATGGTATTTTAGTAGATTTGTAGGTAACAGAGAAAAAGGATTTTAATTTTATTCTCACCTCTTTTCTTAATGACATAATTCATACATTTCCTTCTATGGAAGCACTTTCATAATCATAATACACTGACGCTTTAACTTTGTATACCCGTTAAATTAAGTTTTTGAAAAAAATTCAAAATTTTTAATAAACTATGGAGTGTTTGTTTATTTTACCTTTCAATCCTACGTTTTCTAAAACTTTACCCGAAGCTTTGCTAGTATCATTTATGATGGTATATAAAAAGAGTACCTTTTCAGCTACTCACATAAATAATATATGAGTATGTTTTATCCGCATTTTTACTCTTTATTCCAATAAAGGGTTGCAATATTAGGGAATTGTCTGTAAATTATAGTTAAAAAGGGTGAGACATCATGATTATTGCAGAGTTAAATGATCAGATTAGAACTAAAAAAGGAATTATCGGGATTGTGGAAAAGGTTTATGAAAACTCCGTAATGATTAAAATACATATAAATCCCACGGATATTTTATATGAAAATAATGTAACCGTTATCAATCATAAAAACTACGAAGTTATTAAAAAAGCAGCATTACAATTATAAAAAAAACCTGGACATTAGTTTAAATAAATTGAAGTGCCAATAAGTCTTAAATATAATAGCCTTTATCAATAATTACTAAGTTATCAACGATAAAGGCTACTGCGATCCGTTCCCACAATAACTTTTGCACCTAGTTGTTCCCTCCTTATTGTACAAACGTCACTTAGATAAGAAACACCTTTTTTAAGTGAAATTATGTTTCTAGTGAGTAACAAAATACTTCTGAATTTGCCATTTTTCTTAGTTCTCAGAACTTATTTTCAGGATAGTTTAAGTACGATTTTTTCTCCAATATGAGAAACTGTAAAGAAGTGCCCCTGCGTTATTTGCAGGGACACTTTTCAAAAAAATTTTCCGGAAATGTTTAAATAACAACAACGCTGACACAGTTATAGCAGTTATAGTAGCCGTTATAGTAGCCGTTATAGCATCCACCACATCCACCACATCCAAAACAACTAAAACCGAAGCAACCGCCAAAACCCCCACAACGACCAAAGCCACCGCAACGACCAAAGCCACCACAGCGACCAAAACCGCCGCAACGGCCGAAACCACCGCAACGCCTAGCGTCACTTGGATCTTGAGTTTGAAAATCCAGCGGAATTAACTGACCTACTTGGTAATGATCCATCCCTAACGTTTGAAGATCATGTTGGAAATTCTGCATTTTGTCCTCCCCTTTGATATTTATAATCAGGTTAAAGCTGAATAGAGAATTGAAAAATAAATTGTCAGTTTTGTCTAATACATTAGATAATCTGTGTATTCTCTTCAACAAATTATGATTTCTCTTAGGTCCCTGTTACTAAATAAAGAGCCTATTTCACGTTGAAGTTTTATAGAATATTGATAAAAAAACAATTCTTATGGATGAGCCTAAATAAAGGTTCTTGTTTCATTTCTAATAATTTGTTATATGGGACAAGATAATTTAGGGTGGGGTGTCAAATGAGGTTACCATGGTATTTAGCGAAGGCGGAGCTAATACAGGTAAGAGCTAGGAATGTCTCCTAGCTCTTTTTCGATTAAACTAGTGTTTCTAGGCTAATTGGTTACACTTTTTTATTTAGTCTGTTTGAATTTTACCTGAGACAATTGAACCAGTTTTACTTTACTATTGGGTTCTGTGAAGACGAAAAAAGTTGACATAATATTTAAAAAAATAAAGGAGCAAGGATTGATGAAATCTCAATGTAAATGGAGGCTTACCTTGCTCTTTATTGTTATTTTGTTCCATATATTGTTAAGTATTCAAATCCTTCTTAATCAAGACCTTTTTAGCTAATGCGTAATAGTGTTTATTCAAGTAAACTGGAGTTGAATAAAAATCAAGCCGGAAATGTTTCCGAACCTTGAAGTAACCTGACTATGTAACGCCCATTTTTAGATAAGAAATGCTCTTATCTAAACCATCAGACATATGACTAAAGTGTAATCTAAATAAATGAAAGCAGGTGTCTTCAAATGCCCCCTTACTTTGGTCATTATGGTTATCCGATGATGGGATATGGCTATCATCCGTACGGTTACGGTTATTATCCTCATCATTACCCTTACTATGGTGGTTTCGGGTTCCATCATCCTTGGCACGGCTTCGGTCACTGTTGTTAAAAGAAAAAGTTTTGAATATTTGAGGAGGATTTGGGATGTCTCGATCCTCTATTACATACTTTGCATTTAACTAGATAAACAAAGGAAAATGCTTGCTGTCTATGCAAACCTTTTTTACTAAAACACCCGTTCCTTTAAGTGCAATTTTTCACAATCTTATTTGTTTGTCCTTGTTTAATGCAATAAAAAAGGGATCGCCGCAGCCATCCCAATCTTCAACTCTTGAATTCCTTTAGTGTGATAAAAAAGACACTTTACTGGCAGCTTTTGATCTAATGCACCCTTTAGTTTAAGTACAATGTTTCACAATTTTCGCCTTTATTCCAATTTGATTAATTAGCTATACTAGCCTTCACTTTGTTTGAAGAATCATTTGCTTGCTTCTTCCAGAACAATGTAATAACTATTCCCAGAGATAGTATCACAGTCGCAAAGTAGTAAGGGAAGTTAATATCTATATCAAATAATATCCCCCCTAGAATTGGTCCACTAATGTTCGCTAAACTTGTAAACATAGAGTTCATTCCACCAACGAAACCTTGTTCGTTCCCGGCAATATTTGAAAGATATGAAGTTACTGTTGGGCGGAATAAATCGAATCCTACAAAAACAATAAATGTAACAAATAAAATAGAGAAATATGAATGAACAACTGTCATTAAAAAGACAAGTAAGGCTGATAATATTAAGCTGTTTCGAATCAGTTTTATTTCACCCCAAATTCGTGTAAGCCGATCAAATAGTAAGACTTGTGAAACAGCACCAAAAATGGCACCACCTGTGATAACAATAGCAATATCTGATGGTTTAAATTGAAATTTATGGTCCACAAATAGACTAAAGAACGATTCAAAAGCTGCTAAACCAAATGAGGCAATAAAAATTAAAATAAACGCAAGGAAATATTTTGGGGCAATAATACGTTTGAAGCCACTCTTCCCCTCTGAGACTTGTTCATTTTTATCTTCTTTACGATTCGGCTCAGATAATAAAATAATAGATAGTATAGCCGCAATTGTACCAAGTCCTCCTGCAAAGAAGAATGGTATACGTGTTCCAAATTCCGCTAAGAATCCACCAATACCTGGACCAATAATAAATCCTGTACTAATTGAAGCTGACATATAACCTAGTGCTTTCGGGCGAGTATTCAAATTTGTAATATCAGCAATGAAAGCTGTGACAGCTGGCATAATAAATGCAGCACTAATTCCACCCAAAA
This sequence comes from Neobacillus sp. DZ-9, assembly GCF_059587065.1. NCBI lineage: Bacteria > Bacillati > Bacillota > Bacilli > Caryophanales > Bacillaceae > Neobacillus > Neobacillus sp. DZ-9. The sequence goes on from NZ_JCAIOL010000006.1 coordinate 351,997, forward strand.
TACGAGAAATAAATAACATTTCAATTTGTTTGCCAATCCCAAATAAAAATTCTGAGAGACCGAAAATAAATAAACCAATTACAATCATAATTTTCCTACCCAATTTATCGGCTGCTTTCCCTGCAAATGGTGAAACAATCAATTGTGCAATGGCAAACGCTGCTGTTAAATAACCCACTGTTGTCCCAGTTATGCCTAATTCATTCATCAAAGTAGGCATAACTGGAATTACAAGACCGATTCCCAAAAAGGCTATGAATAAATTCATTAATAATAATCCCAAGGTGACTTTATTAGTTTTCATCTTTTACATTCTCCTTAACAAAACTAATTAGCTTAAACTAACTGGTATTGTTTTCTTTTGTTTACAATTTCCATCCTAGTGTATATAGTAACTATATAGTCAAGGGTGGTGCTGTAAAAATGAATAAAAAAGATGGAAAATATTTAACTACAGGGGAATTCGCGAAGCTTTGCAAAGTAAACAAACAGACACTCTTTTATTACGATCAAATTGGGCTTTTCTCTCCAGAATTGAAAAATGAAAAAGGTTACCGTTATTATTCAATTCGCCAAATCGAGCTTTTCTTTGTTATTGATTTATTAAAGGATCTTGGTATGTCGCTAAATGATATTCAACAATATACACAAAATAAATCGCCTGAAAATTTTTTGTCTATAATGTATCAAAAAAAAGAAGAGATTGTGAAAAAACGTCAGGAAATTGAAACGAAGGAAAAAATTATTGAGGCAAAAATAGCATTAATGGAAGAAGCGTCACACCTTGATTTTCATCAAGTTACGCTTGAACAATTCCCACAAGCAACACTTTATTTAAGTAGAAATATTGAAAATATAACCGATGAAGAATTTGTAGAGGTCGTTTCAGATTTTATTAATGAATTGAACGTATCACAACTTGATTCAGGATATCCAATAGGTGTTATAACGAAACGGGAGCAAGTATTAAAGGGCGAATTCACTAATTATAGCTATTTATATATTGAGCAACCAAATCCAAAGGAAGGATATCCGTATTTTAAAAGTGTTAAGGGTGATTTTCTCAGTGGATATCATATAGGGGATGAAAAAACAATTCATCATACATATAAGCGGCTTTTTTCAGAGATGGAGCGTTTAAATTTAACCTTAGGTGATTATGTTTTTGAAGAGTATATTTATGATACAGTTGTAATGAATCATAAGGAACATTACGTCACCAAAATTATGATACAAGTCGATCAAATAGAGAGTTAATTTTTCAAAAATTCTTGTATAGATGAGCTTGGGAAAATTTAACCCAAGCTTTTTTTATTTTGATATTAATCAATTCTTGTTAAACAACCTGCCCCGTTAGTTTTAGTGTAATGTTTCAAAATCTCTTCTACACTTTAATATAACTCCAATCCCTAATATATGTTGTATTAGATACCGGAACATATCAAAAAGACTAATTCTTAAAGTAATACTTTTTGAGTTTTAAAAGGGTTAAACTTATCATGGATTTAACTTCTTGAATATAAATTTTTTTAACAACAGTCCTAATGTAATACCAAAAATCATGGCACTAAAAATATGGGAATAATAATCATTTATGGGTCTAATAGGGATATACTTGCCTTCTATTATCGCTGAGAATAAAAATTCACATACTAACCAGGCCATTAAACTGCAAAAAGTAGTTTTAATAACTAAATGGCATGAACCCAACTTTTCAAATATAAAGTAAAGTAAGATTGCAAAAACACTACCAACTAAAAAATCTACAATTAATCCTATGGTGAATACAGGCCTGTTAAATGTAATAATAAGACTTGCTAATTCATAAATACCATACTTACCAATGCCAAAATAAGCAAATATCCTCGAAGCAATCTCGCCTGGTATTGTTGACAGAACTCCTAATAAACCAATTTTTAAGACCTTATCTTGGATCATATCATCGATTCCTTAATCTTATTGTGGATAAAATTAGTTTACAAATTATATATAATTTTATACTTAATAAAAGAAGACAATTTTATATTCAAGAAAGCTACCTGATTGCAGAATATTGAAAAATACGAAATCACTTCAATAATGGTCCTTATTTTTTACTAAAATTCCCGATAGTTTAAGTACATTGTTTATATCGAAGGACTTTATGTAACAATAATAATACAATAAAAAACAATACTAATTTATTGTAAAACAATAAATAAAATGATAAAATCATATTGATTAAATATGTGAGGTGTTTTAAATGAATGTTAAACGAGGTTCAACCACTTTCTTAAAGGTAATTATTTTTCTGGTTGGAATTGCAGTTCTTGCAATGTGCATATTTTTGGTGCCTAGGATCGGGAATTTTGCTGGAGAATTGTATCCAGATATTGCTTATATGAAATCTCTCGTTTTAATCGATATGTACGCGGCAGCGATACCCTTTTACTTTGCTCTGTATCAAGCTTTTAAGCTTTTAAGCTATATTGATAAGAACCAAGCGTTCTCGGAATTATCGGTGAAGGCTTTAAAGAATATAAAATACTGTGCCATCACGATTAGTACCTTGTACCTGCTAGGTATGCCACTTTATTATCTCATGGCGAAAAAAGTTGACCCTCCAAGTTTCATACCAATCGGATTGATCATTATTTTCGCCTCTATGGTGATCGCCGTTTTTGCTGGTGTTCTCCAAAGACTTTTACAAGAAGCTATTAATATAAAATCAGAAAATGATTTAACGATCTGAGGTGAATATCATGGCGATTATCATCAATGTTGATGTGATGTTGGCAAAAAGGAAAATGAGCGTAACAGAACTTTCACAGAGAGTTGGAATTACTATGGCGAATCTTTCCATTCTGAAAAATGGAAAAGCAAAAGCGGTTCGTTTTTCAACATTAGAAGCGATATGTAAGACTTTGGATTGTCAGCCAGGTGATATTTTGGAGTACAAAAGCGACGAAGACACTCAATAAAATCAGACAACAACTTTCTTCAACCAACGGGATTTGATAGTGAAATTAAGATGAAGGGATAGCGATTAAGCTATCCCTTCCCTGCTTTTATTATTGTTATTTAATTAGAAAATTACATTGAGAATTACATTGATATTAGTGACAAAAAATACGATGTGATTTGCAATGTTTAGTAAATTAAGTATTAAATAATGTTCCATTTAGTGCTTCAATATACCTATTTGCTGACCTTTGAACCACCAAATCTGCATCTTCTCTAATAATCAGATTAAATGCGTCATACAATCGATTAAATGTAAAATCATTTACCCTATCTGCAATTCTTTCAACTGTTACACTGGGCAGAGGAATGAAGTTAGGATAACTATACATAAAACTCACCCACTTACGATCAGCCGCTACGCGTACTATATCTCCACTCAATAAAATTCCATTTTGACTGCTTCCATTTTTCCACTCTAAAACAGTACCGCCTTTATAATGTCCTCCAATTCTTTGAAGGATAACACCTTCCTGCAATTTTAGAGAATCTCCAGACCAAAAAATGATTTTCTCGCTGGTTCTAGTCACCCATTCTTTATCATCTTCGTGTATGTAAATTGGAGCATCGAATGTTTCAGCCCATTCTACTTGACTAGAGTAATAATGGGGATGTGATAAAGCAATAGCATCAATTCCGCCTAATTTATTAATATGTGAAATGGTTGATTGATCAATATATGTAATACAATCCCACAATAAGCTGTAATTTTTATCTTGTACAAGATAAGCCGTCTGTCCGATTCCAAAACTTGGATTAGTCTTTATGCTATGTAATCCTTCTTCCTGGAGTTTAATGATATTACTATATGTACCCACCTCTATCAGCTTTTCTAATGTGGTCCACACCTGACCTTTGGAACTAACAAATTGTCTTTCTTCCTCGCAAATCAAACATTGTTTTGGTGCTTCGATTGAACTCTCATACTGAACTCCACAAGTTTCACAAATAAAATTTTTCAAAAAATATCTCTCCTTTCTCCTATATCCTTAGAGTATCATTCTATGAATTATGAAAATTTTCCTTCTCAAGCTAACCTGAAAGTTAGAGCAGGAGTTAACTTATCAATTTTTTTTACTTATTTTTTAGTAAGCCTTAACACTACTTGTTGAATTAACTCCATAATTGAGCAAAAAATTAGAATCGAGCTGAACAAGAAAAAGCGACTGCTCTTATTGAACAATCGCCCCCCGTTACTTCAATAACAAAACCCATACTTGTGTATAAGTATGGGAACTAACCTCTTTTTTTAAATTGCTCTAATAACTTCTCACCTTCAGATTAAAATCTCTTATAAAGAGGATATTATTGTGTATTCTTATCCTTTAACAACTTTACTCATTAAAAATATCTTTAAGAATCAGTAATTTTATAATTTTTATGATTGACTATTGTTGTAAGTGGTACATCTTTTTCTTTATTGTATCCGTATTCAACAATAACAGAATTTTCTCTTATCACCGTAACAATTCCACTATAGCTTTTCCCTTCACGCTTAAATAAAATATTGTCTCCGATTTTAACAGTTGCCATTTTATCACCCCGAACTTATTATTTTCAGCAAAGATAAAAAGATGCAAAAACAAAAAAGTATAGCTCCTATTACATGAAATGGATATTTTAACTCATAATTAGATTAGGGAGGTTTTAAGCATATGAATTTAAGTTGGATGCTTGGGCTAATAATTTTATCTCAACAAGTAAATATGCCAGGAAGTTTAGAAATCACTAACAACAGTCATCCTATCTCCGTTGTCAACCGTACTAATTTTTCGATGCACTTTCCTATATTACCCATTTTGGATACAAAAAAGTTAAAAAATTTCATGGACGATATAGACAAGCATGTTACTAAAAATCCCAAAAATGCAATGATAGATAAAAACAGGAATATTATACCAGAAGAAATTGGTTACCGTTTAAACCGCCAAGTTTTTACAGAAAATATTTATTCTTATTATTTTAATAATGGATCATCTAAATTTGAAGTCCCCTTACTAGCTATTTATCCAAGAGTCGACATTGAATTACTTGGAAATATTAGAGTTGAAAAAATTGGGGAATATGTAACATTCTTCAATTCCGATAACAAAGAAAGAAACAATAATATTTATCTTGCCGCAAAAGCTATTGATAATTATGTTCTTTTTCCAGGTGAAATATTTTCCTTTAATAAAGTGGTAGGAGAAAGAACAGCAGGAAAAGGATATTTGCCTGCTACTGTAATCGTTAAAGGAGAATTTTCAGAGGATTTTGGTGGTGGAATTTGTCAAGTATCATCTACCCTTTTTAATGCAGTTGATAATGCAGGTTTAAAAGTTGTTCAGCGTAATTCACACAGTAGAGAGATTTCATACGTTCCACCAAAGCGGGATGCCACCGTAAGTTGGAATGGACCTGATTTAATCTTTAAAAATGAATACAATCAACCTATACTCATACTTGCAAAATCGATAAAAAACAAATTAAAAATTGAAATCTATTCCTCCGATGTAGTTACATATACCCCTAAGAAGGTGCCATATCTTCCTAATGAAAGACATCCCCCCAAGTAAAAATATACTTTGGGGCTTTTTCTTTTTCACTAACCTGAAAAAAGTGAAACTACCCGGATTTATGCGCAATTAAGCGGAAGCATCAGACAGGAATTTTGTAGGAAGTATTTTTAGCAATAATAAGACAACGCATCTCGATTGCGTTGCTTTATTTTACTAATGCACCTGTTAGTTTAAGTTTATTCATTTACAATCACTGGACAACCATTGGGTTCTTAACTCCTGCATCTGTTTTATAAGTAGCTTTTTTTGTAGTCGAACTTAAAATAGGTATAAAGGCTAAAGGAAAATAGAGGGATTTACTTACCTCAATCATCTTTTATAATACTTAGAAAGAGGTTAGGTAACTTGTTTAATATAGTATTCATCCTCGTAATGCCCTAATCAATATAATTCGCACTAGTCATGATATGAACGTGTAATCAATATTGCACAAAAAGTGATGGTTCCCGCAAGTACAATTCAGTAGAATTCAAAATTATTAATAGGAGTCAAAATTTAGAATGGGCGATATTGGACAGTTTAAACCATTCTTAAAATGAAAGGAAAAATAGTTTGAAAGAATTTACAATTTGCTATACTTTGGATAATGATATAATAACAGAAAAAATGATAAAAGAATCAAATGTTAAAAAAGAAGATGTTGAACAAGAAATATATGAAAAGCTGGATTGTAACAAATACTTTATTGTTAGAAATGACCATGATTATTTTATCATTAATTCAATATCTGTACGTTATGTACAAATAATGAACGAAAAGATATTAGTCACATAAAACTTCAATTATAAAAGCCACCAAAAATGGCGGCTGGATCTTCAACTCTTGCATGGAAAACGACCCTATGAATAGCACTAACGCCTTGGAATTCCAAAGCGTTAGTGAAAAAGTGATCTTATTCTCGGCTGAAATCAGCCTCTTGTAATGGAACCATCTTTGATTTCTTTACAATTTTATAGCTAAAATAACCAAGTAAGAATAAAGGTAATCCAATATAAGAAACCAGAATTCCATACCAGTCAATCTTATCCCCGATAAATGCCCCGTAATTTGTTCCGAGCATTGCCACTAAACATAATATTGTCGCTAGTATTGGTCCTAACGGGAACCATTTCGCAAAATAAGGAAGATCTTTAAAGTCTCTGCCTTGCGCAATATAAGCTTTTCGGAATCGATAATGAGTAACAGAAATACTTAACCAAGAGAGATAACCTGCTAGACCGGCAGCATTTAATAACCATGAATAAACTGCTCCGTCACCAAAAAAAGAAGTTAGGAAGCAAATCATTCCTATAAAAGTAGTTGCATACAATGCGTTTACAGGGACGCCCCCTTTATTTACTTTTTTCAAAAATGCTGGTGCTTTACCTTCTTCTGCCAATACCCATAGGACCCGTGAACCAACATATAAACATGAGTTTCCTGCAGATAAAACGGATGTAAGGATGACAGCATTCATCACAGCTGCGGCAAATGACAGCCCAGCATTTTTAAAAACAAGAGTAAATGGACTTACAGCAATATTTTCAAGATTGGAACCTAATAAATTTGGATCATTATAGCTAATTAAGCATCCGATGACGAAAATGGCTAAAACATAGAATAAAAGAATTCGCCAGAAGATTTGCTTAATCGCTTTAGGGATATTTTTTTCAGGATTTTCACTTTCACCTGCAGCTACTCCAACCATTTCAGTTCCTTGAAAGGCAAATCCTACTACCATAAAGACACTAAATATGGATAAAAGGCCTCCCTTAAATGGCGCCTCTCCTTTTGTAAGATTTCCAAATCCACCGGTGTGACCATTCATAATTCCAAAAATCATCAGTAATCCAACAACAAGAAAAATAATGATGGTTGCAACCTTGATGATGGAAAACCAAAATTCTGATTCACCATAACCTTTTACAGATAAAACATTTAGACCAAAAATAAGGACGAGAAAAGTTGCACTCCAGACAATGCCCGGAATATTAGGCAGCCAATATTTCATAATCAATGAAGAAGCCGATAATTCAAGAGCTAGAATAATAGCATTGTTATACCAATAATTCCAGCCAACCGCAAACCCTAAGGCAGGGTCAACAAATCTTGAAGTATACGTACTGAAAGAACCTGAAATTGGTATAAATGCAGCCATCTCCGATAAGCTGGTCATAAGGAAATAAACCATGATTCCAGCAATTAGATAAGCCGCAATCGCCCCTCCTGGACCGGCATCATGAATTGTAGTACCACTAGCTAAAAAAAGACCTGTTCCAATCGTTCCACCAATTGCAATCATGGATAGGTGCCTTGTTTTTAATTTTCTCTCTAGGTGTTCATGTTGATCTCCTGAATTTGTTTGCTGAGTTTGTATTTTTTGTACCGTTTGCATAAAACACCTCTTTTTTTTAGTCTCTTATAATTAATTCTTATACAATCTTAAAAATAAAATAGGACCGTATAAAAAAGCGCTTTCATAGATTCATTTATTTAAATAATAATATCCTCGAAAATAGTACATTCATTGAAGTAATTCCAAGACATAAGTTACTGTGATTGTGATTGATTTTGTTCAGCAGCTGCAATACTGAGAATTAGGCATCCAATTACTAAACAATCATGCTTGCTCTAATAATCGTAACCATTTTTTCCATTTTACGACGAAATATAATACTCATTTTCTCAGATAAATTCTCCCTCATAATAATCAATGTATCGCCTTTTTCGAAAAATAAAGGGTCTTCTTCACCTATTTCAACTCCTGCCATTCCATCAACACAATAAAAAACCTCTGCCGTTCCTGTCACATCCAACATTAAATCTTGAATATCCATATTAACCTGAATGCAGGTAAGCCCTCCATCCCACCCCTCTGATAACATTAAATTAAAATCCCTAACGATCCCTTTGCTTCGTGTTGTCCATCCACCATCAAAGCGATCTTGCTCAAAAGGCTTCAAAACCACTGAATGTTTCCCTTCATGCACAAGATACATTTCACCTTCAAGTGTCATTATTACTCTTTGGATACCTGGCAGATGCGTAAATAGGGATTCTTCTACTTCGATATCAGCAGTACTAATGCGCCATTGGAAATTCCGTTTACTATAATCCGCATCTTCAGGATAAATGGCCAGTTGCGTTGTTTTTCCACCGGACCATAAATTCGTAGTTTGTTCATTTCTTTTTACAAATTTTATTGAATAAGTCATATTCCCACTCCACATATCTATCAAAAAATTTTACTCTTTACTCATTCATGCAGATCCCGTCGATATTCTTCTATACATTTGCTCAGAAATCACACCTTAAACAAGGGGAGTTGTTAAGCCCCCCTGTAAGGTTAAGAGCTGAGAAGCATTTCTGATAAAAAAGTGCTTTACTCATTCGTTTCAATCTGTTTCGGTCTGGTCTTAGTCTTGCTTTAACATTGGCATTTTGATGTCTTTTTCTCTCGCTGTTTTAATCGCTAGTTCATAACCAGCGTCAGCATGGCGGACAACACCCATACCAGGGTCAGTCGTTAATACGCGTTCTAAACGTGCTTCTGCTTCTTTCGTGCCATCGGCAACGATAACCATACCAGAGTGCTGAGAGTATCCCATACCTACGCCGCCGCCATGGTGTAAAGAAATCCAGCTAGCGCCTCCAACTGCGTTAATCATCGCATTTAGGATTGGCCAGTCAGATACTGCATCACTGCCGTCTTTCATGCTTTCTGTTTCACGGTTTGGAGAAGCAACAGAACCAGCATCCAGGTGGTCACGGCCGATAACGATTGGCGCGGAAACTTCACCTGAAGCAACCATGTCGTTAATAATTTTACCAAAACGGGCTCTTTCACCGTATCCAAGCCAGCAAATACGTGCAGGAAGACCTTGAAACGCAATTCTTTCTTGTGCCATACGCACCCATTTGCAAAGATGCTCGTCATCTTTGAACTCGCGAAGTAATGCTTCATCAATTTTGCGAATATCTTCAGGATCACCAGATAAGGCTGCCCAGCGGAAAGGTCCTTTTCCTTCGCAGAATAATGGACGAATGTAAGCAGGGACAAATCCTGGGAAGTCGAATGCATTTTCAACGCCTTCGTCTTTTGCTACCTGACGGATATTGTTACCGTAGTCAAATGTAACAGCGCCTTTTTGCTGCATTGTAAGCATTGCTTTTACGTGTGTTGCCATGCTTTGTTTAGAAAGCTTTACATATAGTGTAGGATCTTCTTCTCTTAATTTAGCTGCTTCTTCTAATGAATAACCAACTGGAACATATCCATTAAGCGGATCGTGAGCTGAAGTTTGGTCTGTTAGTACATCTGGGCTGAAGCCTTTTTCAATCATTAATGGTAAGATTTCTGCTGCATTGCCAAGAAGTCCGATGGAAAGTGCTTTTCCTTCTTTTTTCGCTTCAAACGCTATTTTAAGTGCCTCATCAAGGTCTTTTGTTTTTACATCCAAGTATCTTGTTTCGATACGACGGTCAATTCTCCATTCATCTACATCGATCGCGATACAAACTCCATCGTTCATGGTTACTGCAAGCGGCTGAGCACCGCCCATTCCGCCAAGACCTGCTGTTAATGTAATAGTATGTTTTAATGAACCGCCAAACTCTTGACGTGCAAGTTCTGCAAATGTTTCATACGTACCTTGAACAATACCTTGGCTTCCAATATAGATCCAGCTACCGGCTGTCATTTGACCGTACATCATCAAGCCTTTTTTATCTAGCTCATGGAAATGCTCCCAGTTTGCCCATGCAGGTACAAGGTTTGAGTTCGCAAGCAATACGCGTGGTGCATCTTTGTGTGATTTCCATACAACTACTGGCTTACCTGATTGAACTAAAAGTGTTTCATCATCTTCTAGCTCTAAAAGCGTTTTCACAATTGCATCAAAAGATTCCCAGTTACGAGCTGCTTTCCCAATACCGCCGTAGACAACAAGATCTTCTGGTCTTTCTGCTACTTCTTGGTCTAGGTTGTTATAAAGCATGCGAAGAGCAGCTTCTTGAATCCAGCCTTTTGCATGTAGTTCCGTACCTATATAATTTTTAATGATTCTTTTTTCAGATGTTTTCGTTTCCATAACATTAACTCCTTTTGTTTAACTATGACTTAATTATAAAAATAAAATCTTTTGAAAAATACGAACAGAAAATTCGAAAACTTATAAATTCTTTTAAAATTGCGGATGTTTATATAAAAGTTTTTATCTAAAATAGCAATATTTTTAGATTTGTTCATTATTTTTATAATCATATAAATAAAGGTCGATTCATTGTAAAGTTCTTAAACAGTGAATAATTCCCTACTTTGATCAGTAAAGTAAACAATCTCAGAAAGAATCCTGCAGCCTTCCATGTTATTGAAAGCTCCTCTTGCTTCTTCTTCTGTGTCAAATTCAAACATAGTAATATTTGAATTTGAATAGAGAGTGATGACCCACATAAAAATTTCCTCCAATTAAGCTTCTTATGCCATATAACGATAGATGCTTTTAAAAGCATCCAAAATTTTTATTTAATCATACGGAATCTACTTTTTTGCCATCATTATTATTTCAAACTTGATAGCTTTCTAGACCTTAACCATATCCATCATGAGCTATGTTGATCCCACGGCTGTTTCGTTGTTAGAAACGCAGCTAATTCTTTACTTTTTTGTTTTCTTTCTTTGCGCACTCTTGCCCGTTCGGCTGCGGTTTCATGTAATTTTCTCTCTTCTTCTGTCTCTGGAATGACTTTCGGAACACGTGTTGGGCATTTATGCTCATCAAGTGCGACAAATGTTAAGAGAGCGGTCGCTGCCATTTTACACTCGCCGCTTTTTAAGTCTTCAGCTATAATCTTCACAAATACTTCCATCGATGATGTGCCCGTCCAAGTTACATAAGATTCAAAATAAACTGAATCCGACGGTCGAACAGGGTGTAAAAAATCCACTGAATCCGTTGACGCCGTTACACATTCTCTTCGACTGTGGCGTGCAGCGGAAATGGAGGCGACTTGGTCTAAATCACTCATTAACCGACCACCAAATAATGTATTGTGATTATTTACATCGTTTGGGAATACACGACTTGTTCGTATCACTCGTGATTCTTTACAATATTTTGCTTCCATAGACACATCTCCCTAAACATATCAATCGGTTAACGTTGTATTTTCAATTTCTGTACTATCCCCAACGAATCATGAACTAGATGGATTCCAAGGTATTCTGTTATTAAAAAAAGATCATTTATTTAAACCCAGCCACGAAAATGGGATGCTTCTGCCATTTTTCTTATTCCAACCATATATGCAGCCAAGCGCATATCTACTTGGTATTGTTGGGACGTGGAGAAAACCCTTTCAAAGGAATCGACAATTTTATCACGTAACTTTTGGGCTACTTCTTCTTCAGACCAATAAAAACCTTGGTTGTTTTGTACCCATTCAAAATAGGAAACAGTTACACCGCCAGAGCTTGCAAGTACGTCCGGTACAAGTAATACGTTACGATTTGTTAATATGTGTGTGGCTTCAAGGGTTGTTGGTCCATTCGCGGCTTCAACAATAATATCAGCCTTAATCTTATTTGCATTCTCGCGTGTAATTTGATTAGAAATCGCCGCAGGAACAAGAATTTCACATTCTTTTTCAAGTAACTCCTGATTCGTAATAACGTTTGTAAATAAATTTGTTACGGTACCAAAACTATCGCGCCGATCAAGTAGATAATCAATATCAAGCCCTTCGGGATCATAAAGCGCACCATATGCATCTGAAATGCCAATCACTTTTGCTCCTGCATCTTTCATAAATTTTGCAAGATAACTTCCTGCATTCCCAAACCCTTGGATAATAATGCGTGAACCCTTTATTGGAATCCCTCTTCGTTTTGCTGCCTCTTCGATGCAAATCGTCACTCCGGCAGCCGTTGCCGATTCACGTCCTTGAGAACCTCCAAGTACAATCGGTTTTCCTGTAATAAATCCTGGCGAATCAAATTCTTGAATTCGGCTATACTCATCCATCATCCATGCCATAATTTGCGGGTTTGTATAGACATCTGGTGCAGGAATATCTTTCGTTGGCCCGACAATTTGGCTAATAGCACGCACATATCCTCGACTTAAACGTTCTAATTCAAGAAATGACATGCTTCGAGGGTCACATATAATTCCCCCTTTTCCACCGCCGTATGGAAGATCAACAATACCGCATTTTAAACTCATCCACATGGACAACGCTTTTACTTCCTCTTCACTTACCTCCGGATGAAAACGTATTCCCCCTTTTGTAGGACCAACAGCGTCGTTATGTTGAGAACGGTATCCAATAAAAATTTTAGTAGAACCGTCATCCATTCGGACAGGGATACGTACCGTGAGGATTCTAAGCGGTTCTTTTAATAACTCATACATTTCCTCGCTGTACCCTAATTTTCCAACCGCCATTTTTATAATAGATTGAGTGGAACTTAATAAATCCAATGTTTCAATTTGCGAGCCATTTTGTTTTTGAACTCGTTCGCTATTTATATCAACTGCCACTTTCATTCCATGCACCTCTTATATAAGTTGTTTGAATTGAATGTACCAATGTGTTATTTAATGCAAAAGGTAATATTTAATGTATTTTTCTAATATCGGATAAACGAATGGAGAGATTTTTTTCTTGTCTGTCTTTTAATAAAAGTGCTTGTTTCTGTATATCAATTAGACATACACGGCCATTGCATGTTAGTAATGAACTATTCTCATAGTAAGTAATCGTAATATATTCTTTTTTTGTCAACTCTTTTAAAAACATCTGTTATCCCTTTCTCCGAAGCTTGGAATTTCCGAAAACAAATAAAAATAATTTGATCCTTTAGATCGTATGAGTTCTGTAATTTTCAATAAGAAAATAGTCACCGGAGCAAACAATGCTCCGGAATGACGTTAAAGATTTGAACAAGAGGCGAGCATAGTAACCACTATAACTATTCCTTCCATTTCCGAAATAGAGATGATTTTGAAAGAGGTTGGTCAAAAAACAACTCCATCACCTTGATTACTGTTTGGAAATTTCCTCTTTTCTAACATGTAAGTTTTTTTCTACAAATGATTTCCAGTCGATTTGATTTAACCAGCTTGCTGCTGCCTCAATATCCTTTGAGAACACACGATCTTGCGTAATGCTTGGGATAAGCTTTCTCGCTTCCGTATAAAAAGCATTTGTAAATGAAGCCATCTTATCTTTTCCACGATATTCCACTGCCTGCAAGGCACAAATAAGTTCAATTGCCAATACACGGCGGACGTTTTGAATGATTTGATAAGCATGGCGGGATCCAATTGTCCCCATGCTTACATGATCTTCCTGGTTCGCTGAAGATGGGATGGAATCCACACTTGCCGGGTGCGCCAATGTTTTGTTTTCTGATACAAGCGCAGCTGCCACATATTGCATAATCATCGCTCCCGACTGCAAACCCGGCTCTGGGCTTAAAAACGGCGGTAAATCATTTAGCTGCGGATTGACGAGACGCTCAATTCGGCGCTCTGAAATATTCGCAAACTCCGCCATGGCAATTTTAAGGAAGTCCATTGCAAATGCGATCGGCTGGCCGTGAAAGTTCCCTCCCGAAATAACCTTTTCACCATTATCGAAAATAAGCGGATTATCGGTTGCCGCGTTCATTTCAATTTCAAGTTTCTCTTTTACATAATCAAGTGCCTGCCATGATGCGCCATGTACTTGTGGGATGCAGCGAAGAGAGTATGCATCCTGTACCCGAAGTTCTCCTTGCGTAGTGACAAGCTGGCTGTCACTAATCATTCTCCGAATACGTTCCGCGACTTCAGACTGTTGACGATACCCACGTGAAAGATGAACATCAGCATCAAAAGCATCCTTAATGCCACGTGATCCTTCTAATGTCAATGATGCTATCGCTTCCGTTTGAAGTGCAAGCTGCTCGGCTTCGATGTAATTGACTAGACCCATTGCTGTCATAGCTTGGGTACCGTTAATTAACGCTAAGCCTTCCTTCGCTTGCAATGTCAGTGGAACGATACCTTCTTTCGACAAAGCTGTGACGGCCTTCATTTGTTCCCCTTTATAAAACACTTCACCCTCTCCCATTAGGACAAGAGCCAAATGGGACAGTGGTGCTAAATCCCCACTCGCTCCAAGTGAACCTTGCTGCGGAATGACCGGATGTATATGTGCATTCAAAAGCTCAAGCAAGCGTTCAATGAGAACGGGACGCACTCCAGAAAAACCTTTTAATAATGCGTTAGCACGGAGCAGAAGCATGGCTCGAGAAACTACTTCAGGGAACGGTTCTCCTACCCCGCATGCATGAGAGTGAATCAAATTCCACTGCAACTGCTCGGCATCTTCAGCATCAATCAATACATCACTAAACTTTCCAAACCCAGTTGTAATACCGTAGATGACTTTCTTTTGCTTTACGATCATTTCAACAGCTTCCCTGCTTTTTTCCACATTGCTCCAACTTTCCGCTGAAGCTTTAACAAACGCATGATTATATAAAACCTCTTTTGCTTCTTCAATCTTTAAAGTCTGACCTGTTAATACAACCATTTCTTACACCCCTTATCATTTTTTAAAAACCAAAAAGGGGGCCGTATTGACAGACGTATCCCGTCGTCAATACAGCCCCCTGTTTAACTAATAACTATAGGCTTTAACTTATTTAAATGTGGTTAATACCTAATCCAATCGCTTCATGCTCAAACCCGCGAACCGGTGCTCCAATTGTTCCATACACTGCAACGGCAATCCATTCGCCTTCTGCTTTGTTTTCAAACGGATAACCTCGAAGAATCGCAAACCGAAGCCCTGCTGTTCTAAGCATTCCGCCAAGCTCAACTTGACCACGTGTTACACCGTGCATCGCTTCAATAATCGCATGATACAATGCATGCATTTCACGATAAAGTTCAGCGTTGACTATTTCTTGCCTTTTTGCTGATGTTTCAATGGCTGCTACGATTTTCTGCAGCTCCATTGATCCAACCTTTCCTTTTCCATAGCGCCAATTCATTTGCGTAAACTTACTTACTAAAGCTTCTTCCTCTTCTTCTGCAAACGCGTACATGATTGCCTGCTGACCAATTTTTCTGTCGAATCCCTTCGCCATGCAGTTACCTCTTTTGAATTTTAATTTTCTAAATTGACTAATAACTGATTTTCATTTTAAACGTATTCCTATCGTTAGGTCAATAAATATTTTTCCCATATTATTATTTATATACATTCAAATTAATTTCATAATAGATGGTTACTACATAAAAAGGTTATTCCAGCCAACCGTTATCAATCATCAATCCATAAACTGGCTTGCCTTTTTTAATAAAGAACGTTACTCATTTTCGTTCTCTAAACTACTAATTAATTCAATGAGAATATTACTCATTCGAATTTAAGTAATGCACACCAAAATGGGATATGATATTCTTTTAATTATTACCATGTTTAATTATTTTTATCAATTCTCAGATGATATTAGAGGAATAAAATGACAAAAGTAAATTGGAACGTTAACCCTGCCAATAGTAATGTTAATTTTTCAGTAAACAAAATGATAGTTTCTTCGGTTTCCGGAGCATTTCGTAAATTTCATGCTTCAATTGAGGCTGACCTAGTTGATTTAACAACAGCAAATATTCATTTCAATATAGATGTGTCTAGTATTAAAACTCATAGTACAATTCTAGATGCTCACCTTAGGACGAATTTATTTGATTATGAGCAATTTCCTACAATCACATTTATATCAAAAAATATTGTGAAAAAGGATACCGATAAGTATGATATTTATGGTTTATTAACTGTTCGAGGACTTTCACGTTTTGAAACTTTCAATATTTCTATTAATAGATCAGGAAAGAATTCTTGTGAAAATGAAAAGGTGATCTTTAGTAGTAAGGGACAAATTTATAGAAACGATTACGGTTTATCTTTAACTTCAACTATAAATCCATTTGGTTTTCTAATAGGAGATAAAATTACCATTTTCATCCAAATCGAAGCATTAAAAGAATAATAAATTAACCCCATTATAAAATACAAAGGCGAGACAATAGATCTCGCCTATTTTTTATCCTAAAATAACCTTTATGGAAAATATAAAAAACAAGTGTAAACCATAATATATTTAATAAAAACGAAAATATTTTTTTGTATAAGCTATTTTTTTATAATTAAAACATATATTAATATGAACTCTTATTTGGAGGGATATAATTGGACATTGACCTGGAATTACAGGGTAAAGATGCCTTTCGTGAAGTTATTTTAGATGGGAATTTTGTACAGATAGCCATCTGGTTAGATGGTGAGTGGTCAGTGGTCGATTCTCCTTTTTATCGAACTAAATTTAAGGAAGAAAAACCAATCTATATCCTAAATGAGAAGGATTTATTAAACTCATATGAAAATGAGGATTTTTTGGAAATGCTCATTAAACAAATTGACGAATTGTTTAATATGGTTTGTTAAAAATAAAACAGCCCTATCAGCTCGTAAGTAGATCTAGTCTAAATTATTAACGACGCACTTAATAATATTTATTTTAACATTCACACGCTAAATAAAAAATAGCGTGTTTTTTCATTTTAAAGTTTATGAGAATTTTAACTTGAGAAAGTCTCATTATTCCAAAAGATGAACAGGTGTACTTTATGGATATTTTCGACCATTTACTGAAGCTTTCCAAACCTAAAGAGATAAGCCAATGGGCCTTTACAACGATCCATTGGCTTTTCAGAATATTTAGAAGAAACGTTTTTTCCAGAATATAATTGCAGTTGTACTGGTTAAAACGATTGAAATCGTAATTGCGATCAAAAATGCGTGCTTGTAATGTTGAAACGGTATCGTAACATTCATACCGTAAAAACTTGCAACCATAGTTGGTAAAGATAAAATAATGGTAAAAGATGTCAAAAATTTCATTACAATATTTAAGTTATTTGAAATAACTGATGCAAAAGCATCCATCATACCACTTAAAATCGATGAATGAGTCTCAGCCATCTCAATAGCTTGTTGGTTTTCAACTATTACATCCTCTAAGAGTTCCCTGTCATCTTCAAACATTTTCAAGTAATTGCTTTTTAACATTTTCTGCATAACAATATTATTTGATTTTAAAGAAGTTGTGATATAAACTAAGCTCTTTTCCAAATTTAATAAAGTAAAAAGCTCCTTGTTTTTCATTGATTGATGTAATTCTTTTTCAATTTCATCTGTCTTTTTGTTAATTAATTTTAAATTTTTAAGAAAAGAAGTTGCTATTAAATAGAGGATTTGGAATGAAAATCTTGTTTTTTTATATGTGAAAAATTGCTTTACTTTATTTTGGATAAACGTATGAAAAATCGGATTGTCTTTCAAACAAACGGTTATAAAACACCCATTAGCAATAATCATTCCTAAAGGGATCGTATCATATATGGCTAAACCACTATCGTCCTTTGACAATAATGGTACATTGACAATAATCAATACATTATCATCGTCTTTTTCAATTCTTGACCGTTCCTCTTCGTCTAATGGGTCTTTTAGAAAGTCTAATGGAATTTGTACTTTATTAGCAACATTGATAATTTCTTCTTCGTTTGGTGATATTAAGTTAACCCAGCAACCTTTAGTAATTTCTGTTTTTTCTTCAAGGATCCCTTGTTCATTTGTCAAATATATGTTCAACATCAAAATTACCTCCTCTTTTATATTGAGGATGTCAAAAACGCTTAATCCATAGAAAAAAGTTGATTTTTTTATAAGTAATCAACTTTTTGAGGAGTGGTACGATTTGAGCTTCCTCATTATTCAACCTGGGTACAGGTTCGTTACAACTTCGACTACTCAAAAAAATTCAACTCCTTATCATTAATATAAATAAGCACCTTGATTATCATATAAAGACAATTTTGACTTACTATTAAAAAGGTATGCTAAACAGGTTGATGTTGTTTACAAAAACTTTGTTATCATTAAAATTTAATTCCTTCTTAATCTAAAATGTCCATTAGTACAACAAAAAAAGAGTTGCCGCAGCAACTCTTTACTATTTTTAACTCTTGTACCTGTTAACTGAAAAGGAACGCATAAAAAATATGCCTTTATTTAATATTCCGTTTTTCTTCCCACCCTTTTATTTTTTATGGTAGTTGAATATTTTGGGGTTTCATTTATTCATCATAATACTCAACATTTACCCCGTTAACCCTTTTATCCATTTCAAAGGGTTTAGAGGATTTAGGGTAAATTACCTTTAGATTATTATCCTTAATCCATTCAATTGAAAAACTTTTATCTGACTTAAATGTATCTCCTCCCTCATTTTCAAAATCATCACCTTTATTCAAAATGGATAATTGAGATGAAAAACCGGTTGTTGCACCACAACTTCGTAGGAAGATATACGCTACTTTATCTCCATTGGGAGAAGGCACTTCTCTTTGTATAGCGTTTCCGCACGCAGCCCCTAATATTGTGAACAAAATCTATATATTCCCCATAATTAATGCTAATACAAGGAATAGTCCTACAATTAGTGTAATTAAAAGAATCTTTGTATCTTTTTTCATTAAACACACTCTCCCTGACGTGTCGATTCCATTTTATGTAATTATATCAATCTATACATAGAGTTTCTATGTAATTAATTTAAGATTTTTTCAAAGCTATTTAACCTTTGGGTTTGCCCTTTATTAGCTTTCTAACGAAAAGATGACTTCTAATTGAAAACCTTACGAAAAATGAAAAAATCCATTCCTTCTTCCATAAACATGCCTTTTATCTTAATCAGCCTTAATCTATTAAATGGCCCGAATGTTGAAAAAAAAGCTAATGATGATTGTTCAACTAAACTGCTTAGTTAGTAAAATAACAAAAAAGCCACCAAAATGGCAGCTGGACCTTCCACTATCAACTATTGCACCCTATAGGTTAAGTATAATTCTTCACAATCTTTACTAAAAAAGTCGTTTCACGGTGGAGAAACGACTTTAAATTAGTAAAACGTACATAATAAAAGCTAAACCTAAGATAATTTGAGTAACCCATTATTCGATATTCATTAATTAACTCCCTGGGAGATTTGACTAACAATTTGGCTCAATGCCTCGTTTATTGGTGTAGCAGGGCGGCCAATTAATTTTTCTAAATCGTTGCTCTCTATCTCTAATTCACCATCTCGAATTCCTTTTTGCATATTTACGAGAATAGGAAGGTAGGCTTCTGGCACCCCTGCACTTTTCAACATATTGGCATAAATAGTATCATCGACTTGGTGTAAAGGCACTTCTTTACCTAATACAGTTCCAAGTGCAAATGCTATTTCCTCATGAGTCATTAGCTTACCTGAAAGCTCGTAAACTGTATTCTCATGCCCCTTCCCAGTTAATACATTTGCTGCTGCCTTCGCATAATCTTGTTGAGGTGCCCAACCTACTTTTCCAGTTCCAGCAGATGTAACCCAAGGAAATCCCGACATCACACCTTGTATGCTTCCAATTTCATTTTCCAAATACCAATTGTTTCGTAAAAACGAGTATGAGATACCTGTTCTCAAAATAGCTTTTTCTCTGACTAGATGAGACGGAGCAAGGAATAAGTTACTTTCACTTGCATTTGTTACACTAGTATAAGCAATAAATTTAACTTGGGCCCGATGAGCAGCAGCTACAGCATTGGAATGCTGTCTAATGATTGTTTCATTATCCCCAGCGGTGGATATAATTAAAAGTCGATCAATTCCTGAAAAAGCAGTATCTAATGTTTCTGGTTGATCAAAATCTCCGTGTCGAACTTCTACACCGCGAGCTCGTAATCCTTCTGCTTTCTCTGGATTTCGAACATTTACAACTAATTGACTCGTTGGTACAGTTTTTAATAACTCTTCTACAACTTTTGAACCTAATTTTCCTGTTGCACCTGTAACAAGTATTTTCATTTTCTTACCCTCCAATTAAATTTTTATTTTGGATTTTGATGCTTAGGTATATACTAAATCCATAGTCACAATATTAAAAGTAGGCATTTTTTTATGACATAGTCACAAAAATAGTACCATTATGAAAGAGAGGGAAAAGATAATGGCTAAGTTTAAATTTGAAGAAGATAAGGCTCCTGAAGAAAAAGATGCAATATGTCCTTTGACACTTACGCAAAATGTTATAGCTGGAAGATGGAAAATTATTATTTTATGGTATCTAAGTCAGCGAACTATAAGATTTAACGAACTTCAAAGGTTGCTACCAGACATTTCAAAAGGAATATTGACAAGACAACTGAGAGAATTAGAAGAGAACGGAATGGTCCACAGAGAAGTGTATAAAGTAGTTCCTCCTAAAGTAGAATATTCGCTAACAGATCAAGGGAAAAGATTTATCCCTGTACTAGATGCTATGGGCGAGTGGGGGAAAGAATATATGGAGAAAAAACAAAAGGAAAAAAAATACTCCACACCAAGTTAAAAAAGGTTATAGCATATGCTATAGCCTTTTTATCGCATGATTCACGAGCCAAGTCACCAGTTTATAAAGGAAATTGGCTTTCGCATATTAAGGCTATCAAGCCCGCCACACCATAAAAACCTCCTAAACTATCTTTCCTTCCCACATCATTTAGCGAAGAGGCAATTTTATGATTTTTGTTTTAGTAATTGATCTACAATTAATTGAGACTTTAAGCCTTCTAATCCATCAACAAAGGGTTGCTTATCATTTTGAATACAATACATAAAATGCTGTACAGCATCTTCAAAGCCTCGTTGTTTTAAAGTTGTTTCCCATGATGAAGAGAATGTGGTAGTTACCGCATTTTCTTCTTCTATTTCAGTTGTATTCATGTTTTTCACACGAATAATTGCTCCATCTGTTACCAGTTCTAGTTGTTCTAAATTCGTCCCTGCATTTCTATGCATGGCTGTGCTAATAGATTTGCTTTGAGAGGATTCATACATATGCTGTGCATATAAAAGTTGATTTTCATCGTTCGTATGAATTTTTCCATACTGTACATTAAGACCTCCATCCCCCAACCAACGTGCTGTATCGACTAAGTGAAGGTAATCATCTAACATCGTGAACTCATAAAAATAAGGTCCTATACTGTGCATCCTATGCTTTTCAAAACGTAGCCAAGCTATATTATTCGCTCTTTCCTTAACTTTCACATACATTGGGGCAAAACGGCGATTAAAACCAACCATTAGTTTTCTTTTCTTCTTCTCACTTAATTCGACTAATTTTTCTGCGTCTGAGATGGTAGCTGCCAATGGTTTATCAACATATACATCTATTCCTTTATGAAGTAGTTCCGAAACCACTTCATAATGAGATTCAGTAGAGCTGTGTACAAACACTGCACCACACTCTTGAGCCAATGCTGGTAAACTACCAAAATCTTGTATACGATACCGATTGCAGATTACCTTTCTTTTCTCTCTATTGGGAGAAAATGCACCTACAAATGTCCAATCTGTTTCGTTTGAAAGAATAGGCAAATATGCCTTCTGAGCAATACCACCCAGTCCTACCATACCAATTCTAGGTTTCAACAAATTAATCATCCTTTATCCTATATAGATTTTGGGGTTCCATGGACTATTTTACAACTACTTTCTATATTATCCTAAATAATAAGCACCTGGCACAAAAGACAAAAATGGTACAATATCAGCCCTACCTCGATTTTTAATTAGAGTCACCTTTAAGTGTCAATTCTTTACAATCTCCTCCATAAATTTAACACAAATATCCAATTTCTTTAATTAGAGTTATTCCACAAAATGGCCCGATTGATGAATAAGAGCTAAAGACGATTTTTCAACTAACCTGACCCTTTAGCTAAATAAGAACCGCCGTTTCAATTTCATAAAACAGGTCAATAATTCCTGAAAAAAAGAATTTTTTGGGGAAAGATGAACTTGTTATTATCTCCAGCATGAGAAACGTATGACTTAGAAAGCTTGAATGGGTCCTATAACTATAAGTTTACAGGTGAAAACAGTAAGATGGTTCTAGACTTTAAATTCTAACAAAACAGTAAAAAGGGCATTTCTGTACTACCAGGAATGCCCTTTTCGTCAAAAGATCATCCTCACCTAACTTGCCAGTTGTTGAAATATAATTTCCCTTTTATTCCATATTGAATATTTAACAATTTACACAAAAAGAAAAAAGCCTTTTTATAAGGCTTTTCTCGAGAATTTACATTAGTAAAAACAGGTTGTTCCAACGATAATTAATAAGATAAATAGTACAACGATTAAAACGAATGGATTTCTTCCGCAAAAGCCACCTCCGTAGCCATATCCGGGGTAACCACAACCACCGAATCCACCGTACCCAAACATAATAAATCCACCTTTCATCAATGAATAGTTTATTTTTTAAACAAAACAACAGCCACCAACAAAGGCAGCTCCTACAATAATTAAAAGGATAAACAAAACAACGATTAAGGCAAAGCCACCACCTGCGAAACCTACACCATCGGACATATACACAACCCTCCTTTCTGCTGTTACCTATAAAATATGTAAAATACCAAAAAGGGGATGGGCACAAAGCCTTTTGACTAAGTTTGTCTCCCTGATCCATGCTTAGTGAAGTCTTTTATTAGGTCGAAAGGTTTAATAAATACAAAAAAGCCCTACTAAGGGCTTCCTGTGATTGCGACTACCTTTGACAAGTTTATGTGCTAAGCAATACAATGGCTTTTCGGATACACTCTAGACTATGCTTCAGTTTAACTTGATTACCCAATCGGTTAAGCCCTATTTGGAGAATTTTTTAGAGCAGACCAAGAATTAATTCGTAAAAAAATCAGCACTTGTCCATTTCATTTCATTATCTTGTACATATATTACTAGTACACCACCAGCTAGCGAGACATATACATTACCTCTTTTATTTAAAGAAACGTTTGCCTATAAAGCAGACGTTTCTTTGCATTTATAGGTATGTCGTCTATTTTGCAATATATATATGATGTTCGTCCAAGCAATTCTTTTCTTATGAAATATGATACATAGTGAAAGATTTATTTCGCACAATCAAAAGGTGGTGATAATTATGTTTGGATACGGATTCGGAGGCTGCGGCGGTTTTGGCTACGGTGGTGGTTTCGGCGGAGGCAGTACATTTGTTTTAATCGTTGTATTATTTATCCTTTTAATTATTGTTGGTACTGCTTTTGTTTTTTAATAAACCAATACACGTTTTAGCGGAATGAATGATTAAGGCTGGAGGTGTGCTAAATGGACGGAGCAGGAAGTAGTTTTGCGTTAATCGTAGTATTGTTCATCCTTCTTATCATCGTTGGTACAGCATTTGTGTTCTACTAATAAATAGGATGGATGGAGCAGGAAAAAGTCCCTTTATAGGTCCTTTTTTCGATTATCAATATGGGGATTATTTAAAGCCGAATTTCTTAGCATAGGAAATATCGGCTTTTTTGATGTTGAAATTTGCTTAGCGTATATATCGAGCTTTTAGTTGTTTGGACCCCTTCTTTTAGTAAACTGCCTTCTTTAGTTGAATAACATAATCAGTCGGTAATGGTGCCGTTAAAGGATTATTTCCACTGAATTAGGAATATAAAGTAATAAAAGTCTGAAAAATTGGAGAGTGGAAACATGATTCATGATATAAAGGAATATGTAAAATATTTAGATGGGATTCATAAACGAACGATGCAATATGTGAAAGCAATTCCTAATGAACTCCTAGATTGGAAGCCTTCTGAAGATAAATTTTCTACAGGTGATTTATTGCGACATATCGCGTCATCTCGATTGATGTTTCTAGGTATATTTGAACATGGTTCCTGGACATACACAGGACATGATACTGATAAGGGAGCTTCTCTTGAGGATATTTCAAATTAT
Source organism: Neobacillus sp. DZ-9 (assembly GCF_059587065.1). Taxonomy (NCBI): domain Bacteria; kingdom Bacillati; phylum Bacillota; class Bacilli; order Caryophanales; family Bacillaceae; genus Neobacillus; species Neobacillus sp. DZ-9. The sequence goes on from NZ_JCAIOL010000006.1 coordinate 376,438, forward strand.
TTAGAGACATGTCAGATTAAACTAACAGAGGGTCTATTAAAAGTTGGCAACGATGTGTTGACAAAAAAAGTTTTAACTCTTCATGGTCATGAAGTTAGTGTTTGGAGAATACTTATGGCAATTCCAGAACATGAAATCCATCATCGTGGACAAATCTCTACTTATTTACAAATAAACAAAATTGAACCTCCTCAAATTTTCGGATTAAAAATTGAGCAAGTTAAAACATTATAATTTTATGAAAGAGCCTTGGACATCATCGTATATCCAGAGCTTTATCTTTATGTCTTGTTACATTAAACTGCCACGTTATCACAATAAGAAAATGGGATCGCCGCAGCCATCCCATTCTTTAACTCTTGCACCCAATACTTTAAGAAGCAAATTTTATATACCCGAATTAACCAGATGCGAAAATAATCCTACTAAACCTATAACAATTGCAATGCTTAATAAAGCAATCGTATCAGGACCCCATACTGATCATACCCCTTTTTTAGAGTAATAGTATCAATATCTCCAACCTTTAGAGATTAATTGCGATTGTTTTGAGTTTTTTGCATTAGAACCCATTTTTTTCCCCTGTTTTTATATTCAGTTTCCTTTTATACTAGAATGAGCTTAACAATGAGGTAAACTGTATGGAATATACTAAAAATTTGCTCTTACAAGTAATGATTATTTTGATTCCTGTCTTTTTTTATTCCATGTATTTAACCAATCGTCATCAATTCATCGAAACGAAGCGTCAAAAATTAATTTTCAGTTTCTTGGCAATGATTACGTTAGTATTGTGCATGTCCTTTCCAATCTATTCGGATGTAAACGAGCGAAATGATCTACGGTTTGTAGCTCTCATGATAGGTATATTTTATGGAGATGGATACGCAACAGGTATTGTTCTCACGATCATTTTATTGTTGTATCGTTGGTACTTTGGAGGGACTGGTTTTTATTCAACGGTATACGAAATCTTGTTCCTCTTACCCATGTTTTTTTTAGCATATCCACGTTTCGTCCAGCAGGATCGAGCAGGTCGAATGAAACTGACTTGGAGGATAACATTGGGGATGTCCTTGATCTTCATCCTCGTGGATTTGCATGAGATGGAATTTTTCAGCACACTTCAGGAAGTTTTAACGATATGTGTTGCCACCATTGTAACTATCTTTCTGATTGAAACCTTAAGGGAAAATTCCCAGTTACACATGGAGGCTCAACAGGCGGAAAAATATAAGATACTCGGAGAATTGGCGAGTTCCTTTGCTCATGAAATTCGAAATCCTATGCAGACCAATCGAGGATTTCTCCAGTTACTTCTACAATCGCCAATTTCAGAGACGTATAAAGGGTATGTTCAAATTTGTATAGAAGAAGTGGATCGGGCGAATGACGTCATTACCGAATATCTTTCGCTTGCCAAGCCAGAAGCGGATATGAAACAGTCCGTCGATGTTTGCGAACCAATACAAACGGTCGTCAATATTCTCTACTCCTATGCTTTAGAACGAAAAGTAAGCATAGACGTCCGACTTCCGGAGCAAGAGTGTGTGATATTGGGTCATCCCCAAAAAGTGAAACAAGCCTTCCTCAATATCATCAAAAATGGCATCGAAGCGATACATCAAGGTGGTGCGGTTTCCATTCTCGTGAAACAGGAATCACAGCATGTGGTGATCCAAATCAAAGATGAGGGAGTGGGGATGAATGAAGACGAAGTGAAACGTCTTGGACAACCATTTTATTCTTTGAAAGAAAAAGGAACTGGCATAGGACTCATGGTGAGCTATCGCATTATCGACTCGCTTCATGGAAAAATCATCGTCCAAAGCCAAAAAGGAAAAGGAACCACGTTTACCATTCGCTTCCCTCTCCATAATTGTAAAAATACGCCATTTACTGACAAACATGAGCGTTAGCTAAAAATAAAAGTATATGAACTGACAAGAGTTAAAGGGTATTGGATCGTAGATAACCGTACTGAGACAGTTGAAGTGCTTATCTTTAAGGAAAGTGGATATTATCAACTTCAAGAGTTATATGTAAAGGGAAAGATCAATAGAAGTAAGTATTTTTGAAGACTTTTTCCTCGATTTAAAGAACATATTTCTATAATACAAATTCTAACCATCTATTAGCGTGTCATATCCAAACATGCGAGGCATTCCAATCCCTTGTCTTTCAAAGTATGAAACAAGTTTTCAATCTCGTTTTTCAGATTGGGGTAGAGTCAGGAAAATGCGGATTTACAACGCTAAGGAAGTTTCAACCTAAAAAAAGCCGATTTCCAATAAGAAATCGACTTTTTTATTTACGCTTATTTCACTTAAGCAACCGTTAGCTTAAGAACAATTTTTCACAAACTTGCATTAGTATTAAGAAATAGGCTACAACCGTATCCCATAGGTTGTTTACTGTAATTCTCCGATAAACCATACCTCTTGTTGAGTCCAATTGTCATCTTCATCATTATCAACTCTATATCCTCGCACATCTAAGCCTTCTGGTATAGTGAATCCCCATTCGGTTTTGAAGGTGTCTTGATTTATTGGGATAGCTGTCCTTCCATATTTCTCTGCACTAAAGAATCCATCAAAAAAGCGTTCATATGCACTTTGAGTAGGGGGAATCAGAATTAGAGTCTTGTATAATTCGGGAAGTGTAAAACACAAATTACACGAAACTCTTTTTCTGCTTCTGTTTTTAATGAAATTAGATGATTAGCTCTGTTAATAATGGTCTGTACAAAGAACTTTCTCACTGAATTCGGTACCTTTGAAGTGTCACTATAAAATTGATGGAAGTAAAGCCAGCGGGATTCTTCCAAAAAACGGAACCGCCCATTTTTCGTTTTTTACTTTTTCGCTCTTTACTCACTCGCAACTGTGATCGAAAAATCCCTCCCCGATCCCCACACAAAAAAAACTGCCCCTAAGGACAGTTTTTAGGAGTTAGGCTATTTTGGTTTTCTACATTGTATGGGGATGGTAATCACCGATGTAGTGAGGGGCGTCCCCGACCACTGTTTGGCATGGGCGGCAAAATTCGCTGCTGTGCAGGCAAGTGAAGTCCGAACCGGTGAGATTAGGTGGAAATTTCGAAAACTTCACCCCTACATACATCAAGTTATCTTGATTTGTAGAATGATTTTTTAAGCCTAGAACGTGTGCCACCTCATGAGCCACCAACCATGCAAATCCCCTAGAATCGCCGGTCCCGAGAGGACCAAAATTACAATTTACAACCGCTCCAGGCTTTCCGTTTGGGTGAACCGCACAGCCTGAAGCAGTCTCCCCCGGAATGCCTCCAATTATATTATCTACTAAATAGACCACCAATTCATTGGGACCAACATTATTACGATTCTCAAAAAGTTCAATTATTTCCTGTGTAGGCTGATCATATATTGCACAGCGGCCCACATTGATATTTTTAAGCCGCTGTAAGTTTGAATTATTACTAAGATCCTCTGTTGTACCTCGGTAAACAGCTATACCGCCTTGTGCAAAAAGTTCATGCATAGGTTGAAACTGTTCACTAATCCAATATATTCTCTCTCTAGAAAGAGGTAATAAGGTCTTAAAGTGTACAACAACACTGTGTGATGCTTTCACAAATGGCACTCTGCCGATGCGAGTTCCAGACCTATAATCCCAGTCACGCTCAGGCCCCTCGCCCTGGCCAGTGTATTTGTTCCAGAAGAGATTATCATTTCTGTCGACGGCCATGATGACATGCCCGAATCCTCCAAGATCGGTTACGTCTCCTAAAACATGTTTCATGTTCTGCCAGTCAAAGCCAAGGTCGATCACATGGCCGGAATTGGGATGCCAGCCAAGATTCCCTGAAGGATCTTGCTCCCCATTACCATTATATTGGAACCATTGAAGCTCCCCATTTTCATTAATCCCGAAGATGTCTCTTCCTGATCCATGAATGTGCTTGAAGTTAGCCCAGTTCTGCCAGCCAGGTCCTATCCGATTTCCAGAATTGAGATGCCAGCCGTGCGTGCCGGTCACGTCTTCTTCGCCGTTCCCATTGTAGAAGTACCAGTGCAGATTCCCGTTTTGATGGACTGCCATGATGACACCGTCACCGCATCCAAACACATGTAACATATTATCAAAGCCGGGGCGAATCACGTTGCCAGTGTTGAAATCCCAATTATGCTCATTCGCCGAGTCCCACCATGGCTCACCAAAGCCATAATAATTATTCCATTCGAGATTGCCTGCCGAGTTCACACCATAGAAGATTCCCTGCAGGGGCACCCCACTATCAACCGACGTCGTTCCGGTGCCGCCATGGAACATCTTAAAAAGGTTCAGCATGTTCATCTCTCCATGCTAAGTTGTCATCTGGACCCCAATTGTACGACATATATATCCAATCCTTTCTTGTTTGAGAATACATAATTAGATTGGCGACTTTTTTCGATGAATATGCTTTCCAAATCAGTTTAGACTAGATTCTCATCTTCTTCAACTCCCTCAGTTTAATACGAATATCTCTCGAATGCTCACTTATTCGCAGGATTTCATAACCCTTGTTATTGGAATTACGTGTAAATGAAATGAGTTCAGATCATTTTGGCTTCGTGAAGGCATGGTGAAATAAAGGAGTTAGCTACCACTCCATATTTTACCATATAATGCACATCTCCACGCCGCCCCTGAAGGCTTTCCCTCCCATGTCTCAACGGGTCAATTGCCCTCTCATTCCTTCGTCATGCCTTTCCAAGGGGTGGAGGCCAGTTATGCTAAACTGATGGGTCGCAGTGCCCTTTTGTTAAAGAAACCTGGTACTCCGTACATATTTGAACCCTACGAATAAGACAACATTCAAAATTAAGATAACTATTTAACTCCCCTTAAGTTAAAGAAGAGAATTAACAACAATCATTAAAAGAGCCTAATGCTTGAACAAATGTTTTAAATATAAATCTCCCTTGCAATAAATGTTGAACGTATTTTCGTTTATTCTTTCTTTAGCACTTTTGCATTTATTGCAGGAAAAACTTTCACTAGTCTCTAACTAAGGACTAGTAATCTCTCTAAGTAGAGACTAGTTCTGCCGAAAGCATCGTAGATAAGTTACCTCCACGAGGAGTTTGCTATAATTGCAGACGCCTTTTTATTTTTAGGGATAAGCAAATTGCGGATTTCGTAGAAATATGATGATTATTGTCCAATCAAGACTTGTCCAAAGAAATATATATAAATAGGGGAAAGTTTTCATTCCTCAAATAACCCAATAGGTCCTGGAGTTGATTTACATGGGTGACGGATTAAGTATGTCTTTTACATTAATCGTGGTATTGTTCATTCTCCTAATCATTGTCGGGACTTCTTTTGTGGGCTACTAAATTGTACGGAACTAAGGGCAAATTAATTTTAATCTGTCCCTTTGTCAAGATACTGAAAAGATAGGAGGATAATTACACTTGGTTTTTTTTCCTGACGGCTTTAGAAGAAGAGGGTTTCTCCCTATTGAAATCGAAATCGAGATAGAGAGAAGAAGACGTATTGAAATCGAAATCGAGATAGAAAGAAGAAGACGTATCGAAATCGAAATTGAAAGAAGAAGACGTATCGAAATCGAAAGAAGAAGACGCGGATTCTTTTAAGCATATGAATTAAACATGTTTCCAAAGAGCCTACGGGCTCTCTTTTTTAGCCTGTCACCTAAAAGTTAATGAACTATTGACATACACCAGTTATTCAAAGGTAACGTGTATGAAATTAAACCTCACTAATAAAGGGCAATTTCTATGTCATAGCAATAAATATCTCAACATCATATGATTCACCTTCACAAAATACCCTTGCTCGGCTTTTTAACAATCGCCTCATCTATACAACAGTTCCATCATTTCTTCTGTGTTGACTGTTGTTTTCCTTCTTCAGCTAACCTGCCACGTTAGCACAACGAGAAAAAAGGCCACCGCAGCGATCCATCTGGAACTCTTGCACCCGTCAGTTTAAGTGTTATCCTTTCACAATCTTAGAAAAAAAAGGATGTCAATTCATCCCTTTAGTTGACACAACAAAAAGAGTTGCCGAAGCAACTCATAGTTTTACTCTAGCACAACCTTAATATAGCAATAACCCCTTAAATCCACTTAGCAAACCAAGCTACATAATATGCGGCAGGAATAAACAGTAATTGCGCCACAACAGTACCCAAAAATTTAGAACTAATCATTGTCAAAGAATAACTTTTTAAATATATATAATTAGTTTGTTTTTTCATTACTCTATCAGCTAATACGGAAGCTTTAGGGTCAATAAACAATGATAATAAAATTGTTGCTATACCATTTATAATCCCAGATGACATTGATGCAGCCTGAGCATAATCTTTAGGTACTAACATAGATGCATATATTGAGGATAGTACCCCAATGGTAAAAACAGCTGAAATGATAACATTAATCACGAAGAGTCGTTTCGGAATAGTTTTCCAGGTAATTCCCTTTAGATATGTAAATCTAGGTAGCCTAAAACACATAAAAAATTTTTTTACGCCATTTCGATTGAATTGATTAGCAAACAATCCAATTATTGAACCACGTTGATTTGAAAGCTGAACAATAGCTCTTGAAAAGATATTAATGAAGGTCGGAAACAACAAAATGCCGAACAATACGCCAATTGTAGTTACACCGATTAAAATTCTATATTGTTCCTCAATGTAGTGTAACTTGTTTATATGTGGTGCATCTGCAATCAGTTTAGCTGTCAAAGGTTGTTGAATCATCGTAGAAAACCTTGAAACAATCACTAGTGTACTAAACAAAGATAATGCTGTTGCAATTAATTTTACTCGTGCTCCTGAAATTCTAGTTGAATAAGCTAATGTTTCAATCATTGTAATTATCAATATGAACAGAGAAATTAATAAGACCTTACCTGTAATTAGTTCCATAAATAACCCCTTAAAAATAAAGATAGCCATATTATAAATTAAATTATATTGTTTTGGAATTATTTAAAAGTCCCAAAAATGCTAATAATATCGATTGCCTTATTCAACTCCCTCAGTTTAATACGAATATCTCTCGAATGCTCCCTTATTCGCAGGATTTCATAACCCTTGTAATTGGAATTA